>NZ_WKKI01000012.1 GCF_009674805.1 Metabacillus lacus | reverse complement strand
CAAATATAATTCTTTTGTGGCACAAGAATCAAACCAATTTTCATTCCTGGCGGTGACCAGTAGGTCATGTTTGATTCCTCCGTCTATTGAAGGCTATTTTAGATGATTTTTCAGGATAAGGGGAATTTCTACGCTTATTTTGGGTTTCGTGGAGCAGCCTTATCTGATGGGCAGGAGCATCTTCATCACCCTAAAAACCAGCGCACAACCAAAATCAAGCAGCCCAATTCACTTGGACTGCTGAAGAATTTGCCGGAAAGGTACTCCTGCGTTTATAAACCATGCGCCTCAAATCTGGCTATTTCAGCATTGTGCCCTATAATCAACAGAATGTCTTCCTTTTTGATCACTTCATCTGCATTTGGGGAAGCGTTAATCTCGCGGCCCCTTTGAATGCCAACTACGGTGCATCCATATCTTGCTCTCACGTCCAGCTCAGCCAGTGTGCGGTTATGTATTTTTGATGTTGCAATCAGCTCGACCATGCTGTAATCTTCCGACAGCTCAATATAGTCGATCATTTTTTCCGAGGCAATGTGATGGGCAATTCGCTTGGCCATATCCCTTTCAGGGTGAATGACCCGGTCCACACCGATCTTTTCGAGCACTTTTTGATGATAGTTGCTTTGTGCTTTTGCCCATACTTTGCTTACGCCCAGGTCTTTCAAAAGAAGACTTGTGAGGATGCTGGCTTCTATGTTATCACCAAACGAAACAAAAGCATGATCAAAGTTTCGGATGCCCAGCTGCTTTAATGTTGTTTCATCGATCGCATTCGCAACCACCGCGTGAGTTGCATACTTCGAATACTCCGATACCTTATTTTCATTCTTATCAATCGCCATCACTTCTGCTCCGAGCTCGTAAAACTCTTTCACCATGCTGCCGCCAAAACGGCCGAGCCCGAACACTACAAACTGCTTTGCCACTGCAACCCATCCTCCTTCTTCAATAGGTGTCTGGCACCTGCGGGGCTTCTCGTCCTGCTGTCTAAAATTCTGCCTGTCCCGTCCGCTGCTTTATACTTTCCAACCTCCTATGACGTTTACATTATCTCCTCGGAGAAATAGCAGTATACAGTTTTTGAGCAGTGCCCACATGATAGAACACTGCTGTCACTTTTTAGATAACCCTCTTTTCAGCAGGTCGATTTCCATAGAAAACCGCTGCAGGGCAATATCAGCGGGAAGATCTCTGGCAAACTTTTCGATAAAGTTGCGAAAGGTAACAGCGCTAAGAATTTTAAACAAGTGAAGAAGCTCCCGTTCGTCCTCGATGTTCAGCCTGCTTTTATCAATCATGCTGCTGATGAGGAAAAATCTTCCGGCCGCACCGGAATCGCCTAACATGCGGGAAAAAGCATGTTCGATTTTGTAAGTCATGTTTAGAAATACATTTTTCAAAAAATGAAAGTGCTCTTCTTCACCAATGATATATTCATAAAAATTGAGAAGTGTCTGAAATAAATCTCCGGAATTCTCTTCTAACAGCAGCATAAACTGCTGATTTACCTTTTTTGAGAGTTCATTTAACAAAAAGAAAAAGGCATCTTCTTTGCCTTCGAAATACTGGTAAAAACTGCCGCGGGGAATGCCGGCTGACTTTATGATGTTGGTAATCGAGGCCTCAGATAGCGGGGCTCTGGAAAACTCCTGTTTCACAGCACATAATAAACTCTGCCGTTTTTCCTCGGGCAGGTTGAAGAAAGTAGGATTCGGCACTTTCTTCCCTCCTGTCAGCTATTGAGAATATCATTGTCTCTTTTATGTTTTTTATTCTCCTGCTCAAGAAACTGGATAAAAAAGTCCAACGCCCTAATCGGCTGCTTCTGAATCAGGAATGTAAATTCTTTCTTTTGGCTTTCTGATGCAACTCGGCTGTTATTAATCCGTTCCAATATATAGCCATGCGCCTTTTTTAGGATCTCTTTGTGGTGAAAACGTGCTTCTCTATAGAGTGCAAGTCCTGCCGCTCCAAGAACAGCATAAAATACGGCCATTAAAGGAATTGACCTGGAACTTGAAGGATTGATAAAAAGGATGACAAACAAATTGAAGAAAGAAAGAGGCATTAGCAGGAAAGACCAAAAGACATATTTTGAAGCCTTTTTGGAAACTGGCGAGACCAGCTCTTCCATGTGCTCAATTTCCTTTTGCACAAAGGATGGTGTGTTTTTTCGGGATAAATCCATAGAAAATACTCTCCTTTCTAAGTTGTGATTTTTATTTTACTTCTGGTTTCATGGATGGCTTTTTGCAGATGCTAACGTTTACATCCTGTAATTGCAATTTGTGAAGAAGTTTTTTTAAGTTCCATTTATGCTGATTCATCTGTTTCGTCTCCTTTAATATGACACGATGTCATCATAGTTTTAATATATATGACACCGCGTCATACGTCAATGACAGGATGTCACTTTTACTCTTAGCTGCATCGTTCTATTTGATATATACCCAAATTCAGAGTTATATATCATGTTTTTGCACATTGTCAAACAAAAAGCTTTTAAAAGATATTCATTACTTTTGGCAACTATGCAGGCTCCCGGAGTAAATATGAGAATTCAACCTATAAAAAAACCGGCCCAGAATACTGGCCCGGCATACATCGTATTTATTTCACTGCCTCATACAATCGCATAGGCGGTAAATTTTTTATAATAAACCCTTCCTGAACGTCGTTAAAATTTGAAGTCAGGTAGTTTTTCAGATGCTCGTCTTTTTGAAAAAATGTTTGATAAGGAAGGAATTTTCCTTCACTCTTTAATACTTCCTTCGTTTTTCTGACAATACTCTGGCGCAGCTCTGAGTTCATTAATGAAAAGGGAATGCCTGAGATCACGTAGTCGGCTTTTTCACCGCCGTGCTTCTCCATAATTTCATCAATGTTTTCCGCACTTTCCTGATATACATGCAGCCTGCTGTCAGTGATGTTTTTCTGCAGAGTTTCAGCGAAGTTTTCGTTAAGCTCCACGGCGATTAAAAGAGAGTCGTTTGTCATCTGCTCCAGCAGATACTTTGTAAACACACCCGTTGCTGGGCCATATTCTACGATGACAACTCTTTTACTAAAGTCAATCCGCTCGCACACTTCTTTCACTCCGCTCTTTGAAGTTGGTGTGATGCTTGCAATATTTCTATCTTTTATCAGGTTTTTCATATATTGGAAAGTACTCATGAATGGCCACCTTTTTCTAGTTTTGTCTCTATCAAATTACCCATTTCCGTATCGTCTTGAAACATATTGAACGCCATCACAGCTTTAGCGCAGCCCATTCAGGAACATTTGCGAAATGAGCGTTCCATAATTCTTTAAATTTTCACTGGGTATATCTCCACTTTTCATTCCTTCCGTGAAAATGTGCATGTACAGCAAAAGTACTTCATCTGAATAAGCAGGATTGATTTTCCCTTCATTCCGCCCTTTTTGAAAAAGCTTTAATACCAGCTCTTCATTTTCTTTTTGCATATTACTATTATAAAAGTCTGGATCACTTGAAAATTGCTTTATGAGATTGTGAAAAAATACCGGCGTATATTGATGAATCCTGCTCATCTTATACTTGGTGATTTCATGATAGGTTTGTTCAAAAGACAGATCACTGTACACCAGGGTTTCCAGTTCTTTCTGTGAGGACGCCAGTGAGCCGTGAATGGATGTATTGATTAAATTATCTTTTGTTGAATAATAATTAAATATTGTTACTTTACTAACGCCTGCCCCTTTAGCTATTTCATCAATTGTGATATGTGAAAGATCTCTTTCATTCAGCAGCTTCAGCGTTGCTTCTTCAATATCCTTCATCTTTTTTTCACGCCTAAGATCAAAACCGCTTTTCTTCATTTCTTCACCACATTTTATCGAGATTGTAAGTTTTTCCTTCCTATTTATCATATGCTATTGTATGAACTAAATCAAATTATACGGTTAAAAACATTTGGATTTTTATAGAAAATTGGTGTATATTATGAACTATAAAGTCAATTTCAGTATAAAACTTTGTTTCTCATAGAATAGGAGATGAAAGTGATGATGATAGCAGAGATAAAAGGGCTGCAAAAGAAATACAAGTCATTTTATGCTTTAAAAAACGTAACAATGGACTTGAAAAAGGGTGAAGTATTGGGTTTTATCGGACCTAATGGTGCAGGAAAATCTACAACCATCAGAATTCTGCTTGGCTTGGTGAAAGGAAGCGGAGGAACAGCCAGGATTTTTGGGAAGGATGTCTGGGATAACGCCATTGACATTCATAAGCGTCTCTCCTATGTGCCGGGTGATGTGCATCTCTGGCCCAATCTAACAGGCGGGGAGATAATAGATATTTTTATGCGCCTGCATGGGACAAAGAACGATGCAAGGCGGGATGAGTTGATTGAAAAATTTCAGCTTGATATCAGAAAAAAAGCACGTACGTATTCTAAAGGTAACCGCCAAAAGGTGGCGCTGATTGCTGCGCTCAGCAGTGATGCTGAGCTGTATATTTTTGACGAGCCAACAAGCGGATTGGATCCTTTGATGGAAGCTGTCTTTCAGGAAGAAGTGGCAAATTTAAAAAATCAAGGCAAATCCATTCTCCTGTCGAGCCACATTTTGAGTGAAGTAGAACGATTGTGTGACCGCGTTGCGATTATTAGGCAGGGTGAGGTTATTGAGACCGGAACATTGGAGGAGCTTAGGCATTTGACCCGCTATCAGTATAAAGTGGTGACCCGCGAGAAACCAATTGAGCTCAGCAATGTGAAGGGTGTGCATGACTTAACGATCACCGGAACTTCAGCAGTTTTTCAGGCTGACGCGGATCATATAGAAACCATCCTGCAAGCCATCATGCCCTATCATGTTACAAAGCTTGAAAGTGTGCCCCCAACTCTTGAATCGCTGTTTATGCGCCATTACACAGGGAAGTAGGTGAAAGGAATGAAAAACCGCTTCAATCAAACTTCTATGCTCCTCGCACATATCCTGCGCAGAGACCTCTTCAAGCTTCTGATTTGGGCAGTTGTGTTAAGTGTCTTCTCAGGAGGCTTCGCAAGTGGAATATATGAAATTTACGGAGATGACAGTGCCGGCTTGATGGGATTGTTTGACATGATGAAAAATCCGGCTATGATTGCCATGATTGGCCCGACAGCGGCAGCAGCCGAGACATATACTGTAGGAGCGATGTATGCTCATCAAATGCTGCTTTTTACAGCATTGTTATATGCGATACTATCCATGCTGCACGTCATCAGCACTACTAGAAAAGAAGAAGATAACGGTACAGCAGAACTCCTTCGCGCTTTTCCGGTAGGGAGACTGGCCAATACAACTGCTATCGTGATAGAAATGCTGCTCCTTCATGCTGTTATCATTGTTTTATCGACAGGACTGCTGCAAGTGCAGAATATACCCGGAATGGATTTTTATAGCAACCTGCTTTTTTCCGCTTCATTGGGCATGCAGGGCATTCTGTGGGGCATCATCTCATTGATTTTCGCACAACTGGCAGCCAATGCAGGCACTGCAAGAGGGTTGAGTTTCCTAACACTGGGACTGTTTTATATCGGCAGAATGATGACAGATTATAATGCGCCCTCTCTTTCCTGGCTGAACCCGCTTGGCTGGAGCTATTTAGGAAATGTTTATGTTGAGGACAACTGGACTCCGATATTGATTGGCTTTCTTGCCAGTTTGCTTTTTCTGGGCCTCGCTTATCTGCTGGAGCAGGCACGTGACATAGGGGCAGGATATTTACCTGAAAGAACACACTCCCCTTACGCCAGGCGAAGTTTGTTAACTTTGCCGGGCCTGCTGTTCTCCCTGCAGAAAACGTTTATTATGTGCTGGCTTTTCGCCCTCTTCCTATCCGGAGCAATGTACGGTTCTATTTTTGCTGATATGGATACGTTTATCGGCGATAATGAAATGTTGCAGGCAATGTTTGTAGTCGAAGGCGGTTACACAATACAAGAACAATTTATGAGTGTGCTCTTTGTTGTACTATCGCTATTAACCGCTATTTTTATTGTGGGAAGCTTCATGAAGCTTGTTGCTGAGGAAAAAAAGGGGCGTCTCGATCAGCTTTATGCGACTAAATTATCCCGGAAAACATTGTATTGGCAGCATGTGATGCTTGCCGGCATTCTTGGAGCGGGTGGACAATTCTCTGCAATATTAGGTTTGTATCTTGCGCAGCGAAGTGTGATGATTACACCTTTCAGTTTATGGGATATGACTGTCGCCGGAATCGTATGGCTGCCTGCAGTTCTCTTCTTTGTTGGTTTATTATCTTTGCTGATCGGCTGGCTGCCCCGCCTGTCCGTGTTGATTTGGGTATATGTTGCTTTTGCTTTTTTTATCAGCTACTTTGGACAATTGTTGAATTTCCCAGCATATGTAGAGGGTTTCAACGTGTTCAGCTATATTCCACATATCCCTTTAGAAGAATGGAAGTGGGGAACCACAGTTTTCCTCATACTGTTCACTTTCTTACTAACACTAGCAGGATTCTTCGGGTATAGTAAACGGGATCTGATAAGTGATAAATGAAAAAGATGACTTTTGCCACCCAAGGCAGAAGTCATCTTTTTGTCATTTAAACCGCCGCATTTTCCCACTGCTTGTCATCAGTAACAAACAAAAGCCCCAGCTCATGGTGCATGCCTTCGTAAATCGCACCCTGCACATAGCGGATATGTCCGTTAATATCGATGACTTCCAGCTTGCAGAAGGCAGGATTTTTTTGGAGCGCACGGTAAAACTCTTCCACAGAACGAACTTGCTCACCGTTGGCTTTCATAATAATCTCACCTACATGCAGCCCCATTTTCTCACCGGGAGAGTTCGTTAGTATGCCGAGTATACTTAAGCCCTTGTCTCTTCTTGAAAAATAAAAAGAAGCGGAGTTGTCATTCATACGCTGCCTGATGCTTAAAAAGCTGCGGCCAATCACCGCGATGCCGGCTGCTCCGAATGCAAGCGGAGTCCACCAGTAGCTTACAACCGCAATCACTGCAGTCAACGCACCCAGCCACAATATTCTCTTACCCGTCATCAAAATGCTCTGCTTAGGCAAAGAGCCCTGTACTCTTTGAAAAAACCCGATAAAAAACGGAAACAGCAGCAATAGAAATGGCTCGCCATTGATATGAAGAACAGGCCACAGTCCCCAATCCGGCAAAAAGGAGCCGCCCGGTATCAGCACTAAGAGCGGCAGCATCCATGAACGGTTAGCCTGATGACTGCCGATTGGCAGACCCCGGCTGCTTTTAATAATGGAAGGCGAGGTTCTTAGGTAACCGCTTCTTCTGACAAGAAATCCTTCAGCAAGAATCAGCAGTCCAGCAAGCAGAGCGAGATTGCTGTAATTGATATTTTGTAAATCAATAAAAAAAGAAGCTGCTGCCTCTCCACCGTAGCGACCTATTAAAAACACCGCAAATAAAGCAAGCCCCACTGTATAGGCCGGAGACAGCCATCTCAGTTTAAGAGGAATGGTTAAAAATGCTGTAAGAGCAGCTATTAAAATAACAGCAGTTAACGGAAGAGAAAGCCCCAGTGCCAGCAGTATCAACGATAACACAGCTCCTGTGAGCAGCCCCTTGCTGTATGAGAAGCGCATATCTTCAAAGCCGTCCTGAATTCTGAAAGAAAACGATCTTCTTTCGTTTTTTACCCGCCAGTATCCGTAAGCAAGATTAAATAGTAGAAAATAGTATAAGAGCGGATGCAGAAAAAAACGCCCTGCTGCTTTGGCCAGCTCCAAAAGAAATTCTGCCAGCATATCTTTGCCACCTGCCTTTGTAGATAGTTTACTGATTATGTACTCATATTTTATCAAATAACAGGCAGGATGAGTATCTCAAGCAGCAGATTATTTCAGTTTGTTCCATAGATTTGTGTTAGATAAAGAAAAATCCAGCATGGACGAATCAATCGAGATATGAAGCGCTTCCTCAATCAGTTTCATAGAATTCTTAATGTCAGTTAGTGATAGCGACAACCTGCGGTAACTATCCATTACATACTGAAAATAGTCCTGTATGTGGCTATCTTTAATCTCGTCCAAATGATTGATTTCTGTGTAGTTGACGAGATACATGCAGAAAATCTGCATCAGCTTGGAAACCTTTGCATGAGAAAGTTTAGATTCCGGTATTCTGACCTTAAACTGCTCTATCAGTTCTTTGTATCTCTGTTCCCTGATTGCGCTCGATCTTTTCATTGTAATACCCCCTATACCCTATATAATCGACAAAATATGACAAAAGCAATCTTTTCAATACATGTTTAATTCTCTATAAAATATTTCGATAGTATGACAATTTTTCCGTCCATTTTATAAAAAACAGGTCTTTAGATACCGATATAAGTAATAGCTTCCATGTAATTACATTTAAAGGAGAAGGTAAAATGAATGAAAATATGACTAGTGTAGGGAAAAAACTCCTAGTGTACACACTTCAGGTTAGTGTCCAGGGGTTGATTACTTCATTGATTGTTGCTGTTATTTACAGCTCTGTCAGCCAGGAACCACTACTATCTATGAAAACCCTATTGCTTATTGGAGTAATAGAAATCGGCTTCATTGCTTCAGGATTTATCAACTTTGCGAGATTTGCAAAACCTTTTCAGGAAATAGAACGGTTTGTCGGCCAAATAGCGGGCGGTGTATTGAATGACAAAGTCAGTTACAAAAAACTCGGTCCTCTTATGACGATTGCCGCTCCGCTTGAAAAAATGCAGCACAGCTTAGTGGCAATGATGGGAGAGATTCAGGCACAGTCCCTCTCTGTAACAAACCATTCAGGCACGCTCGGCCATCAGGCAGCTTCTTCTCAAGAGGATTTCACAGAGATTTCTCATGGCATCACAGAAATTCAGGAAGCAGTTTATGCGCAGGCAGCTTCACTGCAGGAAGCTTCGACCGTTATGACAGAGATGGCGGCAGGCGTTCAGCGCATTGCGGAAAGTGCTGCATCGGTCGGGGAAACAACACATCTTTCCAACAGCAAAATCATGGAAAGCCAGGAAGACATCTCAACAGCTGCAGATCAAATGAAAGAAATCTCCACAAGCTTTCATGATTTGAAAAGTGTCATGACCGAGTTCATTCAGATGAACAAAAATGTAGAAAATATTGTGGGAGTCATTCGCTCCATTTCAGAACAAACCAATTTGCTGTCACTAAATGCTTCCATAGAAGCGGCACGCGCAGGAGAACATGGCAAGGGGTTTGCGGTCGTGGCACAGGAAGTTGGCAAGCTGGCTAATGAAACAAACGCCTCTACTGAGGAAATTGCCCAGTTGATTAAACAGGTTCACGAAAAAGCAGCACAGTCTCTTCAAGCTATGAACGAAACAAATGATCAGGTGAACAAGGGAATTACAACTGTTGAAACTGTACAGCATCAGTTTCAGGACATTCTATCCTCTTCAGAAGAAATCAACAAAAGGGTTCAGGACATTACAGGTGTCAGCCAGGAGATCGCTGCCGGAACGGAAGAAGTGTCTGCCAGCATCCTGGACATGAATGGCCAATCTTCCTCTTCTGTGGAAGAACTGAGCAAATTTATGGGTAAAGTTGAAGGGCAGACGCAGTCAGTGGAAGAAGTCGCAGTCCTATCAAATGATCTGAAAAATATTTCCGAAAAGCTCAACCAGCTCATCAGGAAGTTTGAAATATAATCATTAAAAAACTGGCTCAGGAAACTGCGTATGCAGGGGGTTCCCGAGCCATTTTTTTTAGTGAAATAGTGATTGCACTGCTGTTTTCAATTGCATGTCTGTGTTTTCATCCTTGCGCTTTTCAGCTATTAGTTCGTTCATTTTTTGCGCAGTTTCCGCATCAATGACTCCATTTGCAGAAAGGCCGTTCACTTTTTGGAATGCTTTGACGGCTGTTTCTGTTGACTTGCTATAATAGCCATCTTCTCTGCCTGGCTCAAAACCGAGCCCTGTTAAGAGAATTTGGGCCACCTTGACATCATCGTTGTTCTGGTCGAGGGCAAGCTTGTTTTCCGCCTGCAGCGGACCAGCCTGAAAATAGAGCGGCTGAGAAACAGAAATCGTCGGCTCTACGCCTTTTTTATGAATCCAGTTTCCGTCCGGTGTCAGCCATTTATAAAGCGTCAGCTTAATGTTGCTGCCGTCGCCCATAGGCACAGCTTGCTGAACGGTTCCCTTTCCAAAGGAGGTGTCACCGATAATCTCATAGTCTCCCGCTTCTTTCAGCGCACCAGCAAGGATTTCAGATGCAGAAGCACTGCCCTCATTAATTAACACATTTACTGGGTAACTCTTCTTTTTCTTCAAGCTCGAATAGTATCTGGTTTTTTGTCCGTTTCGCTGCTGAATTTGGATATACGGCTTATCCTTTGTGACAAACTGCTTAAGAATTTCTTCCACACTTTGCAGATACCCGCCCGGATTTCCGCGTACATCCAGAATCAGTCCATCAATTCCCTGCTTCTCCAGATTTCTCAGCTGCTTTGAAAAATCCTCTGATGTATGTTCTGAAAAAGAAGTGATTTCAATATAGCCTGCAGTCTTATCCTTATACTTTTTAACAGAACTGTATACTGTTTCAATCGGAATATTATCCCGAAGCACTTCAAGCTTCATATTCCCTCTTGTACCGGGACGGTGGACTTCAATCAGCACACTTGTGCCCTTTTTGCCGCGAATCCTCAGCACTGTCGCATTGAGGTCCAATCCTTCAACAGACTTTCCATCAATCTTCAGTATTTGATCATTTGGCCGCAGTCCCGCTTTTTCAGCAGGCGAGTTTTTAAATGGAGAAACAATGATAACCTTGCCCTCATCCATGCCAACTTCTGCTCCTATTCCTTCAAATGAGCTGTCCAGAGAGTCGGAAAACTGTTTAGCTGTTTCCTTATCCATGTAGACAGAATAAGGATCCTCCAACGTGCTCAGCATCCCCTGTATGGCCCCTTCAAGAAGCTTTTGTTCATCAACCTTTTCTACATACTTTTCTGAAATGAGCTGATAAGCCTGCTCCACTTTTTCAAAACCTGGTATGTCCTTAGCCTCCGCAGTCGCCTCGATAGCATCAGTAATGGATGGAATGCCCCCATCTTCTGAAGCTGACAGCTCTGCCGGACTCTCTGTCAGCTGTAAGCCGGCATACATGCCCCCGGCTCCCAGCAGCAGTGAAAGAGCTACAAGTAGTGCAGTCAATTTCTGATTCATGATGATCCTCCTTATTCATCTCAACGCCTGTACATCTCGGGGTGTATCCTCAAGAGCATTTTCCTTAGTATATGAAAAGCTTGTACAAAACATGTAGAGTTTGGAAAATTTAGGAGGAGAAAGCCAATGTGCAAAAAAATAATGATTCTTCAAAAGAAAAAACTCCTAAAACGTTAGTTTTAGGAGTTTTGAAACGGGTATATTTAACGTAAATACTTCATAGGATCTACAGCATTCTTCTGGCCACTCCATGAACCTTCATGGATTTCGAAGTGAAGATGCTTTCCTGTGGAACGACCGGTGTTACCCATATAGCCGATTTGCTGCCCTTTGCTGACAGTCTGTCCGCTGCTTACATTCATTGTATCCAGGTGGGCATAAAGAGTGGTATAAGTTTTGCCGCCAATGCTGTGGGCAATATAGACTACATTTCCATAGCTGCTGGAATAGTTAGCGCGGATGACCGTTCCGGATGCGGATGCCACTACAGGAACGTTCGGTGATGCATTCGCAATATCAATTCCGGCATGAAGCTTGCCCCAGCGAGCTCCATAACCTGATGTAAATGAACCTTGTGCAGGCCACATAAATGCTCCGCCTGTTACGGCAGGTGCTGGCGCACTCTTGCTGCCGGATCCTGAGCCAGAGCTGCTTGCCGGCGCTTTTGGTGCAGATGCTTTTGGTGCGGGTGCTGCTGGTTTGCTGCTGTTGCGCTGTGCTGCCCGTTCAGCTTTTGCCTTTGCATCAGCCGCAGCTCTTGCTTCTGCCGCTGCTTTAGCGTCTGCTGCTGCTTTTGCTTTCGCTTCAGCTGCTGCACGGCGAGCTGCTTCTTCAGCTTCACGCTTTTTGCGTTCTTCTTCTAAACGCTGGCGTTCAATTTCCTGTTTGAGAATTTCATCCTGCTCTGCAAGGAATGAAGACTCGTCTTCAAGGTTATATAAGTCATGCAGGGCTTCTTCATGATCGAGTTTCACTTGTGACATCACTGCATTTTTCTCAGCAACCTGCTTTTGAAGTGTCTGTTTCAAATTGTGAAGATCTGTTAAGGCTGTTTCCAGCTTTTTTAATTCGCTGCTTAGCTCTGCTTCGCTTTGCTCAAGAAGCTTCATATCTTCTTCATGGGCTTTAATAATTTCTCTGTCTGCTTCTACAAAAGTTGTAACGGCACCGACACGTGTAATAAAATCACTGAAATCCTGAGCACCTAGAAGCACATCTAAGTAGCTGATCACACCGCCGCCTTCCTGAATGGAGCGTGCACGGTCCTTTAACAGTTCATTGCGTTTTGCAATTCTTTCCTTCACTTCTTCAATTTGTACTTTTAAAGCTTCTATCTGTTTTTTTGATTCTTCTACTTCCGCTTCTTTTTCACGGATTTTGCCGTTCGTATCTGAAACCTGCATATCAAGTCTCTTAATCTCGTCATTGAGCTTTTGCTCTTGTGATTTCAGGCCGTCAATCTGGCCTTCCTTGCTTTTAATATTGGAATCTATATTAGATTTTTGGTTTTGAATGTCTTGTCTCTTTTTCTCAAGTTCATTAGCATGTACAGTCGGACTGCCTGCAGGAGCGATCGCGCCGCTTGTCCCAATGACTGCTGCCAAGCCTAGAGCTAACAGCTTTCTTCTCACCGTGTTTCCTCCCCCTTGATATGTATACAGATGCTGAACCAGCAGAAAAACTGCCGGTTCAGGCTTTTAAACTTTCAAGAATTTGCGGATGGACGTTAAGCTTCCCCATACTCCAATCAGAGCGCCGATCAAAAGCAGAACGAGCGCGATCTGGAAAATAAACGGATACATGGGTAATATTTCGGCAAACGAGCCTCTGACTCTCGGCTCTGCAAAGTTAAACAGATAGTGATATCCTGTTGCAATTACGGCAATCGGAATAACTGCTCCGAACACACCCAGCAGCAGTCCTTCAATAAAGAACGGCCAGCGGATAAACCAGTTAGTTGCACCTACTAGTTTCATGATCTCAATTTCTCTGCGCCTTGCAAAAATAGTGATTTTAATTGTATTAGAGATAAGGAACATCGCTGTAAATACCAAACCAATAATCAATGCAATTCCGATATTTCTGGCCACATTTACGACATCAAACAGTCTTTCAACCTGCTCCTGCCCGTAACGGACTTTAAATGCGTGGTCAAATGTCTCAATCTGCTGCGCCACCAGCGTAGTATCCTGGGGGTTGGCTGCTTTGACAACATAGACATCATTCAGCGGGTTATTCTGTTCAAACAGCTGAAAGGAACTTCCTTCCTCTCCAAAGCTGTTAATCAAATTTTCAAGTTCTTCTTCTTTTGGTGAGTAACCAACTTCATTGACTTCCGGTATGCCTTCTATCTGGGCTCTGAGCTGCTGTGCTTCTTCGGAAGTTGAAGTGGGTTCAATGAGAACGCGGATTTCAACGTTCTCCTCTAAATTCGTTGCGATATGGTTTAAATTCATCATGATGACTAGAAACGTTCCGACAAGGAAAAGTGTTACCGTAACAGCACCTACGGAGGCAAAGGTCATCCAGGCATTACGCCCAAGTGACTTTAAGCTTTCCCTGAAGTGGCGTCCAAGAGTCCTAATCATATAGACCGTACTCCCCTCTTGCCTGGTCACGCACGATCTTTCCGCCTTCAATCGCGATGACTCGCTTTTTCATGGTGTTAACAATCTCGCGGTTGTGTGTCGCCATCACGACAGTTGTTCCCCGGTTGTTGATTTCCTCAAATATGTTCATGATATCCCAGGACGTATCAGGGTCCAGGTTGCCGGTAGGCTCGTCCGCAATGACAACTGCAGGGTTGTTCACAATTGATCGTGCAATAGACACACGCTGCTGCTCTCCCCCTGAAAGTTCGTTCGGAAAATGCCTTGCCTTATGCTTCAGCTGGACAAGATCCAGCACATCCAGCACTTTTTTCTTAATGTGCCGCGGATGTTCACCGGTCACTTCAAGCGCAAAGGCTATATTCTCATAGACGGTAAGTGTTGTCAAAAGCTTGAAATCCTGGAATACTACGCCAATGTCGCGGCGGAGGTGAGGAACTCTCTTTTCCTTGAGCTTCTCCAAATTTACTCCGTTTATTGTAATTTTTCCGTTTGTCGGCTTTTCTTCACGGTACATCATTTTGATAAATGTTGATTTACCTGCTCCGCTGGGTCCCACTACGTAAACGAATTCTCCTGCATGTATCATCACATCTATGCCGCTAATGGCTGTCACACCATTAGGATAAGTTTTTTTAACGTCTTGCATTTCTATCATAGCAATCATCCTAAAGTTGTATTAGTACCTTGTTTATTCAACCTTGGTTATCTATGTCTGAAATTGTCGAATAAATAATTCCGAGTAAAGTACTTAACCTTTTCTCACAAAGAACATTATATCATCAAAAATCGCCAAAAATAGTCTATTTTTGTTACATTTATGTTTCATTACTGTTAAAGAAGGGAAAGCAGTTTGTAAAAAAAAGAGTAAGAAATTTGTCATATCATGGAGAAACACTTTTCTGAATTATAGAACTATTCGACCATTTTTGCAATCATTATATTCGGGACTTTTTATAGATAATGAAAAAACCAACCATCATGGTTGGTTTATCATTATTTCATTTCAGACAGCCATTGCGCTACCACTGTGGCATCTTCTCCTTGAAGGATACCCTTTGGCATATTGCCCCGGCCGTTAAGAATGATACTTTCAATCTGATCATGGTCATACTTGCCGCCTATGTTCTCAAGACTCGGTCCGGCTCCTCCTTGGAAGTTCTGTCCGTGGCAGCTTGCACAGCTTTGCAAATAAAGCTCTTCCGCTTCTGCTGTGTCAACAGAGCCTTCACCAGCCGTCTGTGCCGGCTCCTGTCCACTTTCATCTCCTCCGCCTCCGCAGGCAGCCAGAAGGAAAGACATACTCAATACAGTAATCGCCAGTTTGAATTTCATCCTCGAAATCCCCCTTTAGCTAAACAAATCAGTGTAATTATATCCTATTTACGCGCGTTTGAAACCTTCTCCAAGCACCTCTGAGGCGTCCATTACAACTACAAAAGCAGTGCTGTCAATGCTCTTTACCAATTGTTTCAATTTCGTGAATTCTGTTTGATCCACTACACACATCAGCACCGGCCGCTCATCATCAGTGTAGCCGCCCATTGCTGACAGCCTTGTTACGCCGCGGTCAATTTTGTTTAAGATCGCTGCTCTGACTTCATTTTCCTGATTGGTAATAATCAGCACAGTTTTGGACCGGCCTACACCTACCTGAACGACATCGATTGTTTTGCTTGTCACATAGAGGGCGATAAGCGCATAAAGACCCCGCTCAATATCAAAGACGATCGCCGCCGTTAGTACAATCAGCCCGTCAATGAGTGCGACACAGGTTCCAAGTGTTAAGCCTGTGTATTTATGGAGGATCTGCGCTGCCAGGTCTGTGCCTCCGGTGGAAGCTTTGCCGCGGAATACAAGTCCGAGGCCGAGACCGACACCAATGCCTCCAAACAGTGCACCTAGCAGGGGATCTGTTGTGGCAGGGGCCATGTCTTTTGATAGAAAGACAACTAATGGAAGAAAGATTGTTCCGATCAGTGTTTTGAATCCGAACTGCCTTCCGAGGAGGACAACTCCGAGAATAAATAGCGGGATATTAAATGCCCATTGAACAAACGCCGGTTCCCAGCCAAGCATCGCATCGAGAATGGTACTGATTCCGCTGACTCCGCCGGAGGCTACCCGGTTGGGGAGCAGGAATAAGTTAAAGGCCAGTGCGACGATTGCTGAGCCGGCCAGGATAAAGATGTATTCGAGTATTTTATCAAGTTTTGGATTGTATGTAGAAGTGCGTCTGCGCTGCTTCATGTGTGCCTTCAACCTCCAGTGATATTCATAACCTTTCAGAGTATAGCATTCGTAAGTTTGCTGTGTAAATGACATTGAAATGCCGTATTAACGAGGTGAAGTGAGTGGGTTTGTTTGGTTAGTGTTTCCAATGTTGGGAAGCTTATGAGTTTGGCTGGATAAGTCATTTGAAGATACATAGTAGGAGAATGAAAAGCCTGAGTGATTACGTTGAACTAGTTCGTTCCATTGCGCTGCAGACACTTGCTTTCCGCGGGGAGGGATCTGAGCCTCCTCAGCTGCGCCTGCGGGGTCTCAGACTTCCCTCCATTCCTGCAGGAGTCAAGTGTCTTCCCTTCATTGCACTCTTGGTCTGCTATCTGGCTTGAAGACTTTATGTAGAACGTTCTACATTATTTTAAAGAATGAAATGCCAAGATTATTACTTTGTACAAGCTCGTTTCATTGCGCTGCAGACACTTGCTTTCCGCAGGGAGGGAGCTGAGCCTCCTCAGCTGCGCCTGCGGGGTCTCAGCCTTCCCTCATATCCCGCAGGAGTCAAGTGGCTTCCGCTTCATTTCACTCTTGGTCTGCTATCTAGCTTGTAGAATTTATTAGGAACGTTCTACATTATCTTAAAGAATGAAAAGCCAAGATTATTACTTTGAACAGGCTCGTTTCATTGCGCTGCAGACACTTGCTTTCCGCGGGGAGGGAGCTAAGCCTCCTCGCCTGCGCCTGCGGGGTCTCAGCCTTCCCTCTAGGTCCCGCAGGAGTCAAGTGTCTTCCGCTTCATTGCACTCTGGTTAACTATCTGGCTTGGCGACTCTATGCAGAACGTTCTACCTTGACTTGAGTAAGAGAATGAAAAGCCCGAGGGATTACGGAGAAAATTGACGGAACTCCACATCATAAGGATGAATCAACCAAGCCACCTATAAAAAGTAAAGGATTTCCTTAAAAGTCGAGGCTTTAAGGTATAAAAGTAAATCCAGAAACCAGCGGCAGGCCATACTCATTTCTACTTCTGCAATGGTATTGCGCATGGAACGGATTCTAAAGGTATATTGAATGAAGTTGGGTTTAATTTGAGTTACTGAATCAATGCTTTGGTGCCTACTCCAAATATATATTTTTCACTAAGTTTAGATTAAAGAAATGGGTTCTGGTAATTCAATCAACAATGTAGTGAATGCGGTTAAAAATCATTACAAAAAGGAAGACATAGATAGAGAAATCAATGAGTTTATCCACGACTTGATTAAAAACGATTTAGTTGAAAAAATTAGCTGAATAAACTGGGGCTTCTCAAGGTCGCCGAAAGGAGGGAAACTAATATATAAAAAGCCTAAATTAATTAAAGTAAAACTACCTGCGGGCATTATCAAAGCGTAAGTAAAACTATTTTAGTTTTTATAAGGGGGGACAATTATGTATAAAAAGCCTAAATTCCTGTATTAGGCTTAGTGACAGGGTTCCTGCTGTAGACCGCAAAGTAAATTTGAAGAAATAATAAATAAAACGCGCCTTATTTTTTTATTTCTTCAAGCTTTCTTCCGTTGACTGCTCTATATAAGGAACCTTGAGATATTCCAGTTGCTGAGACTATCTCCTTTATAGAATATTCTTCACTATCATACATCCGCAGCGCAACAGCAAGCTTTTCTTTATCCAACTTGGGTCTACCTAATGTTTTCCCACGTCTTTTACTTGCTTCAAGTCCTTCCTTTACTCTCTCAGCAATAAGGTTTCTTTCTAATTCAGCAATGACACACATCATTTGGAACATGGCTTTGCCCGTAGAGGTTCTTGTATCCATATTTTCTTTTAAAGAAATGAATTGCACCCCCATCTCTTCTAACTGTTGAATTATGTTGAGGATATCCAATGTTTTACGTCCTAAACGGGAGATGCTCTCCACTACAACTGTATCGCCTTTCCGAATGACATCAAAAAGTTGATGAAGTCCTTTTCGATCTTTAACCGTACCAGTAAATTTCTCCTTAACTATTTTTTCACAACCATATTCATTAAGCAAACCAATTTGCCGATCTAAGTTTTGGTCAATAGTAGACACCCGAGCATAACCGATTATCATTTGTAACCTCCAATAAACTTGTATATTTTTATTTTACTAGAGGGGTACTTATTGTAAAGGTATTTGGTAATACTTTTGGTAATTATTTTTGGTAACCGCTAATCTTAATAAAATCAAAGGACAATAGGGCGATGGGGGGGCATTACAAAACACTGGTTTTTGGTAATGTTGTATTAACATGAAAATAGGTTATTCAGCAATTTGGCTAGATTGTTAAGGAAAAGAGGAAATTGGAAGGTTCATCTTGAATCTGTAAGTTATGCTGGAAAAGAGTGGTTTAACAGAACTAGATTACTCAAATAGTTGAAGTAAAAATAATTGACAAGGGGAAAAGTTATGAAACATAAAACATCAGAAAGATTATTTAGGATAGATTGTGGAGATATTTATCTTCAAGAGTTTTCAATTGAAGATGCAGATAGTATTTACAGAATATCAAATCAACCAGAAATATTTAATTTTTTGCCAGACTGGAAATCAACAAAAGAACAAAGGGTTGATTGGGTTACTAATTACGAAATACCAGCAAATAAAGCGTTTCTTGATGCCGTTGTAAATACATCAAACATAGATGGTCTTTTTTTAAAACTAGGGGTATATATTAAGGAAACCTATGAATTTATTGGTTGGTGCTGTACAGGCATAAAAGATGAGCTTCCTTTACCGAATAGAGAAATTATGTATGCCATTTCAAGTGAATATCAAAAGAAAGGCTACGCTACTAAAGCGTCTAAAGGATTGATTGACTATTTGTTTACAAATACAAATTTAGAAGTCATTAATGCAGTAGCTTTAATTAACAACGTTTCATCAAATAAAGTAATTGAAAAATGTGGATTTACTTATCTGAGTCAACAGATGATAGAAAATGAACTATATAATCACTATATATTGAATAAATCAGAGTGGATGAAAAATCATTAAAAGAAAATGTTTTTGTTCCAGAAAAGGGCGCTTTTCCGGAGGAAGTACGATTAAATAGATTATTGTATCCGCTCATTTTTTAGCTCCTTCGCACCCATTTCTAAAACTTTTAACCAGTTATCTCCTTTTAATTTAGGGATATTATCCAACTCGAAAAACTGTAATGTTTCAACTTCATTATCTAAGGGATTTAGTTCACCATCAATTACTTCGCATAAAAAAGGGAAACTGACAATTTGTACTTTATCGCCATTTGGATAAGTTAAAATAAAATCTTCACCTGTAAAGACGTTTAATAATTTTCTTGGCACAATTTTTAATCCTGTTTCTTCCTTCGCTTCTCTAATAACAGTTTGAGAAAGAAATTCATTTAATTCAACCAATCCCCCAGGAATCATCCATTTTTCAGTATTTGGTCCTTTAGCCAAAAGTACTTTGCTTTCTTTAAATATTAATGCAGCAGTCGCAGGTAAAATTAATAAATCATTCCCTATTTTCCGTCTGAGTCTTCTCCAATATAAATCTTCTGTTTCTTCAATAAGCTTAAGCTCTTTTTCAAAATAAATATTAGGTGTACTCCCATTATTTGTATTAATACTTAGATTTATTACTATCTCCTGCCTTCTAAGTAATCCTGGTCCCAAAATAACATTAGTTGGGGAAGAAGAAACACTTGTTATTTCATAATTAAAGACTTTTTCGTTAGTTATTCCATATAAAATATCCTCTAAACTCTTACCAGGCACTAAACTTTTCATAATGTTAAACTTTTGGTTCCCTATGTAATTTACACAGATAGAAACATTTCTAATAATACTTCTATCTACTTTTTTTGCTAAATCTTCCAAGTAATTACCCATACAACTCTCCCCTTTCATATAATATTACTCTTTTTACAATTTATTGTATATATATAGCAAACGAGGACTAGGTGACTAAGCAGATAATAAAGAAAGTCCACTTTGATGGTTTAAATATTAGGCTGTTTTCGCATAGTTTGTTGCTTTATTGAACATAATAATTAACGCTTGATATAATCGTGGTTAAGGAGGAGTTCGCTATGTGGTTAGATGTATATGAAGAGGCAAATGAACTTACCAAAGAAGAACAATTTGAACTCTTTAACGCTTTGAAAAACGATTTGTTTCCAGACGAACCTGATAAGATTACAAAACTATTAAAGAGTATTCGTGAAAGTCGTTTCAGTAGTGGTATTGCTTGTGTTCATTGTGGAAGTACCGCTATTAAGCGTAACGGTAAGTACAAGACTCGCCAACGATATCTTTGTAAGGATTGCAATAAAACATTCAACGATATGACTAACACACCCTTTTCAGGCTCTCGTTACCCCGAAAAATGGGTTAAGTATATGGAAATGATGGTTGAAGGTTATACGCTTCCTAAGATTGCTAAACGTCTAAAAATACACATCTCAACTGCTTTTTATTGGAGACATAAAATACTGAATGCATTGCGGTCTTTAGACTTTGCACAACTTCAAGGTATTATTGAGAGTGATGAAACCTTCTTTCGTGAGTCAATGAAAGGCAAAGAAGTAACACATCGAAAGCCTAAGAAACGAAAGACTCCAGATGAAAAACGAGGTATTTCAGACTTAAAAATAGCTGTTGTAGTTGCCCAAGACCGTAATAACAACATAATTGCTTTGAAAGCTGGAACTGGTCGTGTCAAAGCCGAAGAAATTGATGCTGCAATAGGTAAGTATATTGACCCATCTTCTTTGCTATGCACAGATACAGCGACTAATTACAAGAAGTTCGCCAAACTCAAAGGTTTGCAACACGAAACAATCAACGAAAGACAGAAGGAACGAGTGAAAAAGGGAATATTCCACGTTCAAAACGTAAATAACTTTCACAGCCGTTTAAAGACTTGGATTAGAAGGTTTCAAGGTGTTGCAACTAAATATCTCGACAATTATTTATATTGGTTTAGATGGCTCGAAATAGACAAGCATTTATCCTTTGAAAAACAAGTAGAACAAATGCTTATTTCATCGTGTCAAAAATCAAATCACTGTACAGTTAGCCATTTAAAATCGGCATAAAAAAAGGGAAACAAATCTCCCTTTTAAGTTTACTGTTTTAACTGATTGCCGTGAAATACTTTGATAAGAAAATCACGTTCTGGAACCTGCAATAATTCATATGACTCTAAAAACTTTGTGTTATCATATGAGACTTCTTTTAAACTAACTATAATTTTGTCCTTTTCTATATCTACTATTGAATATGGGGCAGTTGGTTTTGAACTGCACCCTAAAGAACCTGGATTTAAATAGATAGTATCGTTACTCTCGAAAAAATGAAGTGGATGATGATGTCCAAAACATATTAAATTTTCTTCGTTTCCTTTAAATAGAGAGAGCAAATTATCTAAACTCGGCTCAGCAATTCTACTAAAAGGGTCTTTGCTAATATGTTCATTTAATTTGGCTTGCTCAATGTGATAATGGATAAACAATATAGACTTACCTTCAATTGTTAAATTGATTGTCCGAGGCAACTGTTCTAATTTTGAGATGAAACCTTTGTCCATATTATCCGCTATCCATTGGTGATGTTCCTTAGCGTGAGAGTGGCTTAATGGATGTTCTTCCCCCTTTAGAAGTGCCAAAACTGCTTCATCGTGATTTCCAGTAATCATAGATACATCATTTCTTGAAAATAAAATTTCCAAGACTTCATTTGTATCTGGTCCTATTCCTATCATATCTCCTAAACAATAGATATGCTCAATGTCCCGCCTTTTATCAAACTCATTAAGAACCGCTTTTAAGGCAGGAGCATTGCCGTGAATATCAGCAATCACTCCAATTTTCATAATCTATCCACACTCCCTTTATCTGTTTTCATTTGATAAATTATACCATATTTTTTCTAACTATCGGAAAACAACAAAGTTTACGAAAACAGCCAAATATTAAATCATTGTAAAAATGTTAATATATTGAAATATATATGTATGTGTTTTAATACAACTAAATGTTACTTAGAAATCAGTTGGACTCAAGCAGCCATTTTTTCAATGAACCTCGTTAGATTGGATTTTTCTTCATTATCATTTTTATCACCTCAACCATGATATGTACCCCTTTTAAAATAGACTACATACTGTTTCTACGCTGTGTTTAGAAGTCCTGTTGATTGGAGTGGAAGGCGCGCAGACTCCTGCGGGATTAGCTGGAGGGGTTAGACCCCACAGGAGCGTCAGCGACGAGGAGGCTCACCGCCAGCCCCGCGGAAAGCGAAGCGCCTGGAACGGAAATCAACAATCCTCATTCTTCCACTAAACAAAAAAAGACTGTAGACACGCTGAGTTTCATCGCGTTTTGTCTACAGTCTGAGACAAGGCAGCCGCCTTGTCTTTTGGTTTACATTATGAAATTTTAGAGCGCAGGTATGCGTCTATGAATGCGTCTAGTTCTCCGTCCATGACACCTTGCACGTTTCCTGCTTCGGTGTTTGTTCTGTGGTCTTTTACCATTGAGTATGGATGGAAGACGTAGGAACGGATTTGGCTTCCCCAGCCGATATCCTTTTGTTCACCACGGATTTCAGCAAGTTGCGCTTCTTTTTCTTCAATTTTCTTTTGATATAGTTTAGCCTTCAGCATTTTCATTGCCTGCTCACGGTTTTTGATCTGTGATCGTTCTGTTTGGCAGGATACTACCACATTGGTCGGCAAATGCGTAATCCGGACTGCTGAGTCAGTTGTGTTGATATGCTGTCCGCCGGCACCGCTGGCACGGTATGTGTCGACCTTTAGATCTTCCGTACGAATGTCGATTTCAATTTCGTCGTTAAACTCCGGCATAATATCACAGGACACAAAAGACGTGTGACGGCGGCCTGATGAGTCAAACGGCGAGATGCGCACAAGACGGTGAACGCCTTTTTCCGCTTTTAAATAGCCGTAAGCGTTGTGACCTTTAATCAGCAATGTCACAGATTTAATACCTGCTTCATCACCTGGTAGATAATCGAGTGTTTCCACTTTAAAGCCTTTTCGCTCTGCCCATCTTGTGTACATGCGAAGCAGCATGGAGCCCCAGTCCTGAGACTCTGTTCCGCCGGCACCAGGGTGCAGCTCAAGAATGGCGTTGTTTTTATCATAAGGCTCGCTCAGCAGAAGCTGCAGCTCAAAGTCATTCATGTTGCTCGTAAGTTCTTTGATTTCTGTTTCCAGCTCTGTTAGAAGATCTTCGTCAGGTTCTTCCTTTAGAAGATCATGAGTTACCTCTAGGTTTTCGTGCATGTCCTGCATGTCATTAAACTGATTCACAGCATCCTTCAGGCCGTTTGCCTCATTGATGACAGTTTGCGCTGATTGTTGATCGTCCCAAAAAGAAGGGTGGGACATCATTTCATCAAGCTCTCTTATGCGGGCTTCCTTTGTATCGAGGTCAAAGAGACCCCCTAAAGTCAGCTAATCTTTTAGCCATTTTTTCAAGCTCTTGTCTAATTTCTACTAATTCCATTTTCGTCACCTCTTATGTTATTAAAAAACTGAAACAGAGAGAGGCCTTCAGCCCCTCTCCCCCATTCAACAAACAGTGTTAGCTGCCGCAGCAGTTTTTGAATTTCCTGCCGCTTCCGCAGTAGCAAGGATCATTGCGGCCAATTTCAACCGCTTTGCGGGCAGGCTTTTTCTTAACAGGCTCATCGCCTTCCTTTTGATGAACCGCAGTCTGGCCTTTTGCAACTTCCTGGCGTTCCAGGTTGTTGCGGATTTCAGCCTTCATGACATACTTCGCTGCATCTTCTTCAATAGAAGAAACCATGCTTTCAAACATTGCAAAGCCTTCCATTTGATACTCACGAAGCGGATCTGTCTGGCCGTATGCACGAAGGTGAATACCTTGGCGAAGCTGCTCCATTGCGTCGATGTGGTCCATCCACTTGGAATCCACAGCGCGGAGCACAATGACTTTTTCAAACTCGCGCATTTGCTCTTCGCCGAATGATTCTTCTTTTTCATCATATTTTACTTTTGTTCTGCCGAGAATATGCTCAATCATTTCCTCAGGCTCTTTGCCTTTTAAGTCGTTCAATGACAGCGCGCCGTCTTCAAGCAGATTTCCGTTCACAGAATCCACAATGCCTTCCAGGTTCCATTCTTCAGGAAGCTCTTCACGCGGCGTATGCGCACTCACATATCGCTCCACTGTGGATTTAATCATTTCCTCTACAATATTGCGCAGATTTTCTGACTCTAATACATCAAAGCGCTGTTTATAGATGATTTCACGCTGCTGGCGGAGCACATCGTCATATTGAAGGAGCTGCTTACGTGCGTCAAAGTTGTTGCCCTCTACACGTTTTTGAGCAGATTCCACAGCACGGGACACCATTTTGCTTTGAATTGGCTGTGTATCATCCATGCCAAGGCGGTCCATCATGTTCATCATATTTTCCGAGCCGAAGCGGCGCATCAATTCATCTTCCATAGAGAGATAGAACTGTGTGATACCAGGATCTCCCTGACGTCCGGAACGACCGCGCAGCTGATTGTCAATACGTCTTGATTCATGGCGCTCTGTACCGATAACAGCAAGTCCGCCGAGCTCTACTACGCCTTCGCCAAGCTTGATATCTGTACCGCGTCCCGCCATGTTCGTCGCGATTGTCACAGCACCTCTGCGGCCTGCTTCTTCAATGATTTCCGCTTCTTTGAAGTGATTTTTTGCATTCAGGACATAGTGAGGTACATTTTTGCGCTTCAGCAGCTGAGAAATCAGCTCTGACGTTTCAACGGCAACTGTACCAACAAGAACGGGCTGGCCGATTGCATGGCGCTGTGATACATCCTCCACCACTGCACGGAATTTGCCTTCCATTGAACGGTATACAAGATCAGATCTGTCATCACGGGCAATGTCACGGTTTGTCGGGATCGCGACAACCTGCATGTTGTAAATGTTGCGGAACTCTTCTTCCTCTGTTTTCGCAGTACCTGTCATACCTGACAGCTTGTCGTACATACGGAAGTAGTTCTGGAAAGTAATTGTGGCAAGCGTCATGCTCTCATTTTGTATTTCCAGGCCTTCCTTCGCTTCAATTGCCTGGTGAAGACCTTCACTGTAGCGGCGCCCTTTCATCAAGCGTCCAGTGAATGGATCAACGATCACAACTTCGCCCTCTTCCACCACATAATCCACATCATTATGCATAATGACATGCGCTTTTAGGGCCTGATTAATATGATGATTCAGTGCCACATGATTGATGTCAAAAAGATTTTCAATGCCAAAAGCACGTTCAGACTTTGTAATTCCCTCTTCTGTCAGCTGTACACTTTTTGTTTTAATATCAAAAGTAAAATCAGTTTCTTTTTCCAGCGTACGAACAAAAGCATTTGCCTGTACATAAAGCTTAGTCGACTTGGCTGCCTGACCTGAGATAATCAGCGGCGTACGCGCTTCATCCACCAGTATGGAGTCAACTTCATCAATGACGGCATAATGAAGCGGGCGCTGCGCCATTTCTTCTTTGTACAGGACCATGTTGTCGCGAAGATAGTCAAAACCAAGTTCATTGTTTGTAGAGTAAGTAATGTCTGCCGCATAAGCTTCGCGCTTTTCGTCCTTGGATAGTCCGTTCAGGTTGAGGCCGACTGTTAATCCGAGAAATTCAAATAGCTGTCCCATTTCGTGAGCATCACGGCTGGCAAGGTATTCGTTGACTGTAACAACATGAACACCTTTTCCGGACAGCGCATTTAAATAAACAGGCATGGTGGAAGTTAATGTTTTACCTTCCCCTGTTTTCATCTCGGAAATGTTCCCTTCATGAAGGGCAATTCCCCCCATGAGCTGTACTTTATATGGATACATGTTGAGCACGCGTTTCGCTGCTTCGCGCACAACTGCAAAAGCTTCTGTAAGTAAGTCGTCCACTTTTTCGCCATTGGACAGGCGTTCTTGGAATTCAACTGTTTTTGCCTTTAACTGCTCATCGGACAGCTTTTCCGTATCCGAAGCAAGCGCGTCGATTTGACCTGCCATTTTTTCATAGCGATTTAATGTACGTTTGTTAAAATCAAATACCTTGTTTAAAATTCCAAGCATGTTAACGCTCCTCTATAATTAGACTGGTATCATACCCATAATCTATAAAAATGAAACTATCCTTAATTCTATCATTATTTGCAGGCTTGGACAACACATAGCAAAATTATGGATTTCTTTTCTTGATGAGTGCCCCCGCCAGAATACACTTCACACCAAAAAACCCGGCATTCACCGGGTCTCATTTACCTTGCTAAATTCTCTCTCATCAGCGGCATGCTCATACAGCGCGGGCCGCCCCTTCCTCTTGAAAGCTCGGAGCTTTGAATCTCAATAACCTCTACCCCGTTTTCCCGAAGCAGCTGGTTGGATACGTAATTGCGATCATATGTGACCACAACCCCTGGTGCAATGCTGAGCGTGTTAGAGCCGTCATTCCACTGTTCCCGCGCAGCAATGATGGGATCTCCTCCGCCGCATGGCAACAGCAGAATCTCTTCCAGGCCAAGCACATCTTTAAGCGTTTGTGCCAAATTGCGGCGCTCAGTGATTTTAAGACGCTCGGGATCATCGCCGCGCTCCAATACAAAAATATTCATTTCCCCGTCCGGCCCTTGAATGGCTGGATGAATTGTGAATTTATCATAATCGATCATCGTAAACACAGTATCAAGGTGCATGAATGCGCGTGTTTTTGGAATATCCACCGCAATGACCTTTTTAATATTTTCCTGGCGCTGAAACAGCTGCTTTGCCAAGCGCTCAATCGCTTTGGCCGATGTTCTTGCGCTGACGCCAATTGCCACAGTGTCATGTGACAGCATGAGCTGATCGCCGCCTTCCATCGGAAACTCATAGTCCCGGTGAAACCAGACAGGAATATCGTGGCGCGCAAAGCGCGGATGATGCTTCATAATATAATCCATGAAAATAGATTCACGCCTTCTTGCACCTTCACACATTTTGTTGATGCTGATTCCGTTTCCGATCACAGCGGCTGGATCTCTTGTAAAATAAAGATTTGGCATCGGATCAAGATAGAAAGGATAATGATCTGACATGAACTCGTACAGATGAACCTTTTTCTCTTCATCTATGTCTCTTTTCAGGACGCCTTCCATGATTTTATGGATCATGTCTTTCGTAGAAAAAGACAGCAGGTACTCTTTCAGCAGTTCAGAAGATCCGTTCACATTTTCTTTGCTTTCTCCTATCATCTGTTCCGCAAACTGCTCCTTCAGGTCAGGAGTCTGAAGAGTTTCCGTCATTAATTTATCAAGATAAACTACCTCAACTCCCCGATTTTGAAGAGCTGCGGCAAAATAATCATGCTCTTTTTGGATAACAGGCAGGTATGGAATATCATCAAAAAGCAGCCTTTTCAAAAATTTCGGTGTTAAATTTTCGACCTCTTTTCCAGGCCTGTGCAGCAGCACTGTGCGCAGCGTGCCAATTTCAGAATTTACATGCAATGGATGTTTCATAAGTACCCCCTATGAATAGTCGTTCAACTTCTGTTCTACTACTCCTAATAGCCGAATCACAGCATCTGCTAAACTTCCTGCAACTGTCAACGCTGTCATACCATCTATGAAAATACCAAAGCGTGTATAAATATCTGATGAGAACACGTATATGACCTTTACACTGTATGAACATGCACACAGCGAACATAAAAAATTTTCTTCTTTACAGACAGTATAGGAGCAAAGAAGCCATGTTTTCCACAGCTCCGTCAGAAAATCTCTGCAAAAAGAAAACACCCGGAGAATCCGGGTGCCCTTACACTTCTTATTCTGTCGGCTCAATCACCGCATATTTTCCATCATTACGCTTATAAACCACATTGGTCTGATTGCTTTCCGCGTTAGTGAAAACGAAGAAATTATGACCCAGCATGTTCATTTGCAGCACTGCTTCTTCACTGTCCATCGGCTTTAGCGTAAAACGCTTAGTCCGCACGATTTCCATCGTGTCATCCTCAGGGTCCTGCGTTGCGACAGGTACTTCGTCATAGCTGTTGCTGAACATATATTTAGGAGAGCCTTGCTCTCTCAGTTTGCGGTTCACCTTTGTTTTATGCTTGCGAATCTGGCGTTCCAGTTTATCTGTCACCAAATCAATCGCCGCGTACATATCCTGGTGATGCACTTCGCCTCTTAGAACAAGATTTGTGAGCGGAATGGTAACCTCAATTTTGGATTCCTGTTCATTGTAAAATTTTAAATTCACATTTACGTTTGCCTCAACAGGGTCCTCAAAGTAGCGTTCTAGTTTACCAATCTTTTTCTCAACGTAATCTCGCAAAGCGGGAGTTACCTCAATGTTTTCGCCTCTGACGTTATATCTCATGCAGAACTCCTCCTTTTATTAAGGATATGTAAACCTATTTCTACAATTCCCTTCTGAAATCCTGCCTAAACGTAAACTCACTGTGAAGATTTTGTGAAGGTGGAAAAAATATATGAAGGCAGGGCGATGGATATTCCTGATGAAAATGAAAAACCCTGCCGTATTCATGACAGGGTTAATGAGTGATGATCGGAGCAATCACGTTCTGGACAGCTTTTTTCCAAATCAGAAAAACGGGTAGAAGCCCCCTTGCTGCAAGTGCTGTCTGATAAGAGTACTCCACAAGAGATGACTCATACTCTTCCAGAGTAGAGATAACTTCGTCAAATTTGAGAATTTCTTCTGAAATACCCGGAAAAGCTTCTGATATGAGCAGAATCACAGAGTGCGAGGAATCTATGTGGTAAAAAGCAGACAAAATATCAGAAAAGACTTTGCTGCCTTCTGTGTAACTATAGTGGTCATAGCTTGCGCTGACATATTCCAGTCCCTCTTCGACAGTATTTAACAAATGATAGTAATAAGAAAGAAGGGAATATTGATCAGGTGTTAAATTCGGCAAGAGATCACCTATTTTCGTTTATCATAATACATCCCGTCAAATGAAGCAGATTGATAGGGATTGATATAGGTACCTGTTGTGACTTTCGTTTTCTTGAGATCAGCCAGATCCTGCCCAATGCTACTTTGCAACGCATTCAGTTTATCCATAATGCGTGCACTGTTGGCAAGAATCTCCTGACCCAGATCCATTTCCTTCTGTGAATAGGGAGGAGACATCAGCAATAGCAAGGCATCCCGCTCTTCCAGCAAAATATCAATCTCATCTATATGAAGATCTCTTTCCCTCTTATCGTATTCCGAGTCAAGGACAGCGAGAAGGGCAGACGTAGCATCGTGAAGTTTCTCGACAACACCCATATCAGGCGCTCCCTCCCTGACCAAATTGCTGCTGCCGCTGAAGCTGAACAACCTGCTTCCACGCATCGCGAAAATCAGTGATATGCTCTTCTACCTCTTGCAGAATAGCAGCATCATTTTTAATATTGGCTTCAATCAGGCGGGTACGGCAGTAGTCGTACATGCTCATCATATTCTCTGAAATATCCTGACTCATATCCAGGGTAACCATGAATTCCTGGACAATTTTTTGTGCTTTCAGGATGTTGATATTTCTTTCTTCAATCTGTTCCTGCTGAATAGCGAGCTTGGCCTGCTTGATAAACTTCAGACAGCCGTTATAAAGCATCAGCGTTAATTCTCCCGGAGAGGCGGTGCTCACAGAGTTTTGCTGATAAGCTTGATATGGATTATTAAGGGCCATGTAGTATAGACACTCCTAGTATGTTAATTTCCGGAAAACTGCTGCATCAGAAATGAATATTGATCATTGGATTTCGAAATCGCTTTTTCCATAGCGGTAAATTGGCGCCAGTATCGGTCCTCAACCTGTTTCAGGCGGCTTTCAAAACGGTTCATCTGCGAATCAAGATTAATGAGGTTTCTGCCGATTGCAAAGCTTTGATTGGTTTTAGTAGCATTGCCCGCTCTCTCTTCAATCTTCCCCACAGTGTCTTTAATAGAATTTCTCAATCTGCGAGCCAAACCTTTTTCAGCAGGAGTGGCGCCGTCAGCAGAGAAAAGCTGAAACACGGCATTGGGATCTTTTCCGATCGCTTCGCGCAGCTTGTTTTCATCAATTTTCAACTTGCCGTTTTCTTGATAATTGCTAGTTGTCGTTATGCCGATAGCTGAAAGCTGTTTGAATTCACTGTTTATAGAGACAGGGTTATATAACTGTGTTCGCATGCTTGTAAGACCGCTGGAGATTAAAGAGTCTCTGCGAAGAAGTCCGCTTTTCGCTTTTTCTTCCCACTGCTCAATTTGCTTTTCGCTCAATTCATTTCGTTCGTCCTGTGAAAGCGGCTGATAACCCTTATAACGCTCTTCATTGATTTTTTTATTCAAACTCTCAATCGTGTCGTTATATTTCCCAACAAACTGAACAATTTTATCAAAAAGCGCGTCATTGTTGTTGCTGACAGAAACAGTGGAAGAGCCTTCTCCCTTTAAGGTGTATGTCACATTGTTCATCGAAAACGTGTTACTACTTCTTGTTGTGGTCAAACCATTAATGGTAAACAAAGCATCTGTCCCGGCAGTCTTGCCAGTGAGCTCCTGATTAGGGGCCGCAGAAGAGAAAGAGAAACCTAGTGTTTGAAAAAACTTTACTGTTTCCTCATCTCCCAGCACAATGCTGCCGGCTTGCCCTGTATCCTTGCTTGTGATTGACATTTTGCCTGATACTTCATCATAGATGACTGACACATTTAGATCCTTGTCATTGCTGAGCTTCGCAGCTATATCCTTCACTGTATCAGTTGCTGAAATTGACACTGTCACTTCCTTGTCCTTGAGAACTCCAGATCCCGAGGTCACTTTCAGCGAAAGATCACCGTTTCTAGCTTCGAAGCTTTTAGCATTCCCTTCTGACACCCATGTCGCTGAGGAAGCAAGACGGTCTACTTTGATATTGCTGGACACATTGGCAGCAGAAGAATTAGCTGTAGCGGTTACGACACTTTCCCCAGTGCTTGACGTTTTCTTTGTCATGGTACTGCCCTGTAAGACTAAGTTGTCGAATAGGAAAGTATCAAGCTGCTTCAGAGAGGTGTTCACCTGACGATAATCATCGCGTTGCCATTCCAGCACCTGCTTCTTTTGTGATAGCTTATTGTATGGCAGTCGTTCAGCCTTCATTAGATTTTTGATCATTGTATCGACATCCATGCCGCTTGCAAGGCCGCCTATGCGCATAGTGTTCCCTCCCCTTAAATTCTTTTATCAATTGCAATTCCCATCAGCTCTGCCATAGACGCGTATATATCGAGCATCTTTTTTGACGGAATCTCCCTGATTACTTCGTTGGTCCGTTGATCAACCAATGTGACGTAATACTCATTTAACTTTTCATGAAACTCAAATTTCACAAAAGTATCCATAGGAACTAGAAATTTGTTCAAGCTGTCGATGATGCCAATAATTTTTTCTTTGTAGTGAAGTTGTTCACTCGCAGGAGAAGGAGTCAGCTCTGGTGCTTTTCTTTTTGTTGCATCTGTCGTTTGCTGCGATTCTTGAGTTGTAGGAACTGCTTGAGTAGAAAGCCGGTCAATGTCCATTCATTATCCTCGCCTAAATATGAAATAAGTTAAGTTACTCTAGTAGATATATCGGCTTGTGTAAGGAAAATTTAAGAGGAGAATGAAAAAAGAACTCCTGCTTTGATTTTACAGGTTCCCTATTAATACTTCTGATTTGCTTGCGCAAGCACCGTTTGAGCAGCATGAGAAAGATTGAGTTTCTAGTTTGATTCGTTACTTCTTTCGGTATGTCTCATGTCTAGTCACGCACACGAAACTTAGCAGTTAAATTTTCTCCAGAAGTAGTTAAGTTTTTGAATCGGTGTTCTAAACCGATTGTTTTGCACATGGATTAGAACGCTCTTAAGAAACTAGTTTAATTGCATTTTCTACACCATAAATACTATAAATGGATATAGCACAGTAAGAATATGTTTCTAAGCATTTTTGTTATGCGGAGTTGATCAACTTCTTAGCCAGGGCACTCGACGAATCCATAGGTATTCTGGTGATGCCGCAAGGCTCATAAATAACTCTGCACACATTATCTACTTTATGGCTCACAAAATGGGCGAAAAGAATTACTGATGATCATATGATTAAGCAAGTCACTAGGGTGAGCTTTCATGAAAAATCTGGAAAGCAATGAACTGCAATGAAGAAAGGGATTGTTGGGTTGTATTTTGGAGAGACAATGCTGGGTATAAGATGCGATGTGGGGAATATTATGACCTATCTTGGAAATGGCAGGACTCTTTCATGCCGTATAAACTCACTGATCGAAATGATGTAAGGTTCTACCTTAAGAATAATGAGACGTTGTCAAGTTGATTTATAAAATGATTTGGGAAACATTGATTGCTTCCCCTACATTATGGACATTGATCTGTCAGTTTCGGGACATTTAGCAGCTAAGTCTTTCAAAAATAAAGTAGTGTTATTTCCACATTAATATGTTTCGTAGCACTGAAAATTCGGTAAGCTTTTTACTAGTTTTTAGATTCAGTGTCATACAGACACTGAATCTAAGTACTTTACATTTGCCCACCTTGTTATTTCTTGAAATGTGCCTAGGTCTCTATAATTTCCATTTTCTAATTTAATTCCTTTTATTTCTGAATTTCTAATATGGGGTGCAAGAGCATCAGAAAGGTACAACTCTTTTACACCCACTCTTGGAGTTTCATTATTACAAAAATGATTAAGTGTATGTGAAAAAGAATTCTCCCACACCATCATTCCCCACATCAACTTTAGGTTAGTTTCCTTTGGCTTTTCTATAACATTTACTACTGTACTATCATTCTCTTTAAACTCTACTACCGATACACTAGTAGGATTGTCTGTCTTGAAACAGCCCAAAGTAACAGTAGCGCCTTCTTTTTCATGGAAGTTAAGCGCCTGTAAAACGAAGTTGTTAGGTGTAATAATAGTATCAGGCATGGCAAATACAACTCTTTTATTTTTAGTTATATGAAATGCTTCATTTAGAGATTCTGGCAAACTTTTTGGAGTGGGATGCATACAATAAGAAATGTTAATACCAAATTGTTTACCATTACCCAAGTATTTTAAAATATCTCTTTTGTCAGGATTAAAGGTTACTATAATTTCTGTTATTCCGGCTAATTTGAAAGCATCTATCGTATGCATTATAATTGGCCTATACTCTTTCCCATGAACGTCTGGATACATTTCTTTTGAAAATGGTAAACCTAACCTTGTACCTTTTCCAGCACAAGGTATTAAACCAACTGTTTCCATTTTTTCTCTCCCCCTATTATTTATTGGCTAATACCAAAAATGATGACGTAAGTAATAACTCATAGCTTATATTTCTTACATCTGCTAGTCTTTGACAAACTTCTTTTGCTTCAATAGTTTGGTCTTTTATAGAAACCTTACAAGGTATAATTTCATAAGAACTGTATTCATGATTCATTAATAATTCTATTATTCCTTCATTAGTGAAAGTATTTTTGTAATTAACGTTTAAATTACCAATAAAGTCTTTATTCTGAAAATACCCAAATATAAATCCCCTATCATTAGTTAGACTTAGGGCATATTCTAAACTTTTTAAATCTAAATTTTTTTCCATTAATATTCCGTTTAAAAATACATAATCATATTTTATTAATGGAATGTTTTTATAATTATCTACGTATTTAATATCTAGAAATTTTCCAGCAATATCTGCTACAGTCCTATTTTTTTCATATCCAACATATTGTATATATGGGAAATTATAATTAAAGATGGATGAACTTATACCAAAACCTGTACCAATTTCAATTAAACTATCTGGTTGATTTTGAATAAACTGCCTTAGCTGAAGAACTAAACTGTTTGTTCCACTGTTTTCATCCCCACAGTATCCTTTTTTCTCTCTAAATAATCCTTTACCTAATTTAAGATTAATGGCAAGCCCTTTACTTATCGTTTGTGATCCGTAATGATGAACAAAGGTATCATAGCACACATAATTTTTATAACCCATTTCTGTAGCAGTAAGTGTCAAATCCACATCACAGTAACTACCTGCAGCTGGATACCTTTCGTCAAAATATCCAATTTTTTCAAGAACCCTCCTTTTAGCAAATGCACAGCAAGTCACAACCATTGTACGATACTGCCATTTTTCAGGATTCGATTTGTTATAGGTTAATGCAAATTCTTCCATCTCTTCAAAAGTTTTATATTGTACAGGAATATCTTGATGATAAGCTGCAACATTCATAATCGGTGAAACAACACCAACGTTTTCCTCATGATATAAACAAGCTCTAAGATTGTCGAGCCAATTTGGAGTTAAAAGGATATCATTAGCTAAAAGAAAAATTTCATTACATGTTGCAGCTTTAATTCCTAAATTATATCCTTTTGTAAGGCCTACATTTTCTTTTAAGTGTATTATTTTAGAAATATAAGTTTGTTCTTCTAACCAGTCCTTTGTTCCATCCGCTGATCCATTATTAACAGCAATTATTTCAACTTCCTTTAAATCAGTGTACTTCACTAAGTATTCAAAGCATTTTTTTGTAGTATCTAGATGATTATACATAAGCGCTATTACACTTGTTTTCGGACTCTTGGATGTCCGCTTTTTTCTTTCTCTTAACTCTTCTATTAGACTATCATCTTTTGTAAAATGATAAGACAATTCATAATATTTATTAGCATCATTAATACAGCCTAATTTTTCAAATGAATAGGCAAGATTATAGCTAGCATCAGCATTTTCATTATCAATTAATAAGCTTTTTTCGAAACTTTCAATAGCAGCTTTATAATTTTCAAGTTTAAGGTAGATTACTCCCATTAGATTAAAATATTCAGTGTTATTTATAAAACTAGAATGAAACCTATTTATGAATTCAAGGGCTTCATCTAACCTATTCTCAGTGATATATCTTTCAACCTTTTGTAATACTTTCATTTCTTGTCCCATTCACTCCCAAACTCCAAATAGTATTGACAAATTAATATTTTTCACTTTAATTTATTTTATTAACTTGTATTGGGTCATTTCTTTTTTATACCTAATCTTACTTTTAACACTTAGAGTGTCTATTTTTTTATTTAAATTAATCATTAATTTACTATTACTAATAATATGAGCTTGTTTTAAAAGAGCAATAAATAACTCCTCCTCAAAGGAAGATAGTTTTTTTCTTTTGCCAAATAAAACACTTAATAAATTATTTATAGAGTTTTTAGATTTAAGATCTTTTAGGAAACTTTTGAAATGTGGCTTATTTGTCACAATCGTTAATAAAATAAAATCTACTAAATTAAATATCCCAATAGATAATAGCTTATTCAATTCATTGATACTCTTTTCATCCAATATTTTCATAATTCCTTCAAATTCACCCTCAATAAAAAGTAACTTAATAGAAAGGGCTTCTTGTTCATTATTACTCAGTCCAGAATTCCCGATCGACTTAGTAAGTTTTTGTATATTTAAATTTGGAACACTCAAAAGTATTTTAACCATTCTTACTTGACTCATAGACTTACGGTTCAAACAATTTTTATTTATGAAGATTTCTAAATCATCCTTTGTAGAATGTTGTCCTAATAAATTTATTAATCTCATCCAAACATAATCGTCTAAATCATTAATTGAAATCGCTTTAGTATAATGTTGAACAGCCAAATGCAATTGATTATCCTTTTCAAAAATTTCACCTAGATATAGATGGGGTAGAAATTCTAGATAATCACCACTGGAATTTGCAATAAAGACATCTTTTTTCATTAATATGTCTTCAAAGATACTTTTAGCAAACCCAAAATCCCCTTTTTCATAGTAAATCTTTGCTTTAAAAAATCTATAATCAACTATGTCACTATAAATTTTTTCGCATGTTTCAGCAATTTCTAATGCCTCATTATTTTTATTAGCTCTTTGAAGAGAATTTATAAGTCTTACTAACAATTTCTTTACCCAATAGGAATTAATGTTATCTTTCAAAGCAAAACCATTTTTATAATAATCGATTGCTTCGTTTAGTTCTCCTAACTTATCGTATTCATTACCTATAAAGTAATAATCAATCGGTTCTTTATCCTTTTTATTAATTAACATGGATAAATTCCTTTTAGATTTATCCTTTTCTTTTTCTACTTTTCCCATATAACCCGTATGAAAAATTTGAAATTCTACTAATCCTCTGTTTTCCTTTGAATCTTTGTGCTTTAATAGCTCATGAATATTTCTGTAATACATAATAGAACCATCATTCTTATAAAGTCTTTCATGATAATTTAATGATGTACTATTTCCACTGGTTCCTAAAAAATTAACTATTTGGACTGCAATAATATTTTCCTCTGGTGGATTTTCCTTCAATTCTTCCTTGAAGTTTAACAGGCTTTCACGATCAACATATTCGTCTGCATCGAGAGCTAATATCCATTCTCCTGTTGCCTTTGAAGCTGCAAAGTTACGGGCATTAGAAAAATTACCTTCCCATTTATAATCAAATACCATGTTGGTATATTTTATTCCAATAAATTTACTACTATCTGTAGAACCTGTATCAACTATAATTATTTCATCTGCTATTCCTTTAATTGATTCTAGGCACCTTGTTAATACCTCTTCTTCATTTTTAATGATCATACAGATAGATAATGTCGGTCTCAATTGTAACACTCCTACTTAGATGACTTAGAATTACTTAAAAAAAGGTCCTACTCCCTTAAATAAGGCCCCTTTTTTAAATAACCTATCTCCAAAATGGGAGATAGGATTGTTAATAATTTTTATATTAACGTAGTAATTGTAATACCCCTTGCGGTTGTTGATTAGCTTGAGCTAGCATTGCTTGTGAAGCTTGTGCTAATATAGAATTTTTAGTTTGTTCCATCATTTCTTTAGCCATATCAGTATCACGAATACGTGATTCTGCAGCGGTTAGATTTTCTGATGAAGTATTTAAATTATTTATAGTGTGCTCTAGTCTGTTTTGGTAAGCACCTAACTTAGAACGTGCAGTTGAAACTGTATTGATTGCTGTATCAAGAGTATCCATTAAACCTTGTGCATCTGATGTAGATGCCAAAGTGATTGTTGTAGCCCCGACTAAAGTTGTAGCATCAGCCTGAAAATCAGAAAGTGATAACGTTAGTTGATCATATGATTGATTATTAGCACCAATTTGTAGAGTTACCGAACCAGATGAATTATTCAACAAGTTAGTACCGTTAAAATTAGTTGAACTTGCAATATGGTCAATTTCAGAAGTTAATTCATCTAACTCTGCTTTTATAGCTGCTAAATCATTCGAAGAGTCATTTGTTCCATTTGCCCCCTGTACTGCAAGCTCTCTCATGCGTTGTAAGATAGCATGTGTTTCATTTAGTCCTCCCTCTGCGGTTTGGATTAGAGAAATACCGTCTTGAGAGTTTTTACTGGCCTGATCAAGACCACGGATTTGGGATCGCATTTTCTCTGAAATTGATAATCCAGCTGCGTCATCACCAGCACGATTAATACGAAGTCCGGAAGAGAGCTTCTCCATTGATTTCATTTGTGAACCATTAGCACTATTCAACTGACGGTGAGTGTTCAAAGCAGCAATATTATGATTAATTCTCATTTTTTGTTTCCTCCCTGATATGTGTAGCGATTCACGTCCTTGTGAATGCTTTAGATTTTGCAAACAGCGGGAAAGTCGGCCGCCTTCCCCCTGCTTGCTACACTCTTTATATCGTCATGGATTCAGGGAGTTTTATAGTTTTATATGGAAAAAATAAAAAAAACCTCAAACGTTTGTTTAAGGCTGTAGTTTGTTGTTTGGTAAATTTTTCAGGAAGTCCGGGGAAAGATTGGCTGCCTTGCTGTTTTCTTCTTGAATGGACAGATAGATTTCTTTTCTATGAATATCAATATGCTTTGGAGCATCTATTCCTAACTTTACTGAATCGCCGCTGATGGAGAGGATCTTAATTTCAATATCATCTCCAATTTGCAGAATTTCATTGATTTTCCTACTTAATACGAGCATGCTTTCCCCTCCTTATCCAGCAAGAACATGTTTTGTTTGATAGTTTGTGTCAGTTAGTATCACCTGTTTCGCATCCTTAGTGCGCATATTTACGATAATCGGTGCCTGCAGGTTGGCCGTGCTATTTTGAAAGTGTTCCGCAACTGTCAAAATGGAGAGAACACTTACCTCTTCTTCACTTTGTATATTTAACAGCTCTTTCACCTGCTCTGAAAGCTGAAATTCATAGCCCTTGAAAAAGAGAAACGGATTCGTGACAACAAATGCAAGTTGCGGAGTTGTGATCGATTGAAGAATCCATAAATTTTCATCCAGTGACAGCAGCGCAAATGCTTTTTCTTCCAGAAAGCCAGGTATGCCGGTTTCAAACCTCAGTACCTCTTGTTCCTCAATATTTAATTCACCATGATATTTCGTCTGTATCAGCATAACAGTCCTCCTATGCTTTATAATTTATGAAATCAATTTCCAGTTGGGGATGCTGCAGCATCTCAAACTGAACTTTTCCCGCCTGATAAACTAGCTGCGGTTTATTTTGCTGTACTTCAATAATCGGCTTTCTTGGATTAACTTCAATCTTCAGCTGTGAAGGCTGATAGGTAATCTGTACACTGCCGTGAGAAGGAACAAATCCTATATTAAACTCGTACTGAGGTGAGCCGCTGTTTTCAATCGCCTGATCAGCAATCGGGCTGCCTCCCCCTTCGATTTTCATCAGCTGATCTCCCTGTATGGACAGGCGCTCCATGCCCTGCAGCCAGTCCTGGTAACCCCGCTGTGCAAATTCCTCTATTCGCCTTCCAATAGACTTTAAATCCATATCCTCGCGGGCTTTTGATTGATCAATGTTCAGGACGGAAGGGGTTGTTTCCATTGTAACCTCTGCAGATGGCTGCTGAATAGATACATCCGCCGGTCTCTGCTCCTGCTCCATCTGTGGTGGCAGTGTTTTCATTCCCAGCTGTGCTCTTGTGCTTTCAATCCGTATTGAAGGAATGTTCAACTCACTTCTCCTCCTAGTAAAAAAGCTATCTTAGGAAAAGATAGCTTGAAAGTTTTATCGTAGAAAATCCATCAGTGTTGGCTGAATGATTCGCGCAGAGGCTGACAGTGATGCTCTTAAGACACTTTCCTGTGTTTTCAGGTTTGTAATAACCCTCTCCACATCTGCATCTTCATTGTCTGAGAGAATTCGTGTTGCAATAATTTCCTGACTGTTGACTCTGTCACTGATGAGGTCCAGGCGGTTATGCCTTGCACCCAGGTCAGATCGCTCTGCACTCATGTTAGAGAAGTGCTGATCGAGAAGATCTAAGTAGCTGCTGTCCCCCAAGCTTCCGCTTCCCAATGCTGTTTCTAAACTCTCCAATGTTGCAAACAAGCTTTTTCCGTCTACAATTCCGCCAAACGCGTTAATCGGGTTCACATTGGCTTTTAATTGTACACCCTTAGAAACTTCCACCGTAAAGTCACCGGTATCCATGCTAACTCCAATAGGATTACCCAGCGTGACAGGAGGCTTCGACGTGTCATTACCGTTATAAATATAACGGCCGGCAACCTTTGTGTTTGCTACATTCGCCAAGTCTTCTTTGAGCTGAGTGATCTCAACCTTAATAGAGTTCAAGTCTTCAGGGCTGTTTGTCCCATTCTGAGCCTGCACAACAAGCTCTCGCACACGGTGCAGTACCTGTGTGCTGTGCTCAATGCCGCTCTCTGAGTTTTCCATCCATTGATACACTTCTGACAGATTTCGTTTGTACTGCTCAACTTCTGACAGGTTGGTTCTGTAGAACATACCCTTCATGGCAACAACAGGGTCATCAGACGGTCTGGTGATTTTCTTGTTTGTTGCCAGTTGATCCATGTATTTATCCATTTTGCTGTAATTGTTGCTGAGGTGGCGCAGCGAGTTGCCGGCCAGCATTCCTTGAGTTACGCGCATCTGCTGTCACCTACCTTCCGCGAAGTCCGTTAATGATAGTATTGAGTATTTCATCTTGAAGCGAAATCATTCTGGCTGATGCGTTATACGCATGCTGAAATTGAATCATGTTGGTCATTTCTTCATCCAGTGACACTGCACTTACAGACTGACGTCTGTTTTCAACAGAATCACGCAGCGACCTGCTGTTTCCTGTCAGTCGCTGTGCTTCCTGAGTTTCTACAGCCATTTTGCCGATCAGGCTTTCGTAAAAGTTTTGAATAGAGGTGCTTCTGCCGCCGATTGTCATCACAGAATTTTTCACTTCAGCCAATCTTATTGCGTTTTGTCCATTTCCTACATAAGGAGCTGAGGCCGCTGCAATATAATCTGGCGAGCTTTTTATCTCATTCGAAAGACTGATTTTTCCTGCCGCACCCTTGTAGTCAGTTAATTCAGCGAAAAAGTTTACCGGCGTTTTAACAAGAGGATCTGTTTCAAAATCCTTCAGGTTATAGCCTGATTGATGCACTGCATTAAACTCAGTAACAAAAGCGAACGCCATTTTATCAAGCTCATGGAGCATTTCCGGATAAAGGCCTTTTACCTCGGCTCCGTCCATGTAGCCATAGGAATCAATCAGGCTGCGAAGTTTTCCTGTGCTCGTAAAATCAGAAATATTGATTTCTTGGCCGCCAATGATTATTTTTTCTGTAAAGCCGCTCTCATGGTAGCCAACTTCAACACTGTTCGCCTGGAGCGTTTTGCCATCAACTAAAACAGCAAGCGGCTGGCCCTTGTCGTTGAGAAGTTCAATTGTGTAGGCACCCTCTGCTATTGCGAGGGCATTTCCGCCGCTTTTTTCGGTAGTGATTTTAATATTTGCAAGGGAAGACAATTGATCAAGAAGCAGATCGCGCTGATCGTACAAATCATTTGGCAGGTAGCCATGCGGCTCTGTTTCAGCAATCTGCCTGTTGATGTTGTTAATCTGCCTTGCAAGCGAGTCTATTGTTTTAGCGGTAATATTCACTTCTTCTTTTAGATCTCTTTGAATGCTTTGGAGAGAACCTGATAAATACTGAAATGTATCCGCAACAGCAATTCCCCGTTCACGGACAACCGCACGGGCACCTGAATTTTCTTTGGAAGGATTCAGCGCCAGATCGTGGAGCGACTGCCAAAAGCGGTCCATTGTTTTTGAAAGGCCGTAGTTGGACGGTTCATTCATGATATCTTCCATTTTAGTAAGAGCTGCAGCTTTGGATTCCCAATAGCCGAGCTTATTGTTTTCTGTTCGATATTGAACATCCAGAAAGCTTTCACGAATGCGCTGAACGCTTCCCGCTTCCACGCCCGTGCCCATCTGGCCCGGTATTTGCGGACGGTTAATAGAAGCAGTCGGATACGGATCTGTTGCGCTGAAATTGACGCGCTGACGGGAGTAGCCCTCTGTATTCGCATTTGAAATGTTATGCCCTGTTGTGTAAAGGGCACTTTGCTGAGCAAACATACCCCGTTTTGCTGTTTCCAATCCCATAAATGTTGAGCGCATTCCTTTTACCTCCGTGCGTTATGCTTTTGAGTCAAATAGCGGCCGGCGCTTATTTTCCGTTTTTGCGGCCGGTTTTGTATAAACAGCTGCTGTTTCCTGCGGCATCAGCATATCCATGGTTAGTGTGACAAACTGCATCGCCTGATGAGTCAGCTGCTGATTTAATGTGTTTACAGCCCTAAGCTTTTCGTGAATATCGTAAAAACTCTCCATCAGCTTCTCTAGGGTTTTTCTTTCCGAAGGTTGTGCCCTTTCCGCGCATGCCGACAGTGTTGTGTTTTCTGATACTCCCAAAAAGGAAGCTGTTTCCTGCATTCTTTTTTCTTCTAATTTTTGAAGAGAGGAGAGAGCTGCCTGTTCTTTCTGAATCAGCTGCTGAAGCTCTTTTACTCTGTTGGACTTTAGGAGCTCTGTTTTCTCCAGTCCGATGCTGTACAGCTCATGGTGCTTTTCCAAGAGGGACTCCAGGCTGAGGATCAATGATTTTGCAGACACTTTTTCACACTCCCTGTTTATTGCTTGCTGTAAAAATCAAGCACACTTTTCGCGATTTCTTTTGAAGAGATTTCATAGTTTCCTGTCTCTATTGCGTGCTTAATAGAAGAAATTTTCTCCTGTCTGGAACGGACAATCTCATTGGACTGCTGCAGTCCCTTTGCTGCGGATGAAATTTCGATTTTATCGGATTTTTTCGTCACTGGTCCTTGTTCTGGAAGTGACTGTTTTTCATAATTTCGTTTATAAGGATTGATTCCCTGAGTACCATATTGGTTAATTTTCACGGCAGTATCATTCCTTTCATATATGCTGATATCATACTTATCGACTGATGCTCCAGCTAGTTTAGCAGTTTAGATGCTTTTGGGCTTATTGGCATAGAAAGTGGCTGATTTCGACAATTCGTTTCGCTCTTTTTTATGCTCTTCTTCCCGTTCCATTTGACGGATCTGATTGGTTAAGCTGGATTTACAGCTGCAGCACAGTTTACCCTCGCGAATGAGAGTTCCGCATTTTTCACAAGGATAGCCCAGATTCGGAAAGTTGGAAAGCTGAATTCTGCCTTGGCGGATAAACTTGAGAATCAGATCTTCCTTTACTTCAGTTGCCTCTGAAGTTTCAGAAAGGGTGCTGGAGCGGTTGTTCCGTTTTTTTAAAAATATATATACCCTCTGAAAGAGCTGCTCTTCTTCCTGAAAGCAGTCATTGCAGACGGTTTGCAGATTATTTTTCACAAAAACTTGAAAGCATTGAGGACAGTTTTCTAAATTGTTCATTCACTCTTCTCCTACATCTTACTATATCTTTATTATCGGCAGAAAGCGGAAAACGTTTAGCTTCGTATCAGCGTAAGAGAATAAACTTCGGAAGCTCCATTATCTCTCAACAGCTTAGCTGTATGATGAAGCGTGGCCCCTGTCGTATAAATGTCGTCGATCAGAAGAATTGGTCTTTGGGGAATTTGTCCAGAGAGTTTGAAAGGAAGTACCTGCATGCGTTCTTTTTTTGTTTTTTTGGATTGTTTTTCACTGCTTATTCTAATAAGGGGAGAAGAAGTGCTGTTTCTGAGCAAGGGGGCTATCAGGAGTTCTGACTGATTGTAGCCGCGTTCATATAATCGCTGAGGGCTGAGTGGAATGGGAAGAAGCAGAGGTTTTAAGGAGGAGAAATGCTGCTGATACGCTTTGACCATAAGAGGTTGAAATATTTTCGCAAGCTCCGCATCACCGCGGAATTTATAGGTGGATAGCACTTCTTTCATAAAAGGAGTGTAGCTGAAAAGAGACACGTTCCTTTGAAGCATATCGCGAAACTCCTCTGTTTCTTCCCAAATGCTGCAATCATCGCAGAGACTTTCTGTTTCTTGGGGCCTGCAGCATTTTTTGCAGACTGTTCCAGAAATCGGGAGAAGCTGAGCGCTGCATTCTTCGCAAATTCGCTTTTCTTTCTCCAGAAAAAGGAGGCTGCGCCAAGAGACCGTTACAGTAAGGCTATCTGTACAAATAAGGCACTGAATTTTCCGCCACCCCGCTTTTTCTGCAGTAAGGCTGATCAGAGACAATTTTAGAGCATTCTGCAAGCTTGACCAAAAGAGTTGTCATCTCCTGCTTGTCAACAAATTCCGCTTTCACATAGGCAGCTTTATCCTGTTGAGAGATATATCTAGGAGGCGTTTTATTCAGGGCAAGTGCCAGCACATCACTTTGGCAGCGGCTGCAGGTACATTTCATTCCAAGGCGGTCTCTGTATTCGTCAAATAAATCGATCATAATCTGCTCCATGACATTGTAAATCAGAGCAAACACCTCCTGTACTTTATTTTCCCTCATTATTGCATAAAGCGCAGTTATTGGAAATATATTGATGTTAAATTGGTAGAATAGTCATTCTCCCTGTGCAAGATCATTCATTCTTTCGATGTGTTTTTTTGCAGCTATCATATTCTCCGTTTTTCCGTAATGGTAAAAGTAGACCTTTCCATCCGGACAGTCCGGATGGCGCCCGACTCTCCCGGAAATCTGGACAAGCGCACTTTCTGTAAAAATATCATCCTCCGCTCCCAGCACCGCCACATCTGCAAAAGGGACTGTCACGCCTCTTTCCAGTATTGTTGTTGTGACAAGAATGGTCACTTTTCCTTCACGGAAGGATTCAACCTTTTCTTTTCGCTGCGGATCCTGAGAGTGAACTCCTTCCACTGCGGGAAACAACTTCTTCAGAACAGGTACAATCGCTGACAGGGTTTTTACAGTAGGGACAAACAGAAAAAGGGGCTTTTGCGCAGTTTGCTGAGTCTCCAGAAAGCTTAGCAGGTTGTTTGGCAGCTTTCCCTGCTTCAGCTTACTTTTCCAATTGCCGCACCAGTAAAAGAAAGGCACAGGCAGCGGATGATGATGAAAACGGCGTGGGATTTTAACAAAGGGAAGCTTTCCTCTGCTTGCTTGACGCTGCAGAGCTTTATCAGGAGTAGCAGACAAGTAGATCAGGGCGCTTTTTTCTTTTCTTGCAGCGTTTGCGGCATAATGAAGAGTAATATCTGCGGAATAAGGAAAGGCATCTACTTCATCAATGACCAGCACATCAAAGCTATGCTGAAAGCGAAGAAGCTGATGAGTTGTTGAGATGGTAAGAGGAGCATGTTGAAATCTGTCTTCGCTGCCGCCATACAAAGCGGCAACCTTTGTACCCGGAAAAACCTTTGCTAGTCGCGGGGCGATCTCGAGCACTACATCTGTTCGTGGCGTAGCAATGCAGACTCTGAGCCCTTTTTGAAGAGCATATTCTATGCCTTCAAACAGAATTTCTGTTTTACCTGCCCCGCAAACTGCCCAGATCAGCAGCTTTGATCGTGATTTTATTGCACTCACCATCCTGCTGGAGGCAGTCTGCTGTCCCGGTGAAAGCACACCATTCCAAGCGAGCGCAGGGTTGCCGTTAACTTCTGACGGCTGCGGCCCCCTCCAGGTGAGAAGCGGCGTGCATTCACTTACCCGGCCCATCATCAAGCAACTTCTGCAATAGGTGCAGTCCTCATTGCATCTGCTGCAAGGAAAGGAGGCAAAAAGTGCTGCTTCCTCGTTTCCGCATCTGCAGCAGAAAGCTTTGCGTCCCTTTTGAATAACGCCGTATCCATAGGAGATATAACCATTTTCATAATGTGTTTGAATTTCCTCTAGAGGAAACGGCAGCTCGTCCATCAGCAGCTTTCTGCCGTACAGAAAACTCTGAAGACTTTGTGAAAAAGGATAATTCTGTGTTAATGGAAGATGAGGCAGTGCGGAAAATGTTGAAATTGGCCTGCCATTTGAATGGTTGGAAATTGAAGAGAGTAATTTACCTTGGGATAAGATAAATTTCATGCTAGTCCATCATATAGTTTGGATTGGTAATTTTTCGATATCTTTTTTCTACGCTGAGAGGAGTTCTTTTCAGCTTTTCAGCTATTTGCCTGTACCGCATTCCACTCTCGCGAAGCTGAATAAGCCTCTTATCCTCAAGAGTTGTCCAATGCTTGTATGTTCGCTGTTTTTGCTCATTTCGCTGAAGTACCATAAGTCATCAATCTCCTTTCGTCTTCTGTATTATGTTGGAATATATACCCTTTGTCTAGATAATATTTCTAGGTTTTCGGTAGCGTTTTACAAAATATGCCATTGGAACCAGGTGTAAATTAGTAAAAAAGCACTATGAGAATATTCATAGTGCGCCTTCATAACAAAATTTTCACTTTTTATACCAGCCCAGTCCTAAAGCACCTTCACCAAGATGGGTCCCGATGACAGGGCCAAAATAACCGATTTCAAATTCAACATGAGGATAGGTCACCTGCAGCTCCGCTTTCATTAGTTCTGCCTCCTGGGGACGATTGGCATGAATCACCACTGCTTTCATGGGAATTCCAAGGGCCGCATCTTCACGAAATAGGTCATATACCCTGCTCAGCGCTCTTTTCTTTGTGCGGATTTTTTCAAACGGCACAATTTTCTTGTCAACAAAATGGAGAATTGGCTTTACCTGCAGCAGACTTCCGATAAGTGCCTGCGCGCCGCTGAGACGCCCGCCGCGCTGCAAATTTGTAAGATCATCCACCATAAAATAAGCACGCATGCTTACTTTCATTTCATTCAGCCTGTTCAAAATATCTTGCGGGGAAACTCCAGCTTTCGCCATTTCTGCCGCCTCGATTGCGTAGAAGCCCTGAACCATACAGCTGATTTCTGAATCAAAAGGATATATTTTCATTCCTTCCAGCATCTCTGCTGCTGCCGCTGCTCCATTATATGTACCGCTGATTTCGCTTGAAAGATGAACGCTGATTACAGCATCGTAATCTTTGGACAAACGATCAAATAAATCGAGAAACTGTCCGATTGGCGGCTGTGATGTTGTGGGAAGGTCTTCTCTGTTCTTTAATTCTTCATAAAAATCTGCTGCGGAGATTTGGACTTCCTCTTGATAGGTTTCTCCTCCAAAATTGACACTCAAAGGGATCATATGTATATCATGCTTGTTTCGCAGCTCTTCCGGAATATAAGCTGTACTATCGGTTACGATTGCAGTTTTCATTTCAAACAGAACCTGCCTCACAATAGAATTTATCTATCTAGTATCATACTATCTATTCTATAGAAGAAGATATAAATTTTCATTAAGATTTTGTGAAAGGGAAGGGAAAAAGGTTTAGAAACTATAGAAAAAGGGCATGGCGCCGATGCATTTATGCATGGGAACCTGCCCCTGTAGATATTTATCGAATTACCGAACTTCCACCCAGCCGTTTTTAATGGCAACGACTACTGCTTGTGTACGGTCATTTACATTCATTTTTTGAAGGATATTACTTACATGGTTTTTAACTGTTTTTTCGCTGATAAACAAAGCTTCCCCTATACCGCGGTTGCTTTTTCCGTCAGCAAGCATTTGAAGAACTTCACATTCGCGGCGCGTCAAAATATGCAGCGGCCTGCGGATTTCAGGCTGAATATGATGCCCTCCGCCCGATCCTCCGCTTGTAGCAAGACGGCGGAATTCGTTCACAAGGTTATGTGTTACTTTCGGATGCAGATAAGAGCCTCCATCCGCTACAACCTTAACAGCTTCAATCAGTGTGTCAGCGTCCATTTCTTTTAACAGATATCCGCGGGCACCGGTTTTCAGCGCATGCGTTACGTAGTTTTCATCATCATGTATGGATAGGATAATAACCTTTGTTTCTGGATTGGCTTCAACAAGCTGTCTTGTTGCTTCCACTCCGTTCACGTTCGGCATATTGATGTCCATAATCACAACATCAGGCTTGTGCTCTTCTACCAGTCTTAGTGCTTCGTCTCCATCATCGCCCTCCGCAACAACTTCAAAGCTTGGTTCAAAGTCGAGGATTCTTTTTACTCCTTCACGGAAAAGTTGATGATCGTCTATAATTGTTATTCTAGTCTTCATGCTCACGCCTCCCTATGTTCATAGTATTCTATCGGAACTTCCCTGCGTCAATGGGAACATATATCTAGGTTATTGAAGAATGAGCGGTACCTGAATCATAATAAATGTCCCAAGGCCTACCTTTGAGTCGATTGTCATCTTCCCGTTCAGCAGTTCCACTCTCTCGCCCATTCCGAGCAGCCCGAAAGATTTCACTTCTTTTGTCTTGATTTCTCCCAATTCAAACCCTTTTCCATTATCTTTAATGATAAGAATGACATTTTCTGAGTTAACTTCAACTTTTACTGAAATTTCCTTTGCTTCCGCATGTTTCAAGGCGTTTGTCACTGCCTCCTGAGCCATTCGGAACAGGGCGACCTCAAAGCGGGAAGGAAGCCGTCTCTCTTCCCCGGCACCAACACTTGTAAACAGGATCTTTGTACTTCCGTCATAATCTTCTATTGTATGAAGATATTTTCGCAATGTCGGGATGAGTCCAAGGTCATCTAGTGCCATTGGCCTAAGGTCGTAGATAATTCTGCGGACTTCATACAAAGCATTGCGGACGTTTTGGCGCAGGCTGCGGATTTCCCCAAAGCCTTCTTCGGTTCCCCGCTCCCTGAAAATGCGCTCAATCAGCTCTGACCGCATCATTACATTTGCGAGCATTTGCGCTGGTCCGTCATGAATTTCACGGGACACCCTTTTGCGTTCTTCTTCCTGCGCTTCTATAATTCGCAGTCCAAAGTCCTGCTTTTGCTGGGCATCTTCCAAAAGAATGCCAACCTGCCTTAAATCTTGATTCAAGTAATTCAGCACAACTGAAATTTGACCCACAAGCGATTCTGATCTTTCAATAATCTCCTGAAGGCCCAGAAGCCTCCGCTCTAAATCATCCCGCCTGTCGCGCAGCTGCTTTTCGCGCTGCTGCATCATGCTTAGCTCTACCTGAAGCGTATGAGCTTTCTCATAGGCGTCACGAATTTCATCCTCGCTGAACCTGTCAAAATGTTTGCTAACCTCCGACAATCTCTTTCTGGCCAGGCGGGCATGCACTTCTAGCTTGTCCCCGCTGTCAATCACATCTGTTACCTGTTCTTTTATATCCTTCAGCTCTTCTACAAGCGATTCATACTGCTGGCGGCTATGTTCGCCAATTTGAAATATCTCATCCTTGCTGGAATCAACAGTTGTGACCATCTTGCCAATAATGTCATCCAGCAGCCTGCTATCCAGCTTATTGGAAGCCATGCCAATTACCCCCATCGATGCAGCTCAAAGGCATCAAAAATTTATTGAAGTGAAAATACTGTCGCTTTATAATGAAAGAATGACCAGAAAAGCGGAGGGCGCCTGCACAGGCCTGACAAGCATAAGATGGCTTGGACGTAAGGGCGCTTTTTGCCCTTATGGCCTAGACAGCTTATGACCTCGAAGGCCTGGCGCCCGGAGCTGGACAAGAACGAAAAGCGGAACCGGCTTGTCAGGCCCGACCAGCATAAGACGAGCATCTCTAAAAGGCGCTCTTTGCCTTTTTGAGATGATTGGCTTATGACCTCGAGGGCCTAGCCGGTGGAGCTGGACAAGGTAGAAAACACAAACCAAGGATGTCTTGCTAAAAGCGCCACGTCCTGTGGCAACGCATGACTGTCCGACATCCTGTCGGCCTTCGACCAGCATAAGGCGAGCATCTCTAAAGGCGCTTTTTGCCTTTTGAGATGATTGACTTATGACCTCGAGCGGCTGGCCGGTGGAGCTGGACAAGGAAATGCGCAGGGCGCCTTATTAAGGATGTCATGCTAAAAGCGCCACGTCCTGTGGCAACGCATGACTGTCCGACATCCTGTCGGCCTTCGACCAGCATAAGGCGAGCATCTCTAAAGGCGCTTTTTGCCTTTTGAGATGATTGACTTATGACCTCGAGGGCCTGGCTGCCGGAGCTGGACAACGAAAAGCGGAAGGCGCCTTATTAAGGATGTCATGCTAAAAGCGCCACGTCCTGTGGCAACGCATGACTCGACATCCTGTCGGGCTCCGACCAGCATGAATACCTTGAACAGAAACGGGTAAAAAGCGACACCCTTCCTTATGTATACCCTTTCGCTTCCTGCTTGTCTCAGCTTTATGCTTTGAAGTCAGTTTCTATAGGATCTTTCAATAAAAGTACACAAATTAGTATAAAGGCTACTTTGAACAAAATAACAGATACAATAGTCCAGACTTTACATCGAAATGCTTTCGGTTTCGATATACAAATTGTCCGCTAGGAGGTGTATAAGCGTGCTTTCTCATTATTATACAGTAAAAGAGTACGGAGAGCATGAGATTACCATTCAAAAATCACGTTTTATTTGTTATGCAAAGCGTGCTGAAAGGGAAGAAGACGCACAGGCGTTCATTCAGGAAATCAAGAAAAAACATCATAATGCAAATCATAACTGCTCTGCCTATTTAATCGGCGAGCACGATTCCATCCAAAAAGCCAATGATGACGGCGAACCAAGCGGAACAGCCGGAGTGCCGATGCTGGAAGTCCTGAAGAAAAGGAAGCTGAAGGACACAGTGGTGGTTGTAACCCGCTACTTTGGCGGCATCAAGCTTGGGGCGGGCGGATTGATCCGTGCTTACGGAAAGTCTGTCTCGGAAGGTTTGGATGCGATCGGCATCGTAGAGAGAACACTGATGCGGGTGATGCATATTAAAATTGAATATACCTGGCTCGGAAAAATAGAGAACGAGCTGAGATCTTCCATATATACAATAAAAGACATTTCTTATGTAGAGGATGTTGAATTTCAAGTGTACGTGGAAGAAGGCCAAAAAGGAGAGTTCAGCGAGTGGATGACTGAGCTGACCAATGGAAAAAGCACCGTGGCCGAAGGGGAAGTCACATACTTAGAGCAGCCTATCTAGAGGAGTAGATTTCATGACAGATTTACGAAGATCCAATAAGAAGAAGAAAAAGAAAAAAATCAGGTGGCTTCGCGTATTGCTGACGGTATTCGTCCTGTCTTTCCTGATTGTCGGGGGCTATGCCGCCTATCTCGCCTACACTGCTTATGATGCAGCCAACCAATCCTTTGAAGAGCTAAACCGCGGAGAAAAGTCGAAGCTTCGTGAAGAAGCAGTTGAGCTTGCCAAAGATCCGGTCAGCATCCTGATTATGGGAGTGGAGGACTATTCGACAGGCGGAGCAGACGGGCGCAGTGATACATTGATTTTGATGACGCTGAATCCAAAAGAGAAAACGATGAAAATGCTCAGCATTCCCCGTGATACACGTGTGAGCGTCCCAGGCAGAGAGCGAAAAACTAAAATCAATCATACCTTTGCATACGGCGGGAAAGACCTGACGATAGAAACGGTAGAGGATCTTCTTGAGATACCAATTGATTATTATGCGACTGTCGGCTTTGACGGCTTTAAAGAAATCGTTGACGAGCTGAACGGTGTGGAAGTAGACGTTCCTTTCGACTTTTGGGAAAAAAGCGATGAAACTGGAAAAAGAATTTACTTTTCAGAAGGCCCTAAGACGATGAACGGCGAAGAAGCTTTGGCATATGCAAGAATGAGAAAGCGTGATCCCCGCGGAGACTTTGGCAGAAACGAAAGACAAAAACAAATTATTTCTGCTGCCATTGATAAAGCCATTTCACCTTCTAACCTCTTGAAAATTGATGATATTGCCTATCATGTCGGCCAAAATGTGAATAGCAATCTGAGAATCTCAGAAGCACTTTCTTTTCAGCGAAGCTATTCAGGATTTTCCGGCTCCAGCATTGATAAGCTGACACTGGAAGGCGAGGACATCTACATTGGCGGAGTATATTATTTTGAACCCGATGATGAAAGCCTGCTGACCATTCAGGAAGAGCTTCAAGTCCACTTGGAGCATGCACGCCCCGCTTACAGCCGTAAAAATACTGAATAAAAAGATGTTTAGGTCCAGTTACCTATTTTTCTAGAAAATCAATCCATTTTTTCTTACAATTTCGTAAACAAATAATAATAATCTGTAAAATGTTTAAAAAGTCCTAGGACATATCCCGACATATTTGTTAAAATATAGACAAAAATATCCTCTGATGGCAGTCAGAGGTATTTTTTTTGAATAAAATATAGGGAGTGATCAAAGTAAATTGAAAAAATGGGTGTTTGCTATCGTATGTTTTACTGTCATTGGACTTTTACCCATTCATTCAAACGCTGAAACTATCTTTAAACCCCTGCTGGGCGAGGTAATTTCAGACTCAACTGCAATTCACAGAGGTGCCACTGCGGACTATGCTGTTGTGAAGACAATTCATAGACCTGATAAGGTTACTGTAATGGATGAATTTGTAAACAATTCAGGAGAAAAATGGTTCAGGATTCAGCATGGGGGCACAACCGGCTGGACAATGAGCAATGCCGTTTCAACCAGCCCGAAGTTGGATGCATTTCTTTTTACTGCAAAAAGCAATGTAACGATCCACAGAGGTGCCACGAAGAATTACAGCATTACAGAGACATTGGAAAAAAACACCATGGTGAAGGTACTCGACTCATTTGTCAACCAAAACCATGAAATTTGGCTTCGCATAGAAGCTTACTCAGTTACTGGATGGGTATTGATGAACGATCTTAGCCAGAAACCCGAAAAGTTATCTGGCTTTGTAGAAAAGGGCGGAATTGCTGTCAAGCGCGGAGCAGAGTCCGGCTACCTGACAATTCATACATTGAAACAGGATGAAAGGGTCAGCATCATCGACTTCTTCACCAATTCAAATCATGAACCATGGTACCGGTTAGAACTGTCCAATGGCACAATGGGCTGGGTTCCTGCCGCACAATTAACATTAAGAGCAACTGCCAGTCCCTCCAACTTGATCGAACACTCAACAATTGTGTATGCAAAAGTAGATCAAGCCACTGTGAGAAGCGGGGCTCTGAATAGTTACCGCATTGTATATCAGGCTAAGCTGAACGAAAAGCTTTCGGTTGTCAGCTCTTTTACAAACAATCTTAATGAGAAATGGTACCGCGTAGAATTTGCACCTAACCAGTTTGGCTGGATTCATAACGTCCAAACAGGTACAGAGCCGACACTTAACGGGATTTTCTATGTAAGAGTAAACAACACAAATATACGTTCAGGCGCATCAACTGATTACAGAATACTTACTGCATTGAACAGCGGAACATCTGTTAAGGTCGTTGATCAATATGTAAACAGTTCAGGTCAACGCTGGCTGAGAGTCCAGCTAAACCAAAGTACGTTCGGGTGGGTTCTGTCAACATTGCTGCAGGACAAGCCTATGGAAAGCAGCATCAGCAAATTAATCGGTACTTATAATGCCGAATTGCGCAGAGGTGCAGGCTACTCTTATGCTGTGGTGGAAAAACTGCCTTACAACAGCAGAGTCACATCCCTGTCTGAATTTTTAACAAACACTGGAGAGCGCTGGGTAAACGTTGAGCTTTCCAACGGGCGCAGAGGCTGGGTTCCGCACTGGGAGCTTTACGACACGCTCTCTTCCAGAAAGTTCGTTTACGTGAAATCCAGTGATGTTATCAGAAGAGGCGCTTCCGCATCCTACGCGTCAAGGGCTTCTGTCAGCGGCGGAGAAACACTGCTGCTTCTGAATGAAATCAACGGATGGTATAACGTGGAAACGCTGAAAGGCGTCAGAGGATGGATTCAAAGCACAAAGGTCGCTGCGTATCAGCCTAATGGATTGATGAACTTCAGAGTCACCTCAAACAGCAGAACTGATACTGAGCTTACTTGGGACAAAACCACTTCAGCTGCATTATCTTATAAACTGCTGAGCGACCGTTCTATTCAGGTGAACGTGAAAGGATTAATGGTTGATTTGCCGGCTGGAGCATTAAAAGGTGTCAGCAGCATTTCTCATTCCGGCGACTTCCTGACAATCAAGCCTCAGGCAAATTACATGTTTACGGTCAGGGATAAAAACAACCAGCTGAGCCTGACGGTGATGCCGGTTGGAATACAAGGAAAGAAAATCATCATTGATGCAGGCCACGGCGGAACAGATCCAGGTGCGATAGGTCCTACAGGTTTGCGTGAAAAAGAAGTGGCACTTGCTGTCGCTAAACATCTAGCAACCTATTTAACCAGCAATGGCGCACATGTGTCATATACGAGAGAAACTGATATCTATTTAACTCTCGATCAGAGAACAACCATTTCAAATTCTTCCGATCATGATATTTTTGTGAGCATTCATGCAAATGCCAGCACGAATAAATCAGCCCGTGGAACAGAAACATTCTTTAACTTGGCTTATAACTTTAATGGAGACAAGAGCTCCATCTTGTCCCGTCTGATTCAGCAGGAGCTTGTTAAGCAGCTGAATACAACGGATCGAGGTTCAAAAGCAGCTAATTTCTACGTGCTGCGTTATAACAATCTTCCAAGTGCATTAGTTGAGCTTGCCTTTATGTCTAATCCGACAGAAGAAAATATGCTGAGACAGGACCTTGTTCGCAAAAGAGCGGCAGAAGGTATTTATAACGGAATTAAAAAATATTTTGATGGAGGCTATTAAGCTATGAAAAAGAAACAGGCTGCACTGATTTTTGCCAGCGGTATTTTATTGGGAAGCATGGTAACACCTGCAATCTCTTCTGCCAACAGCAATGTGATTCTTGCAAGCGTTGAATGGGTCAATTCCCAGCTGAATCCCTTGAAAACAAAAGTAAACAGCCTTGAGGCTGAAGTGGCAGCTCTTCGCCAGGCAGTGAGCAACGGAGGCGGAGCTGCTGTTCCTGCCCTGCCAAGCTCAGTAAACGTGAAATCTGTTATTGCAGATGTGCATTCCGGCGCTTTAAAACAATACCGCATCCTTAAAAGTTTTCCTGCCGGCAGTTCTTTAAAAGTAGTTCAAGAGCATACAAATGCGGAAGGAAAATGGTACAGAGTAGAAATTTCTTCCGGTACCTTCGGCTGGATCCAGGCTGGTGAAGTCACCACAGCTGCAGTTGCTCCTTTTACAACATTCAGTGTGAAAACAACAGGAGCAGTACGCAGCGGAGCTACTGCAGATTACAGACAGGTCGGAACCGCTTCTGCAGGTCAGAACCTGAAATATATCACTGCATTTAAGAATAATAAAAATGAAGTTTGGTATAATATTGAGCTTGCAAACGGTACGAGAGGCTGGATAGAGGCCAAGCACGGCGAGGTGAAATAATCACATGAACTGTAAAAAATGGTTCGGAGGCATCGCCCTCTCAGCTGCTTTGATTGCGGGTGCCGGTGCACCTGCAGCTTCAGCCTATGAAAAAGCAAGCTACAGCAGCCAGGTAAATGTTCAGCTGAAGGAAGATGCATCACTATCTTTTCAGCTAAACGGGCTGTTTGAGCTTGAAAACCTGACTTCACGGGACAGAGTCCTTCTTTTGCCGGGATTAACACTCTCCGCTTCGTCACCGGGAAGCAGGCCGACACTTACTGCAAACGGTCAAACATATACAGCAAATGCAGGCTTCCGCATATCTGAGACAAAAAACCCGACATCCAGATATGCTAAATTTACGAGTGACACTGTTGTTCGCAAGGGTGCAGGCGCAAGCTATGATGCTGTTAGAACTTTAACAAGAAACGAAGCTGCAGAGTATATTTCATCGATCACTAGCGGTGGAGTTGTCTGGTACAACATTCAGCTTTCTGACGGGGTAAGAGGATGGGTCAGTTCTCAAACAACTCTTCTTGAAAACTCACCAGCAGGCATTTCGACGATCCGCTACAATCATGCTTCATACAGAGGAAGTGCAGAGCTGAAAGCGAACGGAAGCAAAATCCGTTTAACCAATTCCCTTGCTCTTGAAGATTATCTTAAAGGTGTTGTGCCAAATGAAATGCCGGCATCATGGCATATTGAAGCGTTAAAAGCACAAGCGATTGTAGCAAGAAGCTATGCTGCCAACACCATGTCGCTCAGCAGCACTACAGCCAGCCAGGTGTATAAAGGATATTCATCTGAAACGGCTTCAACAACAAAAGCAGTCACTGACACGGACGGCATAATGGTGAAATACAACAACAAGCCGATTCAAACCTTCTTCTACTCAACAAGCGGAGGAAGAACAGCAAATGTCGGAGATGTATGGAACTCCAGTCAGGCAAGCTTTCCCTACCTGATATCAGTGGCAGATCCATATGAGTCTTCCCCGCACAGCAGCTGGAGGGAAACATTTAGTTCAAGTACGATACTTACAAGCTTTGGATACAATCCTAGCAACACTGTACTGTATGATGTAAAAGCCAATCCAAAAGGAGCAAACGGGGAAATCGGCAGTGTGACTGTTACTACGTCTAACGGGACTAAAACACTTTCCGGCAATGAAAATGACATTCGCAAGCTCTTCCCTGTTCCGGCAGCATACAATATGCTTCGCTCCAACTGGTTTACACTCTCAGCGAGCAAAGGATATACCATTCAGAGAGCATCATCCTCTGACGGGGCTTACAGTGTAAACGGAGCACAAGTGATGCTCGCAAACGGTTCAACAGTCGCTGTAAATAGCGGGACTGCGACCATTCAAACAGCATCTGGCACGATTACAAGAGAAGCTGATCCTAAATCCATCGAGATAAACGGAAAAGGCTGGGGCCACCGTATCGGGATGAGTCAATACGGAGCTAAAGGCTTCGCTGAAAACGGCACAAAAGCTGAAGACATCGTAAGACATTACTACCCGGGCACAACCGTATCAAAATAAAGACCAGAAGATGATCCAAAGCAGCCGCTGAAAACGGCCTTTGGGTCATCTTTTTTTGCTTTACTAATGAAAAAACCGCAGACGCTGTCTGCGGGTAAAACACATATCTATAGAGGTTATGACAGCTCCTGCAGCTGCCTACGGTTATTCCACAATTTATAAGCCTGCAGCACTAAATACGGTGTTAACAGGACCACGAGTATGGAAACCCAGAGCGTGTTGAGCAGAAAGTCTGCAAAGCCGCCGATCACGACACGCGGAATGTTGACAGAAAAGTAAACAAACAGCGTTAAAAACAACGGATTTTTTGGAAGCCTGATAAACAGGACGTAGATGATTTGAATGTACAGTGCCACATAAATGGTGCCAATCATCACTCCGGCATAACCAAAGTTGGCATAAGCTTCTGCAGCAAACAGCGTATTCAGCACTCCTGCTGTACCGGCTTCGACTCTTTGCGGAAAGAATACTTCCATCGCAAGCCTTGCGGAACGAATTTGCTCAAGATCATACAGGCCGATCAAAGAGGATGGCAGGCTCTGCCCCATCAAAAGCGGCAGACGATCTGTAAACAAATCAAGATGCAAATAAAACGGCGCGATCTGCGAGAGAATGACCCTTCCAATTGGTCCCCTGTTAAAGGAGAGAAAAGCCTCTGTATCGGTTACGCCCATGATAAAGATGTACATCACCAGAATCAATCCGACGCCAAAGCCGGCAAGAACGGAAATTTTCAGCCAGGTCAGCCTGATAATCCGTAAATAAATCAGAAGGAGAATCACCATCATCATATAAAAGATGATCGGGCCTTTTGCAAGGTCGTACACCTGCATAAATACGGCTCCTCCCGCAGTGATGGCAAACAGTGCCAGCCAGCGGAGCTGCTTTGTCTGGTGAAAATAAATGAACGTAATCATTGAAAGAATCGGCGTTAGTGCAACACCAAAAATATTCCTGATGATCGTGTTTCCGCTAAAATTATGTGATGCTTCAATCCTCATCGCATCCAAATTTCCGCCGCCGCGAAGCAGTGATAGTATTGGGACGTTGCCGATTCCTATTTTCATCACTGTATAGCCGATTGCCGCCAGGGAAACAAGTGTTAATCCTGCATACGTCAGAAAAAGCAGGTTAGGATTTTCCTCCTTGTAAACAGGAGCTTCCACGTATCGTTTAAATTCAGCTTCAGCCTCAAAGCCAATCAGCTTGCTGAACAGAAACATGGTTAACGGCATGAAAATCATAATAAAACAAATAAAAACAAAGCCATATAAACGGTAAATGTCGTCTGATAGTAAACGAATCATATAGTGTTCATCAATATTGAGGACAATGAGAAGCGATCCGATGTAAGACGAAGCTAAAAGGGAGTAATAGAACGTTATGGATATTAAATTCGGCGTTAAAAGGGACATTGATCCGGAAACTTTACGGAACAGAAGAAAAGAAGTAACCAGGATCAGGATCCATAACAGAAAATAAAACATGGTTCAAAAATAACTCCTTTACAAAGTAAGTGAGCGGACAGATACTGCCCGCCCCATTCTTAAACTAACGTTTGAGCAACTCTGCAATATGCTTCGCGCTCTCGCCATCACCAAAAGCGGGCTGATACTCTGATACATAGCTGCTATTGGCAGCTGCAAGAATTTTTTCCGTATCAGAACCGACAAGGACATTGCCTTTGTTCTGTACAGTTTCGACCCACTCCGTTTCCTCACGAAGTGTCACGCAAGGAATTTTTAAGAAGTATGCTTCCTTTTGGACGCCGCCGGAATCTGTCAGAATTTTTTCCGCATTGCTGACAAGTGTCAGCATATCCAGATAGCCTACCGGCTCAATCACTTTCAGGTTAGAAATCTCATCGAGACGAATGCCGTAGCCTTCCAGCTTGTTTTTGGTTCTTGGATGAATGGGCCAAATCAGTGTTTTGTCGATCTGCTGAAATGCCGAAATGATATTTTCCATTCTTTTCTGATCATCCGTATTTTCTGCACGATGCAGTGTAATTAGATGATAGCTGTTTTTCTCAAGACCGTGATTTTCAAGAACAGATGATTTCTCTGCCAGCTGCAAATTATAAAGAACGGCATCGTACATTACATCACCTACATTGTGCACACCTTGCGTGATGTTTTCGTCCTTCAAGTTATCAACCGCTGTCTGCGTCGGGCAGAACAGGTATTGAGACACATGATCGGTCATAATGCGGTTGATCTCTTCCGGCATTTTCTTGTTAAAGCTTCTAAGACCCGCTTCTATATGCACCACAGGGATGTGAAGCTTAGAAGCTGCAAGTGATCCTGCCAAAGTAGAGTTGGTGTCTCCGTAAACCAGCACATAGTCCGGCTCTTCTTTTAGCAGCACTTCTTCAATTTGTATCAGCATTTCGCCGGTCTGCTTTCCGTGTGAACTTGACCCAACATTCAAAGAATAATCAGGCTTCGGAATTTGAAGCTCTTCAAAGAAAATATCTGACATGTTTTTATCATAATGCTGTCCTGTATGAACAATGATTTCTGTAAAATGTTTGCGGATTTCTCTTGAAACAGGTGCCGCCTTGATAAACTGCGGCCTCGCTCCAATAATTGTGACAATCTTCTTCAAGCTGTTTCCTCCACTCTTCCTTTTCTTCTAAGCGTCGCCAGAACCCCGCCGTTTGTTAATGCAAAAAACAGCCATGGAATCAGCACATACCATATGCTCAATTCAGAGAATTGCAGTACATATTGCACTGCAGCAATTGACAGGAGGCCTGTGACAAACATAAACATGATACTTCCAACAGGAGTTGGAACATAATATTCTTTTTGGCTGCGCAGGAAGATGCTCACGCAGGCAAAACCGTACGCAACGGTTACGGCTGCAGCTGCTCCCCATAGCGAAAACAGCGGAATCAGTATCAAATTTAGTATCACACTGATGACGGCTGCTATTCCAAAATAGAAAGATATCGGCTTGGTTTTCTTTTCGATAAACAATCCTACTGAAATAATTAAATAGTAAAAGTTCAAAAACGTACCAAGGCTCAAGAGCGGTATATACATACTTGCTTCATGAAAGTCCTCTCCCAGGAATGCTTCGAAAATAAACGGGACAAAGGTTGCAACTCCCATCAAACCGAACATGCCCACTGCAAAAATCAGCACATACACATTTCTGAAAATACTCTTGGCGTTTGGTTTATCCTTAATGGACATCGAATATGGACGCCAGGCCATCTGAACACTCGACGTTAACAGTGTGATCACAGTGGCAAACCGTAGTGCCGCTTCATACAGCCCGACTGACTCCAGCCCCTCAAAATGCGTGATGAACAGCTTGTTGGACTGAGAGATTACCCAGAATGCCATGGAAGCAGGAACGAGCGGCGCCGCATATGTCAGGAGCTCTTTCATCAGCTTGCCGTTAAACTTGAATGCTGCAAATCTCTTGAGCTGCGGAAGAAGAAATACAATAATGGCCAATGCTGCTGCCATACGCCCGTAAATGACCATTTCCACATCAGGACTGATGAAACGCAAAAATGCATAAGACAGAAGCGCAACAAGTCCGAGCCTTAGCACCGTCATGATGACAACTCTTTTAGAAAGAAATTCATATCTGAAATATGTCAGCACTAGGGTAATCAGTGCTTCCAGCAAAAGAACGATAAATGACAGCTGCAGCACAAGTTCAAACCCTCGTGTGCCTGTGATTGCATAAGACAGCGCCGGTCCGAACAAAACCGACAGTATCAAAAGCGATAATGCCACATAAAACCGGAACAGAAGAACGTTCCGGACATACTCAATTTTGTTTCCTTTATGATCTTTGTCAAAGTAATAATAAGCCAGTGCGGAATCTGTTCCGAATATCACAAGAAATGTCATCATGCTAGTAAAAGAATCAATCGTTCCCAGAGCACCAAACTGCTCTCTTCCCAGGTAGGAAGTGTAAATCGGAATCATCAGAAACGCAATCAGCTTTGTACCCACGTTCATTAATGCGTAAAGGAGGGAATCCCCTCCAAGACGCTTAAGCTGATTCAACAAGGCTTATAACAACTCCCGCTCTTCTACATCACGGAGATATTTGGCAGGAAAGCCTTTTACAACCGTTGCTTTTTCCGTATCCTTCGTCACAAGTGCACCTGCTGCGACAAAGGTTTCTTCTTCAACTGTTACACCCGGAAGCAGGATCGAGGCACCGCCTACGCGTGCACCCTTTTTCACCACTGCGCCTTTAATTTTGTCAAAGCGCTCTTCCGTCCGGCCCATATAGTTGTCATTCGTTGTTGTCACACAAGGAGCAATAAAGACGAAATCCTGAAGCTCCGTGTATGCTGTGATATAGGAGTTAGATTGAATTTTTACACGTTTGCCGATTTTTACATAGTTTTCAACAGTTACTCCGCGGCCGACGATGCATTCTTCACCGATTTCGACGTTTTCACGAACGCTGGCAAGATCGGCTACAAGTGTGGAGCTGCCAATGACAGAACCTGCATAAAGAACTGCGTTGCTGCCTATCGTAGCGCCGTCTCCGATCTTCAAGCCAGGTACAGCTGCAGAAAGCTTCACTGTACTGGTTTTGCCCGGTGTCGGCTGCTTGCCGATGACAGCACCGTCAGAAATACGCACGCCGTTGCCGATGACAGTTCCCCCATAAATGGTCACATGGCTGCCGATTGTTACATCTCTCCCAATCTCCGCACCGCTCTCAATCACGTTAAAGTGGCCGAGTACAACAGAATCATCCAGCTTGACTGAAGGATCGATCATATTCATGGTACATTCCCCCGCTACTACTTATAGTTTTGTGTATTTCTCCGGCTTTACTTCAATTCCTTTTAGCGCATTTCTTGTATCAAAAATAACCGGGCTTTCCTTTGCGATCATTTCATAATCAAAGTCGCTGTGATCAGTCGTAATCAAAACCAGATCAGCATCTCTCAGCACATCTGCAGACAGGTTTACCGTCTCTTTGATGTCTCCATGCATTTTGAAAGATTTCACGTAGTGATCAACAACGGTCACGTTGGCACCCTCATTGTACAGGCTGTTCAGAATGTGAAGCACTGGAGATTCACGGACATCGTCAATGTCTTTTTTATACGCAACGCCAAGTACAACAATGTTAGAGTTGCGGAGTGCTTTACCTTCTCTGTTTAACAGGCGCATGCTGCGTTCTACTACAATTTCAGGCATAGAGTTGTTGATTTCACCGGCAAGCTCAATCAGACGGGTATGATAGTTGTACTCTCTTGCTTTCCAAGTAAGATAGAACGGGTCAATTGGAATACAGTGCCCGCCAAGCCCTGGACCAGGGTAGAATGCCATAAATCCGTAAGGCTTCGTTTTTGCGGCGTCAATGACTTCCCATACGTCAATGCCCATTTTTTCGCAAAGAATCGCCATTTCATTGGCTAGTGCAATATTAATGTGGCGGAACGTATTTTCAAAGATTTTCTCCATTTCAGCTACTGCCGGGCTGGATACTTCATGAACATCGCCTTCCAGCACGTTTTGATACATAGTGGATGCAACGATTGTACAATTTTCTGTTACACCGCCGACAACCTTTGGTGTGTTCTTTGTTTTAAACTCTTTATTTCCCGGATCAACACGCTCAGGAGAGTAAGCAACAAATACATCTTCGCCGACAATGTAGCCCTTGCTCGTTAAGGCAGGAACAACAATTTCCTCAGTTGTGCCAGGGTAAGTTGTTGACTCCAGAACAACCAGCATGCCAGGGTGTGCGTTTTCCGCAATCATTTTTGAAGAGCTTTCTACATATGAAGTATCAGGCTGCTGATGATGATCCAGCGGTGTCGGTACGCAGATTGCTGCTGCATCGACTTCCTGAATTTTGGAATAGTCGGTTGTTGCAACCAGCATGCCGCTGTCAATAACCTCTTTCAAGTCTGCGTTTACAACGTCACCGATATAATTTTGTGCGTCGTTAACCATGTCTACACGTGACTGCTGCACGTCAAAGCCAATAACCTTGTAGCCCGCTTTCGCTTTTTCAACAGCAAGCGGAAGCCCTACATAGCCAAGCCCTACTACAGCGATTGTTGCTTGTTTTGATTCTAATTTAGAAAGTAACTCATGAAAGTGAGTTCCCATAATGTCATCTCCTTAGTTAAATGTAACCTTTTTTCCTGTTTCTGCAGATTCCAGCAATGCCGCGATCAGTTTGACCGGCGCGAGGCCGTCTTCACCGCCGACAACCGGTTCTCTGTTTTCGTTAATAGCAGCAACCATATCTTCAACAATACACTGATGGCCGGGCTTGCCGAATGGATCAGCCTTGATTTCTTCAGCCAGTGATTGTGCTTCTTCTTCTGATACATCTTGGAAATCCCATGTTTCAATAAAATTGGCGTTGCGGCCGCTGATCTTGACGCTTCCTGTTTCCCCGAAAATGCTCAGGGATTCTTCCAGGTTTTTTGGATAAATCGTTGTAGCTGCTTCAATGATGCCTAAAGCACCTGATTGAAATTGAATGACACCCGCAGCAAGATCCTCTGTTTCGATTTTGCGGAATCTTGTTGCTGCCATAGCCTGTACACTTTCAACAGGGCCCATAAACCAAAGGAGAAGATCCAGATTATGAATCGCCTGATTCATCAGGACACCGCCGTCAAATTTCTTCGTTCCGCGCCAAGGCGCTTGATCATAGTATTCCTGTCCGCGGTTCCAGCGCACAGTTGCATTCGCATGGCTCAGCTTGCCGAACTTTCCTGCATCATACACTTCGCGAAGCTTTTTGATGGCAGGTCGAAAGCGGTTCGGGTGAAGCACAGCAAGCTTGATTCCATGCTCTTTCGCTTCTGTTATAATCGCTTCGCTGTCCTCCACAGTCAGTGCCATTGGCTTTTCTACAATGATGTGCTTCTTGTAGGAAGCAACAGTGGAGACAAGTCTTTCATGAAGCCCGGAAGGTGTGCAGATGTTCACGACATGAAGATCACCCTGATTTTTCAGCATCTCTTCAAGATCCGTAAATGTATTCACTTTTCCTTCGTATTCTGCAAGGCGCTCAGGATTTGTATCGCAAACAGCCACAAGCTGTGCGCCTTCTGTTTTTTCAATTGCATCTATATGTTTTTTTGCAATAAATCCTGCTCCGACGATGGCAAAATTAATCATGAAGTTGTCCCCTTCTGGCATCAAGAATATATTTGGCCAGCATCAACCCAAGTACAGTCAGAAATAATGAAATCACAAAAGTGAGGATGCTGTTGGCCAGTGCATTGGAATCGTTTTTTTCGATTTCAGATGAAATCAATCTAGGTTCTTCAAAGAACAATAAATCTGTACTCATATTTTTAATCTTCGTTCTTTCACTGGATACATTGTCCAAAGTTAATGCGGTAGCTTCAGCCAATTCAGCAAACTCCTCCGTCAGGCTGGACTCATTGCTATTGCGAAGAACCCCTATCATAATGCCATAAGCCTCTTCTGCATCTGCCAGGGTGTCCTGTGCATTCCCTATATTTTCTTCAGTAAAGTCATAGCGTGTCCGATAGTCTTCTAAGAGCTCTTTTTCATAATCTTCTACCGCTTGTGAGAAGGCTTCCTCAATTTCTGCCTCACTGCCGCCGCTCATTGATAAACGCATTCTGGATTTACTCAGTACGTCAGCCTCAATTTTGTGCCCAAGCTTTTGTGAGAGATCTGCCTTGAGTATCTCAGGAGATGTTAAGCTATCAAGCTTTGTGGAGGACGTATAAAAAACCGCCTTGCCTTCATAGCCGCTTGCTGCGAATGCAGATAATGCATAAACAAGAGCTGCTGCAATCACGGGAATCAGAATGAGCAGCCATTTTTTCTTCCAGAAAAATACCAAATATTCATATAATGCGTACCTTTTTCCAGTTTCCATTTATAGCTCCTTGAAAAAAATAGTTTTATTTACTAAAAAACAAGCCCCTGTTGCCGGCTGGCTCAGCCTGGCAACAGGTGACTTTTTATTGTGTTTATTGATAGAATTTTTCGATGCACTCCACAACATAATCCTGCTGTTCTGCAGTCAGCTCAGGGAACATCGGCAGGGAAATTGCTTCCTCTGCAGCCTGATCGGAAACCGGGAAGTCTCCTTGTTTGTAACCAAGCTCTGCAAATACAGGCTGAACGTGCAATGGCTTTGGATAGTAAACCATTGTGGCAACACCCTGTTCTTTCAGAAACTGCTGAAGCTCGTCACGTTTTGCAACGCGAATTGTGTACTGATGGAACACATGATGGCGATCGCTTTCTTCAATCGGCGTCACAACAGCAGTGCCAAGACGCTCTTTCAGAAGTTCTGTATAACGCTGAGCATGCGCGCGGCGCTTTTCAGACCAGTCATTCAAATGAGGGAATTTCACATTCAGAATTGCAGCCTGCATTTCATCAAGCCTGCTGTTGTAGCCAAGAACATGATGATAATATTTCGGCTTGCTTCCATGTACACGGATCACGCGCATTTGCTCTGCGATATCAGCATCACGTGTAACAATCATGCCCGCATCTCCGTAAGCTCCCAGGTTTTTAGTAGGGAAAAAGCTGTACGTTGCTGTGTGGCCGTATTCACCTGTTTTCTTTCCTTTAAATGTCGCGCCAATTGCCTGGGCAGCATCTTCAACAACCAGAAGATTATGTTTGTCCGCAATCTCCATGATGGAATCCATTTCAGCCATCTGTCCGTACAAATGAACTGGAATGATCGCTTTCGTTTTCTCCGTGATTGCCGCTTCAATCTTAGTTGGGTCAATATTAAAAGTAACCGGTTCAATATCAACAAAAACAGGGACAGCTCCGCAGCGTGCGATTGCGCCCGCGGTTGCGAAGAATGTGAAAGGAGTCGTAATTACTTCATCACCAGGCTTTACGCCCCCAGCCTGCAGGGAAATATGTATAGCATCGCTTCCGTTTGCAACTCCTACTGCATAAGGAACATTGCTGTATTCAGCAACATCTGCTTCAAGTTTCTTAACGTGATCACCCAAGATAAAACGGGAAGATTTCATCACTTCATCGAGCGACGCCAATACTTCCTCACGCATACTCATATATTGTTCAGAAAGGTCTAGCATAGGTACTTTCATAGTATGATCTTCTCCTTAATTAAGAAAATAGTTCAAACAAATTCATTTTAGCACAATTGCTGCTTCTTTTGTCATTCAATGTCGAGAAGACATAGGATTGTCATTTACTATCATTATGTGTAGGTTAGCCAAATGCTGCAGGATTATCATAAAACTGCCCCATTCAACATATCATACCTGCCAAAAAAATTAAACACTTCCTATATAATAGTTTTTTAACACACTACAAAATTTAGAAAATTTACCAAAGTAAGAGTGCCCAATATGATATAATTGCGGTGTTAAAAGGAATACTTCATATGGGAGAGCACTGAAAATGTCGAAAATCTACGATAAGTATATGGAGATTAAATCTCGTTCTGAAATAAAAAAACTATATAAAATTGTTGATGCTATAAACAATCTTGAACCCCGCTTCAGCGAACTGTCTGATGAACAGCTTCAGGAGAAAACAGCTGAGCTGAAAGCCGCCGTCAAAGAGGGGAAATCCCTGAAAGACATCCGGACCGAAGCTTTTGCATTGGTGAGAGAAGCTTCAAAGCGGACAACAGGATTGCGTCATTATGATGTCCAATTAATCGGCGGGCTGGTGCTCTCTGATTTGAATATCGCCCAGATGCAGACAGGTGAAGGAAAAACGCTTGTCTCCTCTCTGCCGTCCTTTTTGTTTGCCCTGGAAGGAAAAGGCGTTCACGTGATCACATCAAATGAATATCTTGCAAAACGCGATTACGAATTAATCGGGCAGATTCACCGTTTTCTTGGTCTTGAGGTCGGATTGAATCTTTCCAAAATGGAAACTTCTGAAAAGCAGCTTGCCTATTCAAAAGACATTACATATGGAACGGGCAACGAATTCGGCTTTGATTATCTCAGGGACAATATGGTCATGAGTGAATCTGAAAAGGTACAGCGCGGACAAGCTTACAGCATTATTGATGAAATTGACAGCATTTTGATTGATGAAGCCAGAACACCCCTGATTATTGCCAACAAATCAGATGTGTCCATTGAGCTTTTTCACATTACCTCCATGCTTGTTAAGTCCTTTCAGCCCGACAAGGAAGTAGAAGTGCAGCTTTCCTTCAGGCAGGTGCATCTCACAGAAGAAGGAATTGAAAGTATTCAAAAGGTGTTCGGCATTGACAACATTTACTCTTCTGAACACTCTGTCCTCATGCACTATATCAATCAGTCCCTGCAGGCTCAATTTATTCTGCGCAAGGATGTAGACTATATCGTGAGAGAAGGAAAAATCGAGCTGGTTGACGCATTTACAGGCAGAATTATGGAAGGGCGCAATTTAAGCTACGGCCTTCATCAGGCTCTGGAAGCCAAAGAAGGCGTAAAGATCAATGAAGAAAACCTGACACAGGCTTCCGTAACAGTCCAAAATTATTTCCGTATGTACAAAGGACTTTCCGGGATGACAGGAAGTGCACTTCCCGCACAAAAAGAATTTATGGACATCTACAATCTTGATGTCATCGAAATTCCCACAAACCGACCTAAACTTCGCGAGGACTTTCCTGATGCCATTTATTCCACTCTGGAGCGAAAGGATATCAGAATTCTTGCTGAGGTAAAAAAATATCATGAAACTGGGCGCCCAATCCTGATTGGAACGACCAGCATTCATCAGTCAGAAAGAATTTCCGCCCTTCTCAAGAAGAACGGAATACCACATGAGCTGTTAAACGCGAAAACAGAAGAACAGGAAGCCAGAACAATTTCAATGGCAGGCCAAAAAGGCCAGATTACCATCGCAACCAACATGGCCGGCCGAGGTACTGATATTCTTCTTGGCGAGGACGTTGCAAAGCTTGGAGGCCTTCATATTCTTGGCACAGAGCGTCATGAATCACTCCGGATTGACATGCAGCTTCGCGGCCGCGCAGGACGCCAGGGCGACCCGGGTTCTTCTCAGTTCATTGTTTCACTGGAAGATGACCTTCTTCACCAATATGATGTTGAAGATCTTGAAAAGTGGACAAAAAAGATGAAAAGCAATGAAAAAGGCGAAATTCTCTCTCCTGATCCGCAAAAATTCATCAATAAGGTTCAGGAAAGCATTGAAAATCAGCATTTCTCAGGCCGCGTTCATCTGCTGAAGCTGGAAGACGTCCTGAATCAGCAGCGCAAAACGGTCTATGAAATGAGAAACAGCATTCTCCTGAGCAAAACGCTGACTGATACAGTTCTCACAACATACAACACTGTTTATCAAGATATTCTGGACACCTACCTTCCTGATGAAGTGAATATGGAAGATTGGGAGTTTGATAGACTGCATGCAGAACTAAGCAATATCCTGCCGCTGTCACTTGCCTTTGAAGAACTTTCTTATAAAGAGCGTTATCAAATCGAGGCGCTTGTCTCCCCCGATCTTCAGTCATACAAGCAGGATATTGCCATGAAGCTTCAGCAAGAACAAGCAGTGTATGAAACAAGACAACACCTGCTGAATCAGCTTGATCTTGCCTGGGTGGAGCATCTTGATATTATGGAAGAATTAAAAGATGGCATTCACCTCCGTTCATATGCCCAGGAGGATCCATACAGGCTGTTTCAAATGGAAGGCTATAAAGCATTTCAGGAAACGCTGCACAACTATCACCATTCTGTTGCTAAGAATTTGTATAACCTATACAACAGAACAGAAGAAATGGAGGACACTTCCCTATGACAGAACATGCAGCCGTCAACACGACACTCTCCCTTCATCCTCAATGGGAGCTCAGCAAGCAGGAAGAGTATGTATATCAGTTTCACCATCAGCAGCTTCTCCCTATGAAGGAAAACCAAATCAATATAACCGGCATCAAGCTTGAGTCCTTTGAAGACTTCTTTTCCGTAACAGCTTTTGTGCGCAGCACGGTCAGCGAGCCGCTGAAGTTTGAAATGCTGCAGCTGCTGCTGCTGGATGCAGAGGAAAACATCGTCGCAAGAGAATCTTTTGATATGTATCAATTTGGCGACCTTCCTGCCAACAGCTCCAGACCATGGAAATTCTTTTTCCCTGCGAGCAGCATAGAAGAAGGAAAGAAAGTACCCGAAGAAGGCTGGGTCCTCGCCTTTGAGCTGAAAAAGAAACAGGAACACAAGCTGGATCTTGGAGAAAATGCTTTTTCAGAAGAACAAAGCCGAAACCTGCAGGCACTTATGGAAAAAATGCCGCCGGTAAAACAAAATGAAGTGAACTTTATCGGTTTGAATGCAGGTTTGGCTCCCTCTAAAGAACTGCATGTCACCCTGCTGATCAGAAACGGCAGCCTGAATGATGTGCAGCTGGAGCAGCTTCCGCTTATGGTCACAGATGCAGCAAACGATGTTGTTGCGCAAGGCGTATTTCAGCTGAAGGATTTCACTGTAAAAGCAAACACAAGCAAGCCGTGGTCATTTGTTTTCCCAACGGCGCTGTTGAGAAAAGAAGAACCTGATTTATCTTCTTGGAGAGTGACACCTCTTCAAGAAGGGCAATAATTAGCTTCAAACACAAAACAAAAAGACACGTTTTCTGGGAACGTGTCTTTTTGCTATATTCATTTATTGTTAGGGAAACAACAAAGGAAATCAGTTAGAACGCTTTCTCATTTGAAAATCTTTCAGCCAGATAGGAAGCCTTGTGACTGAGCTGATAAATAGAATGATGAGCACAAGGATAGCCGCAGATTTATCGGCAATTTCCCGTGCATCCTCAACCAGTGCTTCTGATTGGATGTACCAAAGATGAACCGGAAGCGATCCGCCTTGTGAGAATAAATTAAAATCCCACATATTCCCTGATGTGCCGCTTCCTCCGGCAAGCAGGATAACAGCTGATTCTCCAAATGCCCGGCATGCCGTTAAACTGACGCCAGTCACAATGCCGGCAATGGCAGCAGGAATGACGACTGACAAAATGGTCTTAGATTTGGTCGCGCCCAATGCATACGAAGCCTCTCTAAGTTCATTAGGCACGGAAGAGATTGCTTCTTCAGATACCCGTGTGAGTACCGGGAGATTGAGCAGTGATAGAGCAACAGCAGCCCCAAGAATCGTCAGGCCGACATCAAAGAGGTCAACGAACAACACATAACCAAACAGTCCAAATACGATGGACGGTACGGAAGCAAGGCTTTCGACGCACGTTCGGATAAATTCTGTTAAACGGTTTTGAGGTGCATATTCGGCAAGATAGATGCCGGAACCCAGACCAATTGGAATGGAGATAATCATAGAAAGCACCAGAATATAAAACGAGTTAAATAGGAAAGGTCCAATTCCTCCCCCGGCTTCAAGCTCATCCGGCAAATCTATCAAAAATGATGGAGTTATTTTCGGAAGACCCTGCGCCAGGATACGGAACAGCAAAAGGAAAATGATAATCATCACTGCTGCAGAAAGTCCCCATAGGACACCCGTCAACAATCGGTCTGCAATGTACTTTTTCTTTTTTCCTCTTTTGATGAGTGGTGATACTGTACTTTCTTCCATAACTAAACTCCTTTAGTTCTGATTCTGCGAATCACGATGATCATGAACATTGAAATTAACAATAAGAGAAACGCCATCATATACAGCGCATAGTTCCAGGTTGATTGAAACTCAACATTTAAAATCTGCATAACAATGTTGCTTGTCAGAACAGACGTTGGAGTTAGCAGGTCTGTTGCAAGCTGCGGTGTGTTTCCAATGACCATAACAACTGCCATTGTTTCTCCCACTGCTCTGGCCATTCCTAAAATCACAGCTGTTACAATCCCCTGCTTTGCAGCAGGAAGGATGATTCGAAAAATGGTCTGCAGCCTGGTGCTGCCCATTGCGTAGCTGGCTTCACGGAATTCCCGGGGCACAGAAGCAATCACATCATCACTGATCCTGGTAATCGTCGGGAGTACCATCAGTGTTAATACCAGGGCTGCGGCCAGCAGTCCGTCTCCCATGATGGAGCCTGTCGCTTCTCTAATAAAGGGAATCAAAATCGTCAGTCCGAGGTAACCATATACAATAGAAGGAATGCCTACCAAAAGGTCGAGGATCGGCCTCATCACTCTCTTTACTGAATCTGGAGCCACCTCCACAATGAAGACAGCAACTGCGATAGAAATAGGTGTCGCAAACACCAGAGTAAGAGCCGTCAGGGAAAGAGTTCCAATAATAAACGTCGCGGCACCATACTTTTCATCAAAAGGCTCCCATGTTGTAGAAAAGAAAAACTCTGTTACTGATACGTCTTCAAAAACCAAAAGCCCTGTTTTACCGATAAAAACAATAATGGATAAGAGTACAATTCCTAGAATAATCGCGCTTGAAAAACAAAAAATTTGGAAAGAAGAGTTTTTAAAATACGTTCCTTTACGATTTTTAGTAATTTCACTTCCAATCGTAATTTCAGGAGTTTGCAAATCCTGTTCAATCTTTGCCATAAGGCGGCCCTCCAAAATTAAACGAATGTAAAACCAGCCCCCTAAAGGGCTGGCAGGTTGTGCTAATGAACTTAGATTACTTCATTGCACTCACAGGAATGAATTTTAACTTCTTAAGAGATCCATTTTGGAACTTAGAGCTTTGCATGAATTTGATGAACTCAGCGTCTGCACCTTTTGGAGCTCCTTTAGTTAACAGGTAGCCGTGGCTCCATACCGGGTATTTTCCTTTGATTACGTTATCAGGTGTTGCAGCAACTCCATTATAGCTTACAGCTTTAACATTTCCTTTAACATAAGCAAGATCGATATAGCCAATTGCATTAGGATTGTTAGAAACGTTCGTCAGCATGTCTCCGCTTTTTCCAACTTCTTTATAGTTGTCGCCTTTTGTCATGAATGCAGCACCTTTAAGAGCTTTCATTTGGTAGTTAACACGAGTACCAGAACCATGCGCACGGTTTACTACTACGATTTCAGCGTCTTTTCCGCCAACTTGTTTCCAGTTAGTGATTTTTCCAGCATAGATATCTTGAAGTTGTTTTGTTGTAAGGTTTCCAACAGTATTTGTTTTATGAACGATTGTTGCGAAAGGAATAACAGCAATTTTATGAGACTTTAATCCGCTGAATGCTTTGAATCCAGGTACTGATCGAGTCGCATCCCAGTCACAAGCTCCAAGTGTTGCTGATCCTTTTTGTACTGATTGAGGTCCAGCGATTGAAGAAGAACCTGATACTGAAACGGATACTTTTGGATGAGCTTTTTTGAATTCTTTTGCAGCCTGTTGAGTTAATGGAAGCAAAGCAGTTGATCCTGCGATGACAACCTTACCTGATAGCTTGGAAGAAGCATCAGCAGTACCGGCAAATCCTCCGAAAGATAGACCTATGGCAGCTACAGCAGCCGTTGCTGCAATGGAAAGTTTCTTAAACATTTTCATTGTGTACATTCTCCTTTTAATTAAATTATTTTGTTACAGATTCGAATACGCCGTTTTTAAAGAATACAACTTTCTCGCCATCAAGACCCTCTGTTGTGGCAGCGATGGACAAGCCATTGGCAGAAACTGAGAATGAAGTTAATTCAAGAGGTGTAGCAGCTACTTTTACCAGCCTTTTGCTGACAGGGTTTACTTCGTAAATAACAGAAGTGTTGTTTGACTCCCAAACAAGAATCATCACTTTGTTTTGAGCCGTAACCGTGCTTGCCACGATGTCTTTGTTAACAACCAGTTCAGTCATCTTATTGTCAGCACCAATTAAGTGAAGCTTAGGAAGCTCGTCACTTTCAGCATCAGCACTTACATAAACAACGTTTCCATTGGCAAGGAACTCAGGGAAGATTTTGATATCTTTCGTAACAGTAATTGCTGCAGCTTTAGGGGCTGCTTCCAGCAGGCTGACAGTATAGAACTGTGCTTCTGTATCCGTAAGATCAATAGTGTCTACATCTGTTTTGTCATCATCCGTGTACTTTGTTTTTCCTTCTGCACCTACGGAATACAAGATTTTAGAACCGTCTTTTGAAAGTCGAAGATCAGATTTGTATGCTTTGCTGTCTTCATAGATCTTTTTCAGACTTCCATCAGCCAAAGTAACAGAGTAGATTTTGTCACTCTTCTCACCTTGAATGAAATAAGCTTTTTTGCCATCATGACTCCAGACAAATTCAACCTTTACTGAATCATCTTCACCATTCAGAACGATGGTTTTCTTAGAAAGAAGATCAACAAGGTAGACAAATCCGTTCTCATCGGAGTAGAGCGCCTGTTTGCCGCTAGGAGATACAGCAAGCTCAGTGCCGTTCACTTCAAAAAGCACCTTTTTCGTGTTCACATCAATCAATAGTGTTCTAGCACCCTCTTCTGTTTCATTCGTTACAAGAATGCTTGAAGGATTGACCCACTGTGGACCGAATGTTTCGCCGCTCACCAAACCGGTTAAAGAGATAAGAGAACTTTTGCCGGAAGTGATGATGTCACCGCCAAGTGCTGTGACAAGATCAGCAAGATCAGCGTACACAGTGCCCTTTACTGAAACAGGGAAGGCTTTTGTATTGTCAGATTCCCCATTAACTGATATACTATTGGTCGAAACTTTAAATTTAACAGTTGTTCCTTTTTTGGATAATGTTACTTCCTGATGCTTGTCCACTTTTACAGTAGCAGAGAAAAGTTTCGCAACATCTTGAACGGAATAAAGCTTTTTGCCGTTGATTGTGAGAACGCCCACTGATTTGGATGCGCCTTCTACATTCAGGCTGGCTGAGGAAACTTTAATTCCACCATTTAATGATATTAATAGACCACCATCTGTTAATATATCTCCGCCTAATGCTTGTACGAAAGGTTTCGCTTCCACAAACAAAGTCTTTCCTACAACTTTAGACGGAGTCCCTAATTTGATATTCTTTCCGTTGGCTACAGCAGTGTTATGATCTGCCTTATAATCAATCACCTTTTTTTGCTTTCCAGCACCTTTAGCAACCGAGTAAACTTTCGTGTTTTGATTGTACGTTACTGAAGCGGAAGCCGCTCTTGCTAAGTCTTTTGTTGAATAAAGCTTTGTTTTACCAATTACAACTGTTGTAACATTTTTCACCTGGCCGTTTACAACTACCTTTTCCACAGCAGTTTTCACACTGTTCTGGATACTGGCAGCACTTGCTTCATTTATCAGAACCGGGGTAAATGCACTGCCCGCTAGCACTGCAGAAGCAACTACTAAACTCGAAAGCTGATGTTTCATCCTCTTTACCTCCATAGAATTATAAAATAGTGAACTAGTTCATTAGGTTTATATTATGTCAGTAATTTCCTCACCTTCCTAATATCTTCCTAGATTCAAAAGTAATTATATTCCCGTTTTGTTAAGAGAGTATGAGAGTTTTATTAATTTTGTAAATTATTGGTTGATTATTTATAAATATTTGTAAATTTTCGACAAGAATAATTTAATAAAACTGAATATTCTGCAATAAACTGCATTTTCGGCCTAGTTATTTCTAACCCCGAAAAACAATGACTTTTTTCATTGCATTTTACGGTTCTTATGAACTTAATTTAAACAGCTTCAACCCGCACCATATCTGAATTTTTAAGGTTATTTGAACGGAAAAAATTAATAGATTAAAAAAAGCCCCCCCTATTATTTTTTGGGAGGCTTTCTTGATTTTCTCTTCATCCTGTAAACATTTGTGTCCATAATTGCTGGTGATAGCCGGTTCCAAGCCGGCTGAAGTTAGCATTTAGGATATTTGCCCTATGTCCAGGACTGTTCATCCAGCCATTCACAACCGCTTTTGGATTATTATAGCCCTGTGCGATATTTTCACCTGCATAATGATAAGTAATACCAAATTTTTTCATCATATCAAACGGGCTTCCATAAGTAGGTGATTGATGATTAAAATATTTTTTAGTATACATGTCTTTCGATTTTTCAAGTGCTACATTGGACAGCTTCATGTCCAGTGTGAAAGGTTTAAGTTTGTTTTTCACACGCTCTTCGTTTGTGATTAATAAAACATCGTAATCAAACTGACCAATTTTCGGCCCTCTCACATAAGAAACAAATTCTCTGCTTTTCAGCTGACCTTCATAAGATCTTAAATACTGATTAAAAAAAGCGGGTAAAACACCATAACCGCCATCCTTTTTAATTTGTTCAGCTCTCGTTACTAATCTTGCAAGTTTAGCAAGATCACCATTATTTGTGCTGGTTCTGTTTGAGATCATATCCCAGCCCACCTTGTTCATCAAACGGTACTGAGACAGCTCGTAAATGACTCTTTCTTTTTGAATTTTCGCAGGCTTTATATAAGATGCATTCAAGCTGTTTCTGCGTTCCTTGCCAGAAACTCTGCCAATCGCAGATTCAGTTACCGTAATCTGTTTTGTAAACTCATCATACGCGGCGTTTACTGAAAAAACGTCACCGCTGTTAATCAACTCTGTAAAATATGCTCTTTGAACAGCAAGCTTTTCACCTTCCTGCCTGGCCGTCTGAAAGGGGTCTGCGGCACCAGCAGATACTGTTAATCCAGCAAAAGACAGGAGCATAGCAAGGAAAAGCGCTGATATAACTTTGTTCATATTCTGCCTCCAATCTATCAGTCTAGCATCTATTATACCATTAACCTACCATACACTTGGAATAGATGTACTTCGGTCTGCAAAATTAAAAACTCACTGATGGGGCAGGGAGTTGAAAGCAAAAAGCTCCTCTGCAAAGGAGCTTTTTCACCAACTTAATGAGGCAGGTATTCTACTCTGTCTTTTCTCACATAATATCCGCCGCCTAAATCATAGGAATCCGGAGATATTTCATAAGTACGGAAAGACTCACCTGCTTTTAACGTCCTTTCGGGGGTACCATCCGGCCTGTACAATACAGTATCTGATTTAACTTTTGTGAAGCCAAGATAGTACCTTGTCTGACGCTCTGTTTTCGGAATCACGTACCCTCCGCCAACATCGTAGTTTTGATCATCATAATTGTAAATTCTAATATTTTCGCCTTTACCGATCGTACGGAAAAGCTCCAGCTTGTTTCCTGTTTTTTTATACATTCTCGTTGGCCCCTGCGTTGACAGCCTGCCAATCATCACATTCATCTTAGAGGAATCAAAATTCACATACTGCTGTCCTCCAATATAATAGGAAGCACCTGAAGTGCCGTACAGGCGGAGCATCTCTCCCCTTTTAGCCATTCTAAACAGCGTTTCTCCGTTTCCGTTTCTTGTCATAATCGGAACGTCACGGGAAATGACAAGCCTGCCGACTGACTCTTTCCGCGGAAGAAGAGAGATATCAACCTGCGGAATGACCAGCTCCTGCAGATTAGTGGTAGCTAAATAGCCAGTCCTGCCGTTTACTTTTACTTCAAAAAAGGAAAAAAAGTTTTCTACCCTTTGAGATTCATAGGGACCTCTGACAATTTCCACAGCAGAGTATCCAGGAACGCTTGCAATCACTGACGTACCCACTGTGTCAGGACCGTTTCGCAAATTGGAGTTTCCGCTTTTTGTAATAACCTTTTCTCCCTTTTTCAGCGTGGACATCGCTCTTGTATTGGCATCCTTCCACTGATAGCTCATCACTGGAAATCTTAATGAGTTTTGTGCGTTGTAGCCTGTTTGAAAGGAAAAGCTGCGCATATCAACGAGGGCATGATCCTTTATGTAACGGTACACCTTATCCTGATAAGTGGAAGAGCTGTGGTTTGGATCGTTTCTTCTGGATACGCCGTTGTATGCCATAACAGAAAAATACCAATGTTCAAGCATGTGGGGATGATGGTTATTAATTTTTGGAATATGCGTTCCTGCCCAGTTCCATTTTTCCTTTAGTATTTTAGCGCCCCACTCTATATTATACTTTGTATCCCAGAGGAGCTTTTCTTTATCAATGCCTCTTGAAGCATATTCAGCATCACTCATCGTAATCTGCATAATGCCAATGCCTCCGTCAGCCGCAACAATAGGCTGCCCGTTTTTAAACTGCATAAAGGCTGTCTCGGAATAAGCAATCGCTTTTAGCAGCTCAGGGGGAATATTGTGCTCCTGGGCAGTCTTCGTCATAAACTCTTTCTTTTCCTTCACACTTAACTCAGTGTCTTCACCTGCCGCAAAAGTCTGTACCGGAACAAATAGTAAAAGTGAAAACATTACAGCCTTTAAGAATACTTTCAATCTAATAAACTCCTCTCTCCATGCATTCTACTAATATTGTAACATGGATAAATTTTCTTTTTAATTTTTTCCAAAAAAAGAGTTTTGAAATTCATCATCCGGGTAAATAAAAAGTGAATCCAACTGCAAATTGGATTCACTTAAGAAGAATTACATATTGTTAATTCTTGTATTCAATTCTGCTTTTTTAGTCTCAAACTGCTGGTTCATTTTCGGCAGACTTTGATACTGACCCGAGTGCAATGCATTGCCATCTGCTTTAATGGATGCTGCTCTCTTTTCCAGTCTTTCGAGCATAGCAAAATGTTCAATCGCCGCTTGTTTATTGTCTGCATTTACGAATCCTTCAATTCTGTCTAGCAAACGATAAATGGAAACTTCATAGATAACAGTTTCTTTTGCAATTTTAGCTGGTGTGACAAATCGGTCATTGAACACTTTGCGATTATCCGGCCCATAAATTCTGCTTACAACACTTTCTGCTTTGCGGATATCATCAGAAAATTGATCATAAAGTGCAGATGTACTTGGATTCATTGTTTGGTCATTAATCAATTGTTGACGGAAAGAATTTAACTTGCTATCTAATTCCTGACCCACTTTTACACTGTCAATCATTCTTGCAGAACGAAGAAGAAACTCATTTGCTTCAGCAGGGGTACTAGATGTAATTTTTGATTTGATAGAATTATATTCTTTTAAAAGATTCTGGTCCTGCCCATTAATATTAGACACGGATGAGTAACGATTTTCATACTTGCTCCATAATTCCTTAGAAGATTGCACAAGGTTTTCACTGGATGCAGCCAAAACAGCTCCGCCTGCATTGTGACGTTTCGTTCCAAGGTAGCGACTATTCCAGTAAGACTCACTGAGAGAACTGATCGTGATTCCTCTAGAGGAAGAAGCGTGGATAAATTGGTTGTTCCCAATATAAATCCCTGCGTGTGATACAGTAGGTTTTGACGTTGTGGCAAAAAATACGATATCTCCAACTTGCTTCTTGCTTACGGAAGTCATTTTGCTTGAGCTGAACATTTCGCCTGTTGTTCTTGGAAGCTGAATACCAACTTTGTTGAATACATATTGGATAAATCCGGAACAATCAAATCCAGATGGAGTTGTTCCACCCCATTTATATGGTACCCCTATGTATTGTTTACTAATATTAATAAGGCTATTTTCATATGATACACTGCTGGCTTGAGTGACAGTGGGAATAAATGAACCAAATAATAATGATGATGCTACTCCTAATGCGATAATAGGTCTCTTCATGTATATTTTCCACTCCTTTTTCACAAATCTAGTATAACTGACTTAGGCACTTAGGAGTTTAACAGTTAAGTTACATATTCCTTGAATGTTACAAAAATATTACAAAAAAATTAAAAATCGATTAAATTCTACAGCTTTCTACATAGTGGGTGGCTTTTCTTGTGTGAAATTTTTGGTGAAATAGTTGCAGGTAATGTTATTCAGGATAATTTGGTAGGTACATAGTATCTGTTTGTTATAGAATTTGCTGATGGCAGTATATAAGATTTCTGGGTTATATGGGTTTGGAGAACAAAGTGCGTATAGTTGCTATAATATTTTGCGGTTTTTGCATGATAGGTGAGCAAAACGGCTCTGTTTGTTATAGTATCTCGCTGATAGTAGAACAAAAAGCACCTGTTTGTTATAGTATCTCGCACATAGTAGAACAAAGAGCCTCCGTTTGTTATACTATCTTGCGTTTTTTGCCATATAGTAGAACAAAACAACACGCTTTGTTATAGTATCTCGCTGATAGTAGAACAAAGATGCCCTGTTTGTTATACTATCTCGCCGTTTTCCCATTATAGTAGAACAAAACAACACGCTTTGTTATAGTATCTCACCCATAGTAGAACAAAGAGCACCCTTTTGTTCTACTATCTCGCCCATAGTAGAACAAAGATGCCCTGTTTGTTATACTATCTCGCGGTTTTCCCATTATAGTAGAACAAAACAACACGCTTTGTTATAGTATCTCACCCATAGTAGAACAAAGAGCACCCTTATGTTATACTATCTTGCCCATAGTAGAACAAAGAGCCTCCGTTTGTTATACTATCTTGCCCATAGTAGAACAAAGAGCCTCCGTTTGTTATACTATCTTGCGTTTTTTGCCATATAGTAGAACAAAACAACACGCTTTGTTATAGTATCTCACCCATAGTAGAACAAAGATGCCCTGTTTGTTATACTATCTCGCCGTTTTCCCATTATAGTAGAACAAAACAACACGCTTTGTTATAGTATCTC
>NZ_WKKI01000011.1 GCF_009674805.1 Metabacillus lacus | reverse complement strand
TGGAAGCATGGTGACATGTGGAGCTGACGAATACTAATCGATCGAGGACTTAACCTATATATGATATAGGCATAAACTAGCGAACAAACATATAATATCTTGCGCGTTATCCAGTTTTGAGGGAACATGTTTTTCTCAAACTTTATACAGTCTGGTGGCGATAGCGAAGAGGTCACACCCGTTCCCATACCGAACACGGAAGTTAAGCTCTTCAGCGCCGATGGTAGTTAGGGGCTTCCCCTTGTGAGAGTAGGACGCTGCCAGGCTTTATGACTTTTCCGCAGTAGCTCAGTGGTAGAGCTATCGGCTGTTAACCGATCGGTCGCAGGTTCGAGTCCTGCCTGCGGAGCCATGCTTCCATAGCTCAGTTGGTAGAGCACTTCCATGGTAAGGAAGAGGTCACCGGTTCGAGTCCGGTTGGAAGCTTTCCAATACATACTATGAAATGGCCCCTTGGTCAAGCGGTTAAGACACCGCCCTTTCACGGCGGTAACACGGGTTCGAATCCCGTAGGGGTCACCATTTTTACATATCCGGAGGATTAGCTCAGCTGGGAGAGCACCTGCCTTACAAGCAGGGGGTCGGCGGTTCGAGCCCGTCATCCTCCACCATGCCGGTGTAGCTCAATTGGTAGAGCAACTGACTTGTAATCAGTAGGTTGGGGGTTCAAGTCCTCTCGCCGGCACTGTTTTTCAAAATATGGAGGGGTAGCGAAGTGGCTAAACGCGGCGGACTGTAAATCCGCTCCCTCAGGGTTCGGCGGTTCGAATCCGTCCCCCTCCACCATATGATTGGGCTATAGCCAAGCGGTAAGGCAACGGACTTTGACTCCGTCATGCGTTGGTTCGAATCCAGCTAGCCCAGCCATTTTTTTTTGCCCAAAATTGGGTTTCATTTGGACAAATTGTACTGCCAATCGAATTTTTTAATTTGAGCCATTAGCTCAGTTGGTAGAGCATCTGACTTTTAATCAGAGGGTCGAAGGTTCGAGTCCTTCATGGCTCATCATAATAGAAACCTGTGCGAATGACATTAGCACAGGTTTTTTTTCTGTTTTCATATTTCCTTGCATAGGTGGCACCGTATTTCAATTCCTTCCGACCCGGCAAATCTCCTCGTTAAGGGCTGCCGACCAGCTGTAGGAAAGGGCGCGGATTGCTAAAAAGGGCATTACAGCTTATGAAAAATCTGAGAGAATTTTCTGTATATATATACATATTTTTGTTGAGTTGAGTCACACACCTCTTACTAGGTAAAATGAAGGTATCGTAAGGGGGAGGAACAAACATGAAAAAGAAAATTTCAATTATTGGGGTGCCAATGGATTTTGGCCAGACAAGGCGCGGAGTGGATATGGGCCCAAGCGCAATCAGGTATGCAAACGCAGTAGAAAGATTGGAAAGCTTGCATTACGAGGTTGAAGATCTTGGTGACATTGATGTAGGGAAAAGAGCTTCCGTTGAAGAAGATGCATCTGAAAAGCTGAAAAACTTAAAAGCAGCAGCTGCAGGAAATGAAAAGCTTGCGCTTAAAGTAGATGAAACAGTAAAGGAAGGGGCATTTCCGCTGATTTTGGGCGGAGATCACAGCATAGCAATTGGTACACTGGCCGGAGTGGCAAAGCACTATGAAAATCTCGGAGTGATCTGGTACGATGCCCACGGAGATTTAAATACGGGAGAAACATCTCCTTCGGGTAATATACATGGAATGCCCCTGGCGGTAAGCCTCGGACTCGGCCATTCCACATTAACGAATATCATGGGTTACAGTCCAAAAGTAAAACCTGAAAATATCGTCATTATCGGGGCGAGATGCCTTGATGAGGGTGAGAAAGACCTGATCAAAAAATTGGGTATTAAGGTTTTCACGATGCATGAAATTGATCGTCTTGGAATGACGAAGGTAATTGAGGAAACCATTCAATATTTTGAAGGCCGGGCAGACGGAGTTCATCTGTCATTAGACTTGGATGGTCTAGATCCAATAGATGCTCCAGGTGTAGGTACCCCGGTAATTGGCGGCATCAGCTACCGTGAAAGCCATTTGGCAATGGAGATGCTTGCAGAAGCTGAATTGATTACATCAGCTGAATTTGTAGAGGTTAACCCGATCTTGGATGAAAGAAACAAAACTGCGATTGTAGCGGTAGAGTTGATGGGTTCTCTATTTGGAGAGAAGTTATTATAAAAGTAACGGGCCAGGGGCGATTTCCCTGGTTTTTTTCGTATGAAAAATGGCACTATTCCCTTTTTCCGGCTCATAGCACCGTAAAAAAGCTTGTGTTTTGCACCGATTTTAGATACTCTTTAAAATTAATTCTACAATATTCCCAATTATTTGCTAAAATATTTTTATATGAAAAAAATGAAACCTTTCTTTTTTGCTTTCGTATACTAAGAGACCCGCTAAGAGCGGAGGTTAAAAATATGGAAACCATTGTAAAAAACAGAATCAAGCAGGTGAAAAAAGGCGACCAAAATGCGTTTGCCGAGATTGTTGATCTTTATAAAGATAAGATTTATCAGCTCTGTTACCGAATGCTTGGCAATTCACATGAAGCTGAGGATATTGCACAGGAGGCATTTATCAGGGCTTATATGAACATCCACACCTATGATATGGACAGAAAATTTTCAACATGGCTATACAGAATTGCTACAAACCTCTCAATAGACAGAATCAGAAAGAAAAAGCCTGATTATTATCTGGATGCAGAAGTAGCTGGGACTGAAGGACTGACGATGTATTCTCAGATCGCTTCAGACACAGAGCTTCCCGAAGATCAGGTGGAAACAATGGAACTTCAGGAAACCATACAAAGAGAAATTCTGAAGCTCCCCGATAAATACCGTTCTGTCATCGTATTAAAGTATATTGATGAGCTTTCTTTGATTGAGATCAGCCAGATTTTAGATCTTCCAATAGGGACTGTAAAGACAAGGATCCACCGTGGCAGAGAAGCGCTGAGAAAACAATTAAAGGATTTGTAATTGAGGTGAATGAAATGAAGTGTTCCGAAGAAATCGTACGATATATGCATCAGTATCTTGATCATGATATTGAAGAAGAAGATGAAGTTGTTCTGCGTCATCACCTGAAAACCTGCACAGCATGCTCACAGCATTTTCATGACCTGGAGAAAGCTGTAGCACTAGTGCAGAGCACTTCTCATATTGAAGCTCCTGCAGACTTTACAGCATCTATTATGAAGGCATTGCCGCAGGAGAAAAAATCCGTTACAGCCAACAGGTGGTTCAGAAACCACCCTTTCCTTGTAGCGGCATCATTGTTTCTTCTTTTTATGACGGGAAGCGTGTTATCCGCATGGAATGGAGAACAGGATTTCAGCGTCTCCAAACAGAACAATCTTATAGTAGAGAATGGCATCGTCACTGTTCCTGAGGGTGAGATAGTCAGAGGTGATGTGACGGTCAAAAACGGCAGTATCAATATAGAAGGTACAGTGGAAGGCGACGTAACAATCGTCAACGGAGAAAAATACATGGCATCTGCCGGACATGTAACAGGTGAAATAACAGAAGTGAACCAGGTTTTTGACTGGCTTTGGTTAAAAATGAAAGAGCTGGGCAATGATGTTATTGATATATTCGAGTAAAAGGTCATCAAATGATGGCCTTTTTCTAATAGCCAGCAGCTTGAGGGACAGTCACGTATTGCCACAGGACGTGGCGCACCTAGCATGACTTCCTTTACTGCGCCTCCGCTTTTCGGCTTTGTCCAGCTCCGGCAGCTAGGCCCTCGAGGTCATAAGCCAGTTTGGTCAAGAGGTCAAAGAGCGACCTCCTGTCCAAACTGTCTTATGCTTGTCGGGCCTTGCAAGCTGCCTCCGCTTTTCGATTTTGTCCAGCTCCAGGCGCCAGCCCGTCCAAGCCATCTTATGCTTGTCAGGGCTGAGCGGGCGCCTTCCGCTTTTCGGTTTGTCCAGCTCCGGCAGCTAGGCCCTCGAGGTCATAAGCTGTCTTGGCCATAAGGGCAAAGAGCGCCCTTACGTCCAAGCCATCTTATGCTTGTCGGAGCCCGACACGACGTCGGACAGTCATGCCGTTGCCACAGGACGTGGCGCTCTTAGCATGACTTCCTTTAAAACGGCGCCTTCCGCTTTTCGTGTTGTCCAGCTCCAGGCGCCAGCCCTTCGAGGTCATAAGCTAATCATCTCAAAAAGGCAAAGAGCGCCTTTTAGAGATGCTCGTCTTATGCTTGTCAGGGCTGAGCGGGCGCCTTCCGCTTTTCGGTTTGTCCAGCTCCAGGCGCCAGCCCTTCGAGGTCATAAGCTGTCTTGGCCATAAGGGCAAAGAGCGCCCTTACGTCCAAGCCATCTTATGCTTGTCGGAGCCCGACACGACGTCGGACAGTCATGCGTTGCCACAGGACGTGGCGCTCTTAGCATGACTTCCTTTAAAAGGGCGCCTTCCGCTTTTCGTGTTGTCCAGCTCCAGGCGCCAGCCCTTCGAGGTCATAAGCCGATCCGGCCTGAAGGTTAAAGAACAACCTTCATTCCGGCTCGTCTTATGCTTGTCAGGGCTGAGCGGGCGCCTTCCGCTTTTCGGTTTGTCCAGCTCCGGCAGCTAGGCCCTCGAGGTCATAAGCTGTCTTGGCCATAAGGGCAAAGAGCGCCCTTACGTCCAAGCCATCTTATGCTTGTCGGGCCTTGCAAGCTGCCTTCCGCTTTTCTTATTTGCTTTAGGTTTTTATATGTTATAATGAGAAAGTTATGTACTTTTTAATGATTTGAACTTAATGGAGGAAAGGTGAATGGCTTTAGGGGATTTTCCAATCTTGCAGTACCTCGGCAACGCCGTTGATATTCTCCTTGTTTGGTTCGTTGTATATAAAAGCATTATGGTTATTCGAGGAACAAAAGCTGTTCAGCTTTTAAAAGGAATAACAGTGATTATCCTCGTCCGTATGTTAAGCAGTTATTTGGGCTTAAATACACTGCAGTGGTTAATGGACCAAGCCCTAACATGGGGATTTTTAGCGATTATTATTATCTTTCAGCCTGAGCTTAGAAGAGCTTTGGAACAGCTGGGAAGAGGCCGCTTGTTCTCCAGGGTAGTGGGCACTGAAGAGGAAGGCCAGCAAAAGCTGACAGAAGATATTATGAAAGCAACCTCTTATATGGCTAAGAGAAGAATAGGCGCTTTGCTGACGATAGAAAAAGAAACTGGGATGAGTGACTACATAGAAACTGGTATTCCGCTGGATTCGCGAGTATCATCCGAACTTTTGATTAATATTTTCATTCCGAATACACCTTTGCACGATGGTGCAGTCATTCTCTCAAAGAATCAGGTTGCTGCTGCAGCTTGTTATCTTCCGCTTTCCGAGAGCCCCTTTATTTCCAAAGAGCTGGGGACAAGACACAGGGCAGCGGTTGGCATTAGTGAAGTAACAGACAGCATTACAATCGTAGTTTCCGAGGAAACAGGAGGAATTGCTGTCGCGCGCAACGGAGAGTTGATTCGCGGGGTGACGGAAGAAACACTGAAAGAAATCCTTCAATCTGAATTTGGTAACCAGCCTAAGGCTGTTTCCCAAACTAGATGGCAATGGAGGGGGAAGAAAAATGGATAGATTGATGAACAATCATTGGTTTATGAAAATCACCGCATTATTTATTGCTTTGATGCTGTATATGTCTATCAATTTTGACAACAGTCCTCCTGCCACACAACCTGGCAGTTCAGCCGGCTTTTTAACACCGGCTAATCCGTCTGTATTTCCAAGGGCAACGACGGAAGCGGCTACGATTACAGAAGTTCCGCTTAGATCATATTTTGATCAGGAAAACATGGTGGTCACAGGAGTCCCTGAAACGGTAACCGTAACAGTGGAAGGACCTACAAGCTCTGTAACAAGAGCCAGGCAGATAAGGGACTTTGAAGTATTTGCGGAGCTTTCCAATCTGTCGGCAGGCACACACAGAGTGGAGCTGGCGCATAAAAATATCCCAGCTGACTTAAAAGTAACAGTTGATCCATCTATCATCACTGTCACAGTACAGGAGAAAATCTCCAGGGACTTTCCGATAGAAGTGGATTTTATCAATAAAAATCAGATTAAAGATGGCTATACGCCTGAACAGCCGATCATCAGGCCTAACATTGTCAGGGTAACGGGAGCAAGAGAAATCGTGGACAGCATTGCGATGATTAAAGCCCGAGTCAGCCTGCAGAACAGAGATGAAGCATTTGAAGAAGATTCAAGAGTGACTGTTTACGACGCTGATGGTAATATCCTTCCTGTAGATGTTGAGCCGTCGGTTGTCAGAATCAGCGTACCGATCGCCGCGCCTTCCAAAAAGGTGCCAATCAATATCACCAGGGAGGGACAGCTTCCCGAGGGAGTCAGCATAGCAGGCTTGGAAACTGATCCGTCAGAAATTACGCTGTATGGTCCAAAAAATGTTCTGGATTCACTGGAATTTTATAATGGCATTAAGCTGGACCTTAGCAAAATTACGGAAGACACCGTGATGGAAGTGGAAGTTCCCTTGCCTAACGGAGTAAGCAGGGTTTCGCCTGAGAAACTGCAGGTGAAGATCAACGTAGACAAGGTGGAGGAAAAAGTCCTGGAAGATCTTCCAGTAAAACCGGTCGGCCTGGCAGATGACAGGGATATTGAATTTCTTGACCCGGTCACAGAAGCAATCAACCTGAACCTTATGGGATCACCAAAATTGCTTGAAGAAATAGAAGCTTCTGATGTAGAACTGTTCGTGAATGTAACAGATCTGGATGATGGGGAGCACGATGTGAAGGTAGAAGTAACCGGTCCACAAAATGTAAACTGGTCACTGGCAAAAGATACAGTAAAAATCAAAATCAGCACACCAGAAGCAACTTCTGATTCTTAAGACGATCTGACAAAGGAGCGAAATTGACATGGGTAAGTATTTTGGAACAGATGGCGTACGCGGAGTAGCAAACAGCGAGTTAACACCGGAACTGGCATTTAAAGTTGGCCGCTTTGGAGGCTATGTCTTAACAAAGGACAAAGAACGGCCAAAAGTACTGATTGGGCGTGATACACGTATTTCCGGTCATATGCTGGAAGGAGCGCTCGTTGCAGGCTTGCTTTCTATTGGAGCAGAGGTAATGAGATTGGGAGTCATTTCTACTCCAGGTGTTTCCTACTTAACAAAAGCGGTTGGCGCACAGGCAGGCGTTATGATTTCTGCTTCTCACAATCCTGTTCAGGATAACGGCATTAAATTCTTTGGCCCGGACGGCTTTAAGCTGTCAGATGAGCAGGAAAACGAAATTGAAAGATTGATGGATGAAGCAGTTGACAGCCTGCCAAGACCAGTTGGCGGAGATCTTGGACAGGTGGCCGACTACTTTGAAGGCGGACAGAAATATCTTCAATTCTTGAAGCAGACAGTAGATGAAGACTTTACAGACATCCACGTTGCATTGGATTGTGCACATGGTGCAACCTCTTCGCTTGCTACTCATCTATTCGCTGATCTTGAAGCTGATGTGTCTACAATGGGTACGTCACCTAACGGACTGAATATCAACGACGGAGTAGGTTCCACTCATCCTGAAGCACTAGCGGCCTTTCTAAAAGAAAAAGGTGCAGATGTCGGCCTTGCGTTCGACGGTGATGGGGACCGGTTGATTGCAATTGATGAAAAAGGCCAGATAGTTGACGGAGATCAGATCATGTTTATCTGTGCTAAATATCTTAAGCAGGTAGGCCGTTTGAGAAAAGATACTGTTGTATCCACAGTGATGAGCAACCTTGGCTTTTATAAGGGCCTTGAGGCTGCCGGTATTGGGAGCATTCAAACAGCAGTAGGAGACAGATATGTGGTTGAGGAAATGAAGAACAATGACTATAACCTTGGCGGAGAACAGTCAGGGCATATCATTTTCCTGGATTACAACACGACTGGAGACGGCCTGCTGTCTGCACTGCAGCTTGTCAATATTATGAAGGTAACAAACAAGCCTTTGTCAGAGCTTGCGGGTGAAATGAAAAAGTTCCCTCAGCTTCTGGAGAACGTAAGGGTTTCTGATAAATACAGAGTGACGGAAAACGAAAAAGTAAAAGCTGTCATAGATAAAGTTGAAGCTGAAATGAACGGAAACGGCCGTATTCTGGTAAGGCCTTCAGGCACAGAACCATTGGTAAGGGTAATGGCCGAAGCACCAACAGAGAATCTGTGCAAAGAGTACGTAGAAAGAATTGCTGTTGTCGTAAAAGAAGAAATGGGCATTGAATAAGCGGGGTTTCCCCCGCTTTTTTTTATAGGTATGTTTGCCTGACGGGCATTATATGAGTAGGTCATTCAGTCAATGATTGGGAATGACAATATGGCAAACTGCTTAATTGCAGTGAGAATATCACGGCTGCGCAGCAGAATGAAATTTTTTTTAGGAAAAAAGGTTTAGAGAGCAAAAAAAGGGGCTAATACATAGTTATGCCTAAAGGTATAGACTGTCCTTAACGTTCGGCAAGCACCTTACATATCTTATATTAGTTAGTGAAAAGGTAACATTGACGAAATTCAGCAGCTTATGTCATAATATTGCTTGTGTTGCAGTTTAGTCCAATAAAGAAAGGGGTTTAGGGTGAATAATAGAATAAACAGCGCCTGAACTGGGTGGAGACGAAAATCCCCAGTTGACGAGGAGGAGGTTTATCGATGTTTCGGCGGATGCCTCCCGGTTACCGAGTTATAACCGTAAGTTTGCTCTAAAATAAGTAGGCAACTATTTACACAAGGCAGCAAACAATAACCAACACTTAAAATTAAAAACATGTATGAGGGGACAGCAGAAGTCCCCGAATTGATTCAGTTGGATTTCCTGTCCCCCTGCTTACGGGAGGAACTTATAAATGTGCGGAATTGTTGGTTATATTGGACAGAATGACTCTAAGGAAATCTTGCTTCGCGGCTTGGAAAAACTGGAATACAGAGGCTATGACTCAGCAGGGATTGCAGTCGTTAATAAAAACAGCGGCGTACAGGTTTTCAAAGAAAAAGGGCGAATTGCCGAGCTTCGTGAAGTAGTGGATACATCTGTGAATACTACAGCTGGAATCGGTCACACAAGATGGGCAACACATGGTGTACCGAGCAAAGTGAATGCACATCCACATCAAAGCTCCACAACTCGTTTAACGATTGTCCATAATGGCGTGATTGAAAACTATTCCGGCCTGAAGAGAGAATTTCTTGAGGGCGTTGAATTGAAAAGTGAAACAGATACTGAAATTGTTGTTCAGGTAATCGAAAAGTTTATGAAGGAAGGCCTTAATCTGGAGGAAGCCTTCAGTAAAACTTTAGGCATTTTGAAAGGCTCTTATGCCATTGCCCTGTTAGACAATGAAAACCCTGACACGATTTATGTAGCAAAAAACAAGAGTCCATTGCTGGTAGGCCTTGGAGAAGGCTTCAATGTTGTGGCTTCCGATGCAATGGCGATGCTTCAGGTAACAGACCAATTTGTTGAACTAATGGATAAAGAGGTTGTTTTTGTTACACGAGAAGAAGTAGTTATTAAAAACCCGGAAGGCGACATCATTGACCGTGCTCCTTACACAGCAGAATTGGATGCCGGAGATATTGAGAAGGGAACATACCCTCACTACATGTTGAAAGAAATTGACGAGCAGCCGCTTGTGATTCGTAAGATTATTCAAAAGTACCAGGATGATAACGGCCAGCTTGTGATCCAGCCGGATATCTTAAATGCAGTGGATGAAGCTGACCGTGTATATATTGTAGCGGCGGGAACAAGCTACCATGCAGGTCTTCTTGGTAAGCAGTTTATTGAAAAGTGGGCTAAAACACCGGTTGAGGTGCACGTAGCGAGTGAATTCTCCTACAACATGCCGCTTCTATCCGAGAACCCATTATTCATCTTTATTTCACAAAGCGGTGAGACAGCAGACAGCCGCGCAGTACTTGTACAAGTAAAAGAGCTTGGCTACAAAACACTTACGATTACAAATGTACCGGGATCAACACTTTCCCGTGAAGCAGACTACACGCTTCTTCTGCATGCAGGACCTGAAATTGCAGTGGCATCAACAAAAGCTTACACTGCGCAGATTGCTGTTCTGTCTATTCTTGCAGCAGTAACAGCTGAAAGAAAAGGTGCAGGACTTCACTTTGATCTGGCTCAGGAGCTTGGAATTGTTGCAACTGCAATGGAAGCACTATGCGATCAGAAAGAAGAATTTGAATATATTGCACGCGAGTACCTGTCTACAACGCGCAACTGCTTCTTCATCGGCCGTGCAGTCGACTACTATGTTGGCTTGGAAGGTTCTCTGAAATTAAAAGAGATTTCCTACATTCAGGCTGAAGGATTTGCGGGCGGAGAGCTAAAGCACGGTACAATCGCATTGATTGAAAACGGCACTCCTGTCATCGCACTTGCAACGCAAGAGCACGTAAACCTGAGCATTCGCGGTAATGTAAAAGAAGTAGTAGCACGTGGTGCAAATCCTTGTATTATCTCCATCAAGGGACTTGAGGAAGAAGACGACCGCTTCGTCCTTCCAGAAGTGCACGAAACACTAACTCCGCTGGTAGCAGTAGTACCGCTTCAGCTGATCTCCTACTTCGCAGCGCTTCACAGAGGCTGTGACGTTGATAAGCCGCGTAACCTTGCTAAGTCTGTTACTGTGGAGTAATGTTGCGGGTGTAGTGTTACAGGTTGTGTCCGCGGACAACTCAGTCGTACCATAGACAACTCGGTCGTACCATAAAAACCTAGTCAATTAGTTAGAATAATATTTGTAATAAAGCCCATCTTCAAAAATGAAGGTGGGTTTTGAACAATAAAGTTGGTAACTAAAAACTCACATCCAGAAACATAAAGACGGCTACTCTTGTACTAACGGGTTCGGTTTTGAAGTGCAAAATTCTAATTATCAGTGTAATTCGCAGTTGAATTAGCAGGCCTTTTAGCGGTGAAATATTAGTACACAAAAAAGCTCGGAGTCATTACGCTTCGAGCTTTTTTTACCGTATTACTTTGTTGGAGATTAGCCCTCTTTAGCTTAATAAGAACCATTTTATAATACGTGTAGATTTTCAACAGCAAAAGCTCGAATATTATTATTTTTGGCTATTATGGCTTCACAAGATAAAGTAAGATCTAGAATCCTTTAAGCAATTATTTAAAAAATATGATTATAAGAAAACCCTCATCTCCGATCATGTACAAAGCAGAAGATTTAGTCATTCCAGTAGTTATTAGACTAATCATTTCATCAGTAATTTTCAAATCACTTAAGGATCGTGTTTTAATGGTTGCGTTAAATCTTTGCTAGTTGCTATGCAAATTGGTGTGTAAAAGAGTGGATTTTGGACATTTATGTTAAAATTGGAGAAAAGCTTATTTTTCTTTATTAAAGAATCAGGACATATTTCTAGAATAACCAGTTGACACCTTCTGCTAATTAAGGGTTTACACTTCTATAAGAGACGTGCGAGATGCGGGTTGATATAGCGGATGAGCCATAACTTCTGCAGATATCTCTTAGCATTTTAAGTTGACCGCAATTATAAGATAAAAAGGCTTAGTTTGTATTCTAAGCCTTTTTTATAATGGAACTAAATATAACTACAATATCTGAAAAGGACAAAACATTTATTTTAGATTTGAATTAATAAATTCCACTAATTTATCTGTAAAAAGTACTGCTATTGGTTCGTCCTTTGTTTTATCGTTTAAATTAAGAACTGTAACTTTAAAAATGATATTCTTGTAAACTAATATTGATTCATCAAAAGTAGCTAAAACCTCTTTATTTTTTAAGCCGTAAGGTACAGACTGATTCCAATATAGCATATCATTATCCATTGGTTTTTCTAAATAAATTAAGTCAAGTGCAGTAACTACGTTTGTATTATTATTCTCAAAAAAAACTCTTTCATTAGTTTCCTTGCCGTCCATTTTGCCTCCTATCGTAAGAAATTCCCTCTTCCCAAAAGATGCTTTTTTTTCGACAATGGTTATCTGAGTATCTGTAGATGCCCCTTTAAAATGAAAACCTTCTACTTTTATTGAATTTCCTAACTCGTTTAATAAAGATTGATATCTGTCATATGTTATAAGTTCAGGTTTTTTTTTTTCGGCAGGTACCTTCGTTGTTGTATGTACACTCTGATTTTCGTTTAAACTGCAACCTACTAACATAAAAAGTACTATAAGAGTTGAAAATCCTACAAATCTTCTCATTACTTCACCAACCTACTTTTTTAACTATTATAATACATAACCAAAAATATACAAATATGTTATTTTTTTAATTTAAAATTTGTTTTTTTGGAAAAAATGTAATATATTTGTAAAAGTAAGGGATAAAAACCAAAATATTAGAAGGAAAATAGATGAAGAAAAAACAAACTGTTTTAGCATCATTAGCTTTAATTACTGGGTTAAGTTTGTATGGCGGTTCCAGTGCAAGCGCAGAACTAGGAACATATAGCAATTCAATGGATTCAGCAGACTACAGTCAATATATAACCAATACTAGAGTGCAACCAATATCAACAGTCGATTATAACTTATTAGGTAGTGTAACTTCTACAGGTGAAGAACCGGCGTATTTGGTCAATGCTAAAGCGGGTAGTACTAGATATGTATACGATTCATTTACAATGTCAAGTACTTCACCTGTTACTAAATCTCACTATGTATCAAAAGTAGGGTTTTCAAACAGAACTCTTTCGGCAGTTCCTTTAGAATACACTCAACAAAATAGTGAAACAGTAGACTGGAGAGTAAGTTCAAACATAGCTGCTGAAGCCAGTCTTGGAAATAAGTTCCTAGCTGATCTTAAGGCTTCAACATCGGTTTCAGTAGAAAGACAAAAAAACGTGGCTTCATCAAACACTGTAACCTTTATAATACAGATTCCTGTAAATAAATATGGAATAATTACCCGTTGGAAAGACGGTCAAAAGGGCGTTGGTACTGCAAGATACAAAAAATATATTAATGGTACCTATGTAGGAATACGTAGTGAAAGAGCAAGTGGATCTGGAATTAAAAATGCAGATGAATACGAAGGGGTAGTAAGTTCTCTTTATAATAAAAGAGTATTAACCGAGTTTTGTAAAACGAACCATCCTAGGCTTGACCTAGGATGGTTTTTAAATTTTGAAATAGTTCAATGTGTGTATTTTCATATTAGAATGACAATGCTAATTTTCGATTGGTATAACTTTTTCTTAGGCTGTTTTCGTATAGATTGTTGCTATACAGAACATAATATATAATTTGGTCGAAGAATGTTGAAAGGGTGTTCCGTATGACGATGGCTTGGCACGATGTTTATAAAGACTTTAATTCCCTTACAAAAAAAGAGCAATTGGAGCTATTTAGAGCAGTTCAACAAGACTTGTTCCCTGAACCGAAATCCTACATATCAAAAATGATAGGGGAAGTTCGAGAAACAAGATTTTCAAAGGGATTAGAACGTGTATTAAATATGTTTCTCAGCTCTTGTCAAAAGGTGAATTTTAATACTGTAAATACTATTAGAGAAATTGCATAAAAGCTCGGCTTTCTGAGCCGAGCTTAATATGCTATTTTTTTGGAGATTGTCCTGATGCTCTATCTAACTTTTCTTCAATTCTATCTAATTGTTCTTTTCTCTTTTTTGAAGAACGAACAAAAATAATAATAGCTACAATGATTGCGATAGGAACTAAAAGTGCAAATAACTGAAAAATAATATCACCGATATTCAACATATGTATCACCTCTCTTTTAGAATATTATACCATTTATTATTATATTAAAAAAACCTTATTCAATAGCAACAATCTTTTAGAAAAGAGCCTTTTCTTATGTTTAGTTTTAGAGTCTTTTTAACATTCTTCTATCAGTGAAAACTAAAGGTCGAAGAATCAGACCAACAAATTCTTTTGTTTTATTTCGGTTTCTTGTCAGTACTCTAAACAAAAAGGTTTGACTGGGTTGCACCGCAAAATTGATCATAGCATTTTATCCTCTTCGCTGGACATTGGTAAAACGATTATAGTCAATTAAAATAAACAACAAATAAACTTAACAGAGCATCTCACCTCAAAAACGTACCACTAAAAGGATTAATGGATATTATGGGTGACGTTAAGCAAGACAGGATGTGTTTTTATGAAAGCGGTAATCTTAGATTTTGATGGAACTTTAGCGAATACCTTACCAATATGTTATTGTGCTTTCAAGAAAGTATTTAGTGAGTTTGATGATAGAGAGCTTTCGTCAGAAGAGATTAAAGCGATGTTTGGGCCTTCTGAAACGGGGATTATTAGAGAGAATCTGTGTCATCAAAATAAAGAACAAGCAATTGAAATGTATTATGAAACCTATACAGCATTTCATGAAGATTTAGTAGAACATAATCAAGAAATAGATGATCTAATACAGTATTTAAAAAACATGGGAGTAAGGTTAGGAATTGTTACAGGCAAGGCAAAGAGGAGTTTGGATATTTCATTAAAAGCTCTACAAATGGAAGATTTATTTGATGTTATTATAACGGGTGATGATGTAACAAACCCAAAACCGCATCCTGAAGGGGTGATTAAGTCTTTATCTGATTTAGGTGTAGACAGAAGTGAGGCAGTGTTTGTTGGAGATAGTGACGCTGATATCCAGGCAGGTGCAAAGGCAAATGTTTATACGGTTGGAGTTCAATGGTTGCCTGATTATCAAACTTTGGAATTTACTATTAAACCTGATTCTTTTTTTAAAAGTGTAGCTGAATTTCTTGAATTTATAAAAATAGGTGTTCCAAATGAGTCATAAGTGGTTGGAATGGGCAAAAAAATTCAATCATTATCCCAAGCGGGATTAGCTTTTTCAAAAGATGTTTATGACATTGAACGCTTTGAAGAGTTACGAAAAATAAGTGCTGAGATCATGGAAGAATATACTGGATTAGAAATGCAAAAAATTAAAGATTTATTTACTAATGAAACAGGATATCAAACTCCTAAGTTAGATGTTCGTGGTGTTGTGTTTAAAGATGATAAAATCTTAATGGTAAGAGAAAAAATGGACGATAGATGGTCTTTGCTGGAGGGTTTTATGATACAGGATTATCACCTAAAGAAAACATTGTAAAAGAAATAAAAGAAGAATCGGGCTACGAAGTAATTCCTACAAAAGTACTTGCTTTATTAGACATGAATAAACAGGCTTAGAAAAATGCAAGAGGTACTCTATATATGTAATTAATAGTTCAGACATGATAGAGCAATTATTTCGTATTATATGGAGTGCCTTACAAGTATTATGAAGATAATCAAACGATGAACACTTCGGCAATAAATCCGTCAAGTTTAGGACAAAATGAGCCGTCAGTTTCAGGACATTATAGAGCGTCATTAACAGTATACCTCTCTTATTAAGGTTCGAAGGTTTATGTTATATATAATATCATTTGGAAATCCTTTCTTTAAAAGCCCCTTTTCTTCAACTTTTGTTCTAAATGGAGTGGCAGTTGATCCTAAAATTCCTAATTTATCAACCTCTTTCCCTAACAAATTAATAATATTCCTGTATGATTTAGCCGTCGCACGATGTGTCTCATCAATGACCAAAAAAACCTCCTTATTAGACTTCAACCACATACTTATTAAATGGTCTTTCTTTCTCAAACTATCTTTACTTGCGATTATAAAATCGTCATCCCCTCTTATTTCAGTTGGTTTACAATGTTGTCCAGATATTACTCTATAATTAAAGCATTCTCTCTTGGTAATTAGATTAGCATATGAATTACTTTTTACAGTTCTAAGTGCTTGATCAAGCAAATCGTATCTGTGTGCTATCCAAAGAACACTCTTATTATTGTTAATTATATTTTTTAATACCCAGTGCACAGCAGTCAGCGTCTTCCCTCCACCGGTGGGTATCACTAATAATCCTGCAAATTTATCATCTTGGTAATTATTTACCGCCTTATTTATTGCATGAAGTGCTTCCATCTGTTTTTGAAACATTTTCTATCTCCTATTCGTGTTAAGGCTAGAACATGGTTTTAGGGGGAGAGATGTATATGTATAATGTCAAAATAAAAGGATTAAGTAAATCCTATCGGAACTTTCAAGTTTTAAAAGATATCCAACTTCAAATTGAAACAGGTTTATTTGGACTTCTTGGACCTAATGGTGCTGGTAAGACGACTTTAATAAAAATCCTTAGTACCATCCTTCCTTGGAAGGAAGGAGAAGTGACTATATATGATTATGATCTGTTAAAAGAAGGAGACAAGGTACGAGAAATACTTGGTTATTTACCGCAAAATTTCCATGCTCCTTTACAGTTTACTGGTAAAGAGTTTTTACACTATGTAGGTTCGATGAAAGGTATTACTGATAATCAGGAAAGATCAAAACAAGTTGAACGAATTTTGGAAGAAGTAAATCTTCTGCAGCATGCCAATCAAAAAATAAAAAGTTTCTCTGGCGGAATGAAAAGGCGGCTTGGAATTGCACAAGCATTACTTGGAAACCCGAAATTAATTATTCTAGATGAACCGACCGCAGGGCTTGATCCATCAGAGCGAATTCGATTTCGCAACTTAATTGAAAAATTGAGTAAAGATTATTCCATCATTCTTTCCACTCATATTATAAGTGATATAGAATCCAGCTGTGAAAAGGTTGCAGTATTAAATAACGGTAAGGTACTTTATCAAGGAACGACTGATTCTTTAGCGAAAATAGCAGTGAATTACGTCTGGGAGTTTCAAGCGCTATATTCTGAATATGACAATGTAGAAAGGGAACATTTAATTATTTCTAGCAGAAGAGAAAAGGACATTGTTGTCTTCCGAGCAATTGCGAAAGAACCACCATATAAAGGCGCCATAGCCGTACAACCAACGATAGAAGATGGGTACATGGCGGTCATAAATGGGATGATTCAATGAGAATAATGAATAGTATTTTTCGCTATGAAACACTACTATTAATTCGGAATAAGTTTTTAGCTGTGCCATTCATACTGAACATCTTGTGTTGGGGATATGTCATTCTATCCTATGAATTTCAATCCGTTCATTATAATGAAAGGGCAGCCGTTTTTTATGATAGCTATCAATGGGTTCTACTATTAAATCTATTATTTCTAGGATTATTTGCGGTGTATATGGCGGGAAAAGACCGTGAAAATAACTTTGAACATTTAGTTATTACCTATAAGGTAAAAAATGTTGAATGGATACTAGGGAAATGGCTGATCACTCAATCATTTGGTCTATGTATTACGTTAATCACATTGATTATTCAAGGAATATGGTTTTCGAGTGGAAGCATCACTTTTGGGGAATGGTTAAAAAACATTATCTACTTATTTATCCAAATGGAAGGTGCATTTGCTTTACTGATTTCATTAGGTTTTTTGTTCGGTATTTTGATAAGAAATATGATAGCCTATGTTTTTATTCCGGTTATTTTGGCAGGGGTATTCTACCTTCATTTCGAGATTCAGGGTTATTCATATATAAATCCAAAATTAAAATTACTAACTCTATATGATTCTATGTTTTCAAATTCTCCTTTTAATAGTATATGGGGAATCAATGCCGTATTTGAAGGTGCAATTATTCACCAGGTTATCGTTTTTTTGCTTGGGATTGTTATAGTTCTTGTTACACTAATCCTGTATAATCCGGCTCGCAGTAAAAGAAGAGATAAAAAAAAGATTGTAGTAATTTTAATGGTAATTTCTATTCCTGCAGTACTGCTAAGTGGTTTTCGCTACATTCAATATTATGTAGCGTTAGAACAATACATTCAAGCAGGAGAGTATTACTTAGAAGATGATGCAGAGAATTCATTTTATGATTCTCGACAAGATCAAATAAAATATGATTTTTCAATGGAGCGTACAAATTTAAACATTCAGTTCCCATCTGAAAATCAGATTGATGTCATAAGTAGTTTGATGATCAAGTATAACGGTGATAAACCAGTTCAAGATGTTTATCTTACATTACACCACGATTTAAAGGTGAAGGAATGTTATAGTGAATCGGGGGTTACTTGTTCAAGAGAAAAGGATGCTCTAGTTGTTCACTTCAACAATATGATTGAACCAAATGAAGAGATCCACTTAATGTTGAATTATTCCGGAAATATGAAGCAATATCATAACGACGCCTTTGTGCAGCATTCCTTTATAGAAGCAAATCGGATCTATCTACCTAAGGAAGCTGGTTGGTATCCACTCATTGGAAAACGTCATTTAGCGAAAAGTCGTGAACATAATAATCGCTATGCACAGTTTGAACTAAGAAATGGAAGAATTGTGGAAGATCATCCTACTGAATTTATTGTTGAAATAACAAATAAAGAAGATCGTATTCCTATCGCACTGACGATACCTCGTGTGGAAAGTGGTCTATATAAAGGAACATCTAAATATGGATTATCCTTGATTGGAGGCAATTTTGAGAAAGTGATGGTTGATCATACTAGAGTGGTCGGTCATCCTGAAGTTCTAGAAGGTGCCAGAGAAACTGTACGGAAATATCAAAAAGGATGGAAGATTGCAGAAGAGTGGCTAGAAGTTCCGATGACGCCAAATGTGATTTATATTTTGGATCCTGTACATAGCTCTCTTACAGAAAACACGCCGAGCCAGGAGTTTATCGTGTGGGATGTTAATGACCTCGATCAGAATGATTCTATTATTCCATATAAGATTGTGGTAGACCTTACTAAAGGAGAAGCAATATTGGGGGAATATGATGATCTATTTTTGTTGCAAAAAGCCATGGAATGGTCATTACTGAATGATATGGAGAATGAAACAGGCTTTAATAAATTTAAAGACTGGATTGTTAGTCATACGGGATTAGAGCAAACAAATCTCATAGATATCTTAAATCGTTATAATGAAAAAGGAGTAAAAGAATTTAAGCAAGTCGTTAAATTTCTTTTTACTCAATACTCTCAACTGGAAGAAGAGAAAGATTTTAATATGAGTGCCGAATTGCAAAGGTATGAAGGAGAAAAAAGCAAATGAGTGGACTAGCGATTAGATTAAGAATTTGGATTAAGCTTTGGTTTACTTCTTTCCATTTCATTGTCATCATGTTACTCATTCCTTTTGGAGGATACTTTATCCATATTTTCCAATTATATACTGTCGGTTCCTTATCAAGTATGATATATGAAAAAGCCGCGCTCATTTTATTCGTGTTTATTTTACAATGGTGCTTCTCCATTGATTTTGATTCGAAATTTTATGGCCAATTAATTACGTATTCTATATCAAGATGGAAGCTGATTGTTGAAAGATTAGTAATATCATCACTAATTTTTTTCACCTTACTGTGCTTCGTTACACTTTTGTTGACGCCTCTTACTGGCAGCTTTATTTGGAAAGGCCTTCTGTTTTCTATTCCAGTTTACATAGGAATTGGAGGGACTGTAGTAGTAGCTACGGTAACTGGAAATCATTCACTTGGGGGGGGATTTGCAGGACTAATTTTTTGGATGATATCATTAAATGGAGGAGCGCTATTATTATATTTAAACCCAGTTTTACTGGATTTTCCTAATGTTTATAAGTATATCAACGGTAATAGTGGTTTTTTTTCAATCGATGATCGATGGATCTTATATAATCGATTGTTTTATATCGGTCTAGGAGTATTATTATCAATATTGGCTGTTTTTCAATTCAACCGAAAGTCATTTTGAAAAAACGGAGGGACAGGAATGCAAGACGAGGATTATATGAGACGGCTGTCAGTCGGTAATGACTCGGCTCTGGATACACTTGTTTTCCGCTATCATAAACCTCTGTATGGTTATGTGTACCGATTACTCTTAGATGAAAAATTGGCAGAAGACATTGTTCAGGAGACATTTATTAAAATCTATCGACAAGGAAAAAGAGGACACATCCCTGATCAGTTCAAACCATGGATATACAAAATAGCGACGAATCTTTGCAAAGATCACTGGAAAAAGGCTTCAACTCGTCAGGAACAATTTACCGATTTGAATTTAGAAACAAAGGGGCAGATTCACCATATAATCGATCGGCAACTTGAACGCCAATGGATGGTAGACTCCTTAAATCAATTATCAATTGAATATCGTACTGTTCTTTATTTGAGATTTTATCAGGATTTGCAATATGCAGAGATTGCTTTGACATTGGATATTTCAATCAACACGGTAAAAACTCGGATTGCGCGTGGTTTAAAGCATCTTGAGAAAATTTTAAAAGAAGATGATAGAAAAGGGGTGGGTGTAAATGGGTGAAGATCAAGAATTGTCACGTATGGAAGATCAGTGGAAAAAACGTTTTGACCGTTTTACATCCCCAGAGCCAACGAGAGAACAAACTTTTAGTTTGATTGAAAAAATAAAAGAGGTTGAGGAGATAAAGCCTGTAGATTTACGTGCAGAGCTGGAAGCCAATCAATCTGCTCAATCTATGTTTTCAAAAATATTGAATTTATTTTTATCCCAATGGAATTTTCACGGTACAGCTAGTTGGCTGCTGACAGGAATAGTTATGCTCGTATTGACAATTACAATCAGTCATAATTCGGTTAATGAAATAATTGGATATATGACATGGATCAAGTGGATCACGCTTATTATAATTGCTGTAATTAGTTACTCCTTTCGCTCTGGAAATGAAGGAAATGAAATCATTGAAAAGTTAAGTTATTATTCTTTAATACAGCAAATGTTTACGCGTTTTATGATTGTCATGGGTTTACAATTAGCAATCACATTACCGTTAAGCTTTTTAATATTAGGAAGAGCGAATTCAATCTTGTATTTATTAAGTTCTTTTACTCCTATTTTTTTCTTTGGAGTAGTTGGTTTTGTAAGTACATTTTGGTTTGGACAAAAGATAGGATCTACCTTTGCACTAATCGTATGGTTTAGTCAAACTTTATTTGACAAGCAACTTAAATCAGCATCTATGTTTCAGTTACCTGAAAATGATTATTTCTTTTTATTGAATAGTGTCATCATAGGATTTTCTTGTCTTATGTTAAGTAGCGTCCTACTGAGGAATCGTCTGTTGAGGGATATGGAATGAGCCTGAGGATTTCGTTGAATAATGTGGAATACATGGAGGGTAATACCAAACTCATAAACAATATTACATGTTCGTTTTCAACAGGAATCACCTATATGGTCGGAAAAAATGGGGCAGGAAAAAGCTCAATTTTAAAACTTATTGCTACAGCTGTACATCCAAATAAAGGTGAGATATTCTATACAAATTTAATATATGAAAAAAGATTAGGAGTGTCTCTTAAAGAGCTAAACGATGAGGATATAAGAGAAATGATCGGTTTCATGCCACAGCACTTTACTGGCCATGCGGAAATGACAATTGAAAGATACTTAAAGTATATGGCCTTTCATAAAGGGATTCCTCACACGCTTGTTAAACCTTTATTAGATAAATGGTTAAAGGACACTAATTTATTTGAACTTAAGAGAAGAAAGCTCCGAACCCTTTCGGGAGGGCAACGACAAAAAGTAGGTTTGATTCAGGCACTTATTAACCAGCCACGAATTTGTATTCTGGATGAACCATTTGAAGGCTTAGACTCTAAAGAAAAGTCATTTTTTAAACGGATCATACAAAGGCTCTCTTTTCATAGTGTCATTATAATTAGCACACATTTACTTGAGGAAATTGAGCAATCCGACAATGTCAGCGTATTATATATAGAAGAAGGAAAATTGTGTTTTTATGGGGGGGCAGATGAAATTGAGAAAATATTGGTAATATTAAAGAGAAATAATAATCCGTATAATTAATCTTCGGTTTTAAATCAAGATTTACAATTTCCACTCATTTTAAACAACTTTATTGTTTCTTTTTCAATGGTTAAGATAGGTAAAATTAAAGAATTAAACAACATTATTTTTACACCGTTTACACTTGTGGACGGTGTAATGCGTATTTGCAGCTTCAAAATTAAACAACTTTATTCTCATTTAACAGGTTGTCTCAAACAAAAATTACAGTTTCTTAAACAAAAATACGATTTAAATAAATATAACATTCAAGACTGAAGGTTTCCTGATCTGATTCAGATGATCTTCAGTCTTTTTTGCTTGAAAAAGAAAGGGTGAAAAGGAGAGAAACAGGGAAAAGAAGAAATAATTGTGAGAAAGTAGATGCTAAGCAAGTTATATAGTGTGAATTTACAAAATCTTCTAATATCGGGTTGGTTTTGCTATAATAAGACATATGTAATATATGTTTTGGGGGATAGTATATGAGCAGCAATGAGGAATTTAACTATGAACAAATAGAGGATTTATTAAAATCAATTTATGATGCTTTAATAGAATCGAAGTTACCTGAAAAAATAAAAAAGAATATGAGAGAAGAACTTGAAACATTAAAAGCGTTTACTTTAGATGCCAGACCTGCACGAATTGCTATAGTAGGAAGAAGAGGTGCAGGAAAGTCCAGTTTGATTAATGCTATTTTTAGTGAAATGAGAGCGGAAATTGGTGATGTAAAAGCAAGAACCGGTATGGGCAAATGGCACACTTACCAATCTGACTCAGGTGATCTTGAAATACTTGATACAAGAGGCTTAGGAGAAGCTGATAAACCAGAAGAGGATATTTCAGAGGTTTCTGCCATTGAAGAGGTACAAGCATCAATAAAGGAAAAATGCCCCGATGCAATTTTGTTTTTAAGTAAAGCCAAGGAAGTCAGTTCAAGAATAGATGAGGATATGGCTCAACTTATAGAATTGAAAAAGACAATCCAAATAGAACATGATTATGATGTGCCAATTATTGGGGTAGTGACACAAGTAGATGAACTGAGTCCGAAATCGTCAGATAAACCACCGTTTGACCATCCAGTAAAACAAAAGAATATAATTGATGCAATGGAAGTCTTATCTGTAAAGTTACGTGATGCGGTTTCAAATCCTGTTACAGTAATACCTATTTCTTGTTATGTTGAATTTGAAGATAATCAAATAGTATATGACATAAGATGGAATGTTGATTCTTTATTAGATTATCTTATTGAGCAGTTGCCAAATGAGGCTCAAATGATACTTGCAAAATTGTCTAAGGTTAAATCTGTTCAGAAAAAAATAGCAAGAAGAATAGGTAAAAGTGTGGCAGGTGTAACAGGTGCGATCGGTGCGAGTCCAATTCCTCTTGCTGATTTACCCATAGTAACTGGATTGCAAATGGCAATGGTTACTTCTATCGCTTTAATTGGTGGTAAGAAGATTGATAAAAAAGGCGTTGTTGAATTTTTGGGAGCTTTAGGGTTAAATGTGGCCGCTGGTTTTATACTAAGACAGGTAGCAAGACAGTTACTCAAGATTATACCTGTTGCGGGAAATGTGATTTCGGGGGCTATAGCATCAGCAGGTACTTATGCTTTATGCGAAGCAGCTATTGCATACTTTATTGACGGGAACTCAATGGATAATGTTAAAAAGACATACAATAAAGTATATGAAGACAATAAAAAAGAAAATGAAAATGAAAAATAGTGATAGATTATAACTAAAAAACTTTTGGGTTTAAACCATGTTCTTTAATAAAGAAGATTGGTCAAGACTGGAGGAAAATTAGGTGATAGCCTGGTAGCCCCTCGGTCTTTTTTACATGAAGAAAAGCGGGAGAAGGAGTGTTGAAACGTGCCAGCCAGAATGAATAAAAATGCTTGAACAAAAGCCTGATAAATCAAGGTTTAAGGCAGGAAAGAGCATGAGATAAATGGAAAAGAAAAGCAGGAGAAAAAGTAGGAGGAAAACCAGAGAGGCAGGAGAAAAATGGGAGAAAAAAGCAGGAGAAATACAGGATGTTTGGACAAAGTTTCTCATGTCAAAGACCATGAAAAGTTGGTACAAGTTTGAGAAAAAGTGGGGAAGAAGAGGGACAACTTGTTTCTTTTCTAAGAGGTGAATAAAGTGCATGAGCATAAGGAGGAAGAGTAGGGATAAAGATTATTATGTGTGAAAAGATGTATTTAAGTAGGAATTAAAAAAGCATGGCAAATGCCATGTTTTAAGAAAAACTAATAATCTACTTACTTTAACTGTTCTAAAGCGTAATTCCTTACTCTAAAAATATGGTCACTCAGAATATCGATGTCCTCTTGGTTATGACTGGTTAGAACAATTGTCTTTCCTTCTTTTTTCAAGGATAGTAATAGCTCCCGTATATTTTCAACACTGTCAATATCAAGAGCATTAAACGGTTCATCTAATAAAAGAACTTCTTGATCTTCCATAATAGCTTGGGCGAGAGCTAATTTTTGTTTCATGCCAAGAGAATAGTTCTTCACTTTTTGTTTGGCTGTTGGTTGCAGCCCAACCTTCATCATGGTTTCTTTTATCTGTTCGTCCGAAATCTTATCTTGAATCATCGCTAAATATTTTAAGTTCTCAAATCCAGTTTTATTTCCTAAATAGCCTGGACGATCAATGATTACACCAAAATTTTGCGGGAACCGATTTTTCTTTCCGAGTTCTTCCCCTCTGACGGTTACGCTTCCCTGGTCAGGAAATATAAAGCCGCACATCATTTTAAATAAAACCGATTTTCCTGAACCATTAGGACCAATTAGTCCATAAATTTTTCCCTCTTCGACTGAAAGGTTCGTATTTTCAAAAAGAACCAACCCTTTATACGATTTACTTACTTGTTTCAATTCAATTAGAGACATAAAACCACTTCCTTTTCATAGAATAAAATCTTTTCGTCTTAATAAATAGACTAGAATTGTTAGTTCAGCAAGAACAGATATCACTAAAACAATTGAATGTGTATAGGGGGTTGGATTTATGAATAATTGCCCCATACTGTTTAAGCCGATTGGTATCAGGTAATCAAAATTGATTCCTGGAAACATAAACACAATGAATATTAGCAGGGTGACAAAACTTTTTAACACATCTTTTGTTATCCATGAAATTAGAACAATCAGTAATACATAAAACGTAATTTGCAAAAATCCATTTATAAAAAACTGATAACTAAATATAAACGCAGAAACATCTGGAAGTAAGCGTGAATTCAAAGAAAGTGAAAAGCCAAAACCAACCGAAATAATTAAAGTAGAAACAGTAAGTAAAAGCAGAAATACTATGGTATTTCGGAGAATAGCAGAAAACCATCCCCAGAACCATTTGACTAAAGATTCATAGCGAATGATGGAGTAATGGCTCAACTCCATAAGTTGTTTTTGCAGGAAGAGCTGCACAAAGTAAACAAATCCAATGAATACGATTACATAAAAACTGAGAGAAAGAATTTGAAACGCCTCATGAGTAGTTCCAAAAAATGCAAGCAGCCATAAATCCATTGCCGTGAGATTAGCATCTGAATATTTCATAGCCTGGAATACGATACCCAGGAGAATTAGTCCGATAAATATACCTATAGGAGCTACTTCAATAAAATTTTCTTTCAAAAGCCGAAAATCTCTCCCGATAAATTGTAAGCTGATTAAGGCTATTCCAAGCAGGAGGATTAACACTAAAAATGAAGCCCAAGTGCTACTGAAACTTTCTACTCCATGAAATAAACTTAAATAGTTAGGCAGTAGGAGCCATTTATAAGTTACTGGGATAACTTTAAAAGACAAAATGGACATTACATACAAAAAAGATAGACAAGTGTAAATAGCACGTTTACTTTTCGTTAAGACATATAAGATGGATAAAACAAGTTGAATTGTATGCATTGCCAAGAAGAATAATAGAAACTGCAATATCAAGGCATATAATGGTTGTGAAAAATTGCTACTTAAAGTATAAAGAATTTCATTTCCGTCTAAATTTAGCTGCCCAAATTCACTCCATTGCAAAGTGAAAGGTAGTCCGAAAGATACTACTAAACTGCATAAGTTCCAGAGAAGTAACAGGCAAACATTAAATAGAGAAAAAACCTTCAAATTTTGAATGATCCATCTTTTATAAGAACCCCATCGTACTAATTGTGTATATTCAAACGAGTTTGCCAATTGATGTCCTGTTTTTAATAAGAAAATAGGAAACATAAGATAAACAATCAAATATAGGTCATTTACACTCACTAAGATAACATCCCAAAAATTCAGGGTAGCATCTTCGGTTTCTGCTTTAAGCAAGATGGAGTTCCGTTCGCTAAAAATATAAAGAGAAATGATAGGCACAAAGATCAACCAATACACCGAAAGTGGTTTTTTCCAATTAACTAGCATGTTCAAAAACCTTTTCTTGAAAATGGGTTTTTACATAAAAGATTAATGAGAATAGAATCATTATATTAGTAGTAAAGGGAACAAATATCGTCCAAATAGGTTGTTGTGTAATGTTAAATGGGAATGCTGTGCTGGACATTGAAAATTGAGGAAAGCCCAAAATGGCGATTGCATAATTTACAACAAAGTACCATAGGAAAGGCAATGAAAGAGCTAGAAAATTATTTTTAATTATGATTGTTAGAACATATGAAGCTGTACTATAAAGGACCGCATTTACTGCCACCCAAAAAGAATAAACAAGACCATACGTTAAGGTACCGTACGATAGAAAAATCTCAAACGTACCAACCGATACGTGTCTAATATCTCTTGTCTCATAAACGACGATATTTAATAACGGTTCAATATATACAATGAGTACAAATGATACAAAGACCATGGAAAAAGCCACCGCAAATGTTAATACCGCATTGACAATTCCTTTGGCTAATAGATAGTTTGACAACTTTGTTCGAGACTTCATATACGTGATGAAGTTATCTTTTATTTCACTTGCATAACTATTTGAATAGATAATAATGAACAGAATTGGAAATAGAAGAGCAATGATACCTCCTATCATTTCTGTATGCACTTCGACAGGACGATAAAATTGATACCCAGTTTTCACATAGAGAAATTGCACAGTTGTTGGAATAAATATAATTGCTAAACACATCAGAATTCTGTTTAATGTCAATGCTTTCTTCCACTCAACGCTTAATAACTGTTTCATCTCATTTCCTCTCCTTAATAATCTTGTTAAAAGATAATATTTATCTTTCTTTTTCTTTTATGGTAAGCATTAATAATTGTCCAGATAATAAATAACAATCCAAAGCTAGCAAAACCTACAAATAAAAAAATGATGGCAAAAGTACGGTACTCCACTACTTCAAGTTTTACGAAGCTCTCTCCAGTACCATAAGAGTAATTGTTTAAGAAAAAGGTTGAAGGAAAACTAATTTCTCTTTCATATTCATATACAGGTTCGGAATTATTTGCTCGATTCAAATTGTTTGCTTTATAAGCACTTACTTTAGCAATATAATTCGTATCTTGTACAAGAGCTTCAATTTCTTTTTCTTTAGAGTTTGCTATTTCTGCACTGTTTGAAACTATGTCAGCTATTTCATAAGCAATGATTGATTGTTCACTAACATGATCGTCACCAATTTTTATAGTAAATCCAAAAATGATTGTTGAAATGAGAAGAATACCTAAACCTGTAAAAAGGAGTTTTTTGCCGAATGTTTTTTGCGTTTGAAATAATTGGCTGATAATAGACCGTAATTCATTTTCTTTACCAAAACGTTCGATTGCGATTGCGATTGCTTCCTCTTCAGATTTCCCCTCTAATTTCAATTCGTGAACGGCTTCAAGTAAGTGGTTCTTCATTTCTAACTTTAATTCTTGGACTTCTTTATTATTGCCTTTGACGTTTTGATAGACTTTGTTTACATATTCTTCAATTTGTTTCATTGTTTCTCTCCCCTTTCAAGAAATGAATCCATTATTTTTTTTACGAATTCCCATTCTTTTCGTTTTTCTTCATAACCTTCTTCACCCAATGGTGTCAGATTGTAATATTTCCGTCTTCCACCTGGTCCTTGTTCGTCACCCCAGTAAGAGGAGATCCATTTATTTTTCTCCAGTCTCTTTAAGGAGAGATAAAGTGTACCTTCCTTTAACTCAAATTGATTTTCACTTTTCTCTCTAACTAATTTCGCTAACTCATATCCATACATGGCTCTTTTATGTAACAGGGAAAGTATTAACGTATCAATATGCCCTTTTAATACCTCTTTATTTATTTCCATCTTAAAACCTCCCTTTTAGAAATGAATCTTATATACTCTATAATGCAAGGTATTGTTGTAAAAAAATAACATGGCTTTACTATAAGATATTATACTTAATAATGCAAGGTATTATTTTGTAATGTTGCAATATACCACCTCTTAATTTTACACATTGTGGTATAATCCCTGCATATTGCAAAAATTTGTGAGAGGAGGACTGAAGTGAATCGCTCTTTCTTTGCTTTGTTAGTCAGTCAGACTACAACTAACCTTGGCTTTGCAATATATACAATGGTCGTTGTTTTACATCTATATGAAATGACTGGTTCAACGACATTAGCTGCAACGGTTACATTGGTTAGTGTTGTTTCTCGGATTATAAGCACTATATTTCTACCTGCAATTTCAGATAAATTTAAACCATCTAAATTGCTAATGTATTCTCAAATGAGCCAATTGATACTGCTTTGTGTATTATTTGGATTGTTTCTTCAAGTAATCAATACGATAAACGTAATGATCATTTTCTTTTTGTTAGGGTTTATATCTTTTTTTAATGGTTTTTTTTCTCCTGTGAAATCATCAATAGTTAAGTCTATTGTTCCAAAAAGTCATAGAGTGAAAGCGAATAGCCTTATATCAAGCGTGGACCAAACATTTTTATTTGCTGGTTGGACCTTTGGAGGGGTACTTTTAGCTTTTCTTGGCAAACAAAATACTCTTTTCATTACAATTTGCTTAACTATAATATCTATACTCTCTTTATCATTGGTAAAAGCTAATATGTCTTCAAAAGTTCAATTACAAGAAGGGATAATCACTCGCATAGCAATTGGTTGGAAATATATCTTCAAACATAAAGGACTCAGAATCATTATTATAATGGATTTAATGGAGGCTTGGGTTGGAAGTATATGGATAGGAGCTGTAACACTAACTTATGTTCAAGATGCACTCGGGAAAGGTGAAACCTGGTGGGGTTATATCAATGGCGGCTACTATCTGGGAACTATTCTTGGTGGATTTTTAGTGTATCGTTTTTCAAAAATGTTAAAGGGACGTTTAACAAGTTTTATGTTGTTTGGTTCCGCAGCTTTTGGGATTTTAACCTTTGTTTATGGTTTTGTTTCTGAGCCTTTTATTGCTTTGTTTTTAGTGTTATTAATGGGGCCGTCTTATCAAATGAGAGATTTAGCACAAGAAACAATGTTTCAAAATAGTGCAGATGAAGGGACTTTAATGAAAATACTTTCAGCAAGATCTACCTTAGTTCAACTTATTTTTATCGCCTCTATTATTGGAATAGGAGCTTTAACGGATTTGATAGGAGTTCGTCTTGTTTATATTCTATCTGGATGTTTATTGATATTTTCATCTTTATTCGGATTAATTAACCTTCAACACTATAAAAAAGGTATTTCTTTGGAAAATGAAAATGTAAATTATTAAGGAGAATGACCTTGGCTTATCATAACACTTTTAAATAGAAACGCTTGGAGATGTCCAAGCGTTTTTTCATCACGTGTCTACTTCTTATATTTGCTCTTCCACTCATTGTTCCATTTCTGCCAGTCACCATGAATTTCCTCTATTGTTTTTCCGTCAATTGAATAAGGAGCTCCAACTAAAGGTTCCTTAGAGTGAGGGAAAGACCATCCACCAATAACTTCCCCGTTCAACGTCATGACAGTTGCATTTGTTTTGCCCATATCAAATTGATCATCTAATGGATGATTTTTTATCAGAAATTTCTCCAATAGTATTTCTTTATCAAGATATTCATCAGGTTCTGTGTATTGAACTCCCCAAATTTGTTCATCTGGCATGTCTGTTAAGCGAGGTTTTGTGAAAATAATCATGCTTTCACCCTCATAAGATACAACTTCATAACCCAATTTCTGTAGATATGAGTCTGCTATTTCTCCATTTTCAGTTAACGTAGGTTGATTACTGCATCCTGTAAGTATGAAGGCTATTAGAAGGATAAACACCTTTTTCAATTTGTCCTCTCCCCTCATGATTTACTTTTAGTATATAGGGTGGTAAATTCATTTTAGCATATATTTTCCATTTTTTTAAAAAAGTTAGCTGTATGATAGCGAACGATTCTACTAAGAACTTTTAAGTTTACTTTTTAATACTTAATCGGTTAAGGAGTACCCCATTGCAGAGATACTTCTCGGTACTTTCATATTTACACAAAAAAATAGTGAGAGTAATCATATTATAATGATTTATAATGGGTTTGGAGGATACAAATCATTAAGACTTGAGGGGAAATTCAATGGTTTTAACTTTTATAGCACTGTGCTTTTATACATTATTCATATATCAGTTTTATTTTAAGCCGATTAGAAAATACAGCGATATTATCAATCGAGGTTTTGCTTTACGCATAATTGGAAGAGCTGACAAAGAAAAAGAAGTATATTTGAAGTCTTTAAGGGACGTGCGTTTATCTGATACTGAACAAAGAGATGTGAAGTATGTTTTGGGTTTATGGTATGCGAGGAAAGAAGATTATTCAAATGCCATTCAGTATTTTGATGGAGCATTTCAAAATTTTCCTGACGATTACAATTATAAAAAGGAGTTTGTTACAGTTGTAGACTCATATATAAAAGCAAATTGTGAAGATGAAGCTAGGCTGAGGCTGCAATCCTTTCTTTCGAGAGTATCTTTTGATAAGAATTTCAAAAAACTGGAGCGGCCTTTCAAGAATCTTCTTTAAGAAGCAACCTTGTAGGTTAGGGAGCTATTTGTGTCTACACTAACCTAAATCATACGGATTCCCGGAATCTTGGTTATTAAATTTCAAATAAATTAAACAGAGACACACTGAAAAAAGTTGTCTAGTCTTATGTTGATATCTATTCAAGCAATAGAGAATCAGACTCATCTGATTCCCTTAGATGTAAGTAGAAGCATTCAATAAGTTAATATTATTCTATTATCCAGTAAATATTTCTTCATCAGGGTATCTCACCGCTGATTTTTGTCGTCTTGCCAAAGTAAATGCCAACGTTAATGGCCCGATTCGACCGATAAACATCATAACGATAATTACTTGCTTACCAACTGTTGATAGTTCGCCTGTTAAACCCATTGATAATCCGACTGTACCAAATGCAGAAATGACTTCAAATAAGATAATAAGAAACGGTGCATTTTCTGTTATGGTCAAAATAAAGAGCATAATAAATATAAATAATAGACTTATTACAATGATAGCAAGTGCTCTAAGGATTGTTTGCTGTTTGATTGTCCGCTTAAAGGCGACCGTTTCGAGCCTGCCTTTTAGAAATGTAATTGTAGCAAGTACCATAATAATAAAAGTTGTCACCTTTATCCCGCTACCTGTAGAAGCACTACCTGCTCCTATAAACATTAGTACGATAATGAGCAAAATGGCGGGTGTAGTCATATCTCCTATTTCAATGGAATTAAACCCTGCGGTTCTTGGTGTTACTGCCTGGAAGTAAGCCCCCCATAACTTTTCTGATAAAGGCAGAGTCCCTAATGTTGCAGGATTAGCGTATTCTAAAATAAAGATTAGAAAGAAAGCAAATATGTTAATGAAAAACGTCCCTATCATCATGAGTTTAGAATGAAGGGATAATTTTCTGAAATTCTTCTTATACCACATATCAGCTAGTACAGTAAAACCAAGTCCACCCGTTATAAATAAAAAGGTGATTACTATATTTACTGTTGGATCACCGACATAACCTGATAAGCTATCAGACCATAATGAAAATCCTGCATTATTAAATGCTGAAACTGTGTGAAATAGACTTTGGTACATACCCTCTTTCCAACCATACTCAGGAACCCACCGGATAGATAAGAATGTAAAGGCAATGCTTTCTATAATGATGGTGAATACAAAAAGCATCTTTACCAAACGAACTATTCCACCTAGAGAAGTCTGGTTGAGCGATTCCTGTACTAGAATTCTTTGTTGCAAGCCTATCTTCTTTCCGAGAACTAAAATAATTAACACAGCAAATGTCATTAAACCTAAACCACCAAGCTGTATTAGACACATAATAACCACTTGGCCGAACACCGAAAAATCAATACCTGTATCAACTACCACTAGCCCTGTGACAGTAATTGCTGAAGTTGCAGTGAAAAGGGCGTCAATCCAGGAAATATAAGTTGTTGATGCAAAAGGTAATTTTAATAAGATGGTTCCTATTGTAATAAATGATAAGAAGCTTAGTGCTAAGACCTGTGGCGGGCTAAGGTGCAAAACCTTACCTTTAAATGGATTTGAAGAGAAGAGTTTTGTCATTCTTCTTACAGCCCCTCTTCTTCAAAACTAGTAATATCTTTATTATGGCCTATTACAATTAGGATATCGCCTTCAAGGATAGCGTCTGTTGGTGCAGGCGATATATTAACGTTAGCTCCTCTTTTAATAGCCAAAATTGTACATCCATAATTTGCCCGTACATCTAAATCGACAAGAGATTTATTTTTCACTTTAGTAGTGGCACTTAATTCAACGATACTGTAATTCTCTGACAACTCAACATAATCAATTATTTTCTCAGATGAAAGATGGTGAGCAATTCTCGTTCCCATATCTTGTTCGGGATGTACTATTTTATCTGCACCAATTTTCTCTAAAACTTTATGGTGATAATCGTTTTGGGCTTTCACCCAAACTCTTTCTACGCCCATCTCTTTTAAAAGTAGTGTGCAAAGTACGCTTGATTGAATGTTGTCACCTATAGCAACAATAACATAATCAAAATTCCTTATCCCAAGTGACTGCAGGGCAGTTTCATCCGTCCCATTTGCTATAGCTGCATGTGTTGAGAAGTTTGTAATCTGGTTCACTTTTTCAACATCTTTGTCAATAGCCAGGACTTCATGACCTAACTTATCCAGCTCTTTACACACACTACTTCCAAAACGACCTAAACCAATGACTGCGAACTGCTTTCTCATTCTTTCTCCTATCTCCTTTTAACTCTACACCAATACAAAAAAGACCATCACAAATAGAATGGTCTTTGGGTTAACCCAAGACCTTTCTCCCGAAAAGATACATGTAACGCTTACGAGGTTAGCTGTCGGATTAGGAATTGAGAGTATCCCCTCTTACATCAAGTAAGACTCACCCCAAGATAGGAAGTTCCCTATCGAATATGGTTCCCCCGCTCAATAAATGATTCAGCGAATAAAAGGTGCAGGTATTTTTTATTTATTATGGAGATAAATTTACTCCTGTTTATTTTTGATGTCAAGATTTTTTTTTGCAGTATGTGGGTGCTCAATTGTTGAATATAAAGTGGATTAGAAGTTAGATACATAAACAAAGTAAGTTATTAAAATTGAGTATAATAATGTTGGGACTACAAGTGTAACCAATTAAAAAAGACGAGAATAATATGTTAATTAGCACATTTTGTTGAAAGTACTAGGCTTTATTTAAGGCTCGGTCGACTGCCGTCTTGACAGAAAGTTAATATTCCAGCCAATCAAAGCTCTTTCAAGTCTAAGGTAATTCCTGCTCTTAAACGAGTTGACTTCATGAAAGTTCTGAAATACAATACAACTAACAAATAATGGCTATGACGAGAAAAAGTAAAATGAGTTTGTTTTTCACCAGAGAGCTTCGGCAGCTGAAAAGAAGCAAAAACATTCATTTGAACAATGGTCTCTGAGCTTCGTACTGAACGTACTTTTGGTATTAGTAGGATACGGCGAGTTTTGGCACTCGTTATCAATGTCACAGTATAAGAGTTGTCATAAAAACTCCGTACTTGTTGAGGCAGATAGTGTGAGCTATTTGCGAATAAAGGTGGTACCGCGTGGAAATTTAAACCTCGCCCTTAACGATTACAGTTAAGGCGGGGTTTTTTTGTTTTTTCAAAATTCAACTGCAGGAGGTTCAAATGTATGAGTATTTTTATTGGGGGAGCATGGGTTTATGCTAATGGCTCACTACATGTAGGGCATATTTCAAGTTTATTGCCAGGGGATATTCTTGCAAGATATTATCGCCTAAAAGGAGAAAGAGTTTTATATGTTTCGGGAAGTGATTGCAATGGAACCCCTATTACAATTCGGGCAAAGCAAGAAGAGGTATCCCCTAAAGAGATCGCTGACCGTTATCACAAAGAGTTCGAAGAGTGTTTCTCGAGATTGGGGTTTTCTTATGACACCTACACGAGAACGGATACAGCACATCACCATAAAATCGTTCAGGAGATCTTTTTAGAACTGCTTGAAAAAGGACTTATTTATAAAAAGGAAATGCAACAAACGTATTGTCAGTATGATGAGCAATTTTTACCTGATCGTTATGTTGAGGGCAATTGTCCTCACTGTGGTGCGAATGCCCGCGGAGATCAGTGTGATGCTTGTTCAAGCGTGTTAGAGCCGCTTGATTTGCTGGATAGGAAATGTAAAATATGCGGAAAGTCACCTACTGCAAGATTAACTGAGCATTTTTACTTTTCGTTAAGTTTCTTTCAAAATCTGTTGGAAAATTATACGCAAGAAGCGGGGATACGTCATCTGTGGAGGGAAAATGCTATTTCATTGACCAGCCGGTACTTAAAGGAGGGTTTACAGGATAGAGCAGTTTCACGAGATCTGCCTATTGGAGTAAGTGTTCCAGTAGAGGGTTATGAAGATAAGAAAATTTACGTTTGGATTGAAGCTGTTTCAGGATATTACACTGCCAGCAGGCTATGGGCAAATGAAACAAATCATGATGATTCAACTTTTTGGGATTCCTCTGCTATATCTTATTATGTTCACGGAAAAGATAATATCCCGTTCCATTCAATCATTTGGCCGGCAATTCTTGCAGGTATAGAAAAAGAAGCTCTGCCAACACATATTGTTTCTAACGAATACTTAACATTGGAAAAGAGGAAATTGTCCACAAGTAAAAATTGGGCAGTCTGGGTTCCAGATATATTAGAGAGGTATGATCCGGATTCTATACGCTATTTTCTTACAATTAATGCACCAGAAAGCCGAGATGCAGATTTTTCTTGGAAAGAGTTCATTTATAGCCATAATAGTGAGTTATTAGGAGCCTATGGGAACTTTATTAATCGAACATTAAAATTTATAGAAAAGTCATTTGATGGTGCAATACCTAATATGTTGATTACTTCAGCTGTTCAAGAGAAAGTTAATCAATTATACATTGAAACAGGGCGCTGCATAGAAACTGCTTACTTCAAAGAAGGATTGGAAAAAATATTTGAGGTTGTTAGATTTTCGAATAAATACTTCGATGAACAACAACCCTGGATACAGATAAAGGATGATAGAGAGGCGTGTAAGCAAACCATGGCAGATTGTGTCTATTTTATTGCAAACTTAGCTCATATCCTTACACCATTTCTACCTTTTTCAAGCCGAAAGGTCAAGGAGATGATTAATATAACAGAAACGGGTTGGAGACCGTTTTTAGTACAATCTCAACAAGTAACGAATGTTGAACCATTATTTGAAAGAATAGAACCCACAAGAATTCAAGAAGAACTTGATAGATTAAGCAGTCAGTCAGATTAAACCCTTACAACAGATTTGCCCTTGAAGAAAGCAGCGATCTCACAAGCTTATGACTCCGATTCAGTCTTCTTAAAAGTTTAAAATGGAGCACTCTAAGATCCTATTGAGGTTTGGCCAGTATAATGATAAAATATGGTTAAATTTAGTGAAACGGAGGTGGGATAAGGAATGTTGAATAAAGCTGTTTTATTGTGCGATTTTTGGATTGAGTTCCTTTATTTAAATCGTGCAAAATTTGCTGTTGCAGTTGTTAACGGGATCAGTCTGCCCTTTTTAACAACTCAATAGCAAACTAAAACGGTGAAAAACATCTCTTACCCACATGATAGAAGGACGGTTGAAAGGAGAGCATTTTCATGCTCTCCTTTTTTATATTGATTAGAACGCTGATCGTGCGACGTTGACGTTCTATATAAATTACAGCCACGGGAAGATACGTTTTTCTGCGGCTTTTTTTGTATTTATAAAAGGAGGAAGAAACATGATAATATGCAGCGCTCATAAGATTGGTAAGATGTTCGGAGGGAACGCAATTTTTGAAGAGTTATCTTTAGAAATAAAAGAGAAGGAGCGAGTTGGATTAGTTGGTCGAAATGGTAGTGGAAAAACGACTCTGATTTCTTTACTAGCTGGTGAAGAAACGCCAGATTCAGGACAAATCCATTTGAAAAAAGGGACTACTATTGGTTATCTTACACAAATCCCGGATTATCAGGATTCTTCAACTGCAAAGGATGTATTAAAATCAGCCTTCTCTTCCTTACTGCAAATGGAGGGAAAAATGAAAAAGTTAGAGGCAGAAATGGCAGTGGAGAAGCACGAAGATAAACTTCAAAAGCTTATTGGGGAATATGGAGATTTACAAGATCAGTATGCAAGTAATGGTGGTTATGAAATAGAATCCAATATTGAAAAAATCGTTCATGGTTTAAATATTCAGCTGCTACTGAATCAGTCATTTTCCCGTTTAAGCGGGGGAGAAAAAACAAAGGTTGGGCTGGGTCTCATGCTTTTAAAACAACCAGAGCTATTGTTATTGGATGAGCCAACCAATCATTTAGATTTAATGGCAGTCGAATGGCTTGGGAACTTTCTGCGAGAATATAGCGGGACGGTTCTTGTTATTTCACATGATCGGTATTTTCTGGATGAAGTGGTTAACAAGGTGATTGATCTGGAAGATGGAGAACTAACGACTTATCACACTAACTTTACAGGGTTTGTCAAAGAAAAAGAAGAAAAGCTTTTAAGGGAATTTCAAGCCTTTGAAGAACAGCAAAAGAAAATAAAAAAGATGAAGGAATCCATTAAGCGGCTAAAAGACTGGGCAAACAGGGCCAACCCGCCAAGCGCCAGTCTTCACAGGCGAGCAAGGAACATGGAAAGAGCGTTAGAAAGAATGGAAAAGTTAGAAAAGCCAATCGTCAATCGGAAGAAAATGAGCCTGGAGATGGAAGCTTCAGATCGAAGTGGAAATGATGTTCTGATGCTGAAAGATGTCTTCAAGCAATTTGACGAGAAGTTGTTATTTGAGGATGTAAATATAAATATGACATATCAAGATCGTGCTGCCATTATCGGAGAAAACGGAACTGGAAAATCAACATTACTGAAAATGATTCTGAAACAATTCTCTCCAGATAGGGGTGAGGTAGTAATTGGCAGCAATGTGAAAATAGGGTATTTATCGCAAAATATTTTCTCTGCCGTAAAAGATGAAACGGTTATTGAGGTGTTTAGAGAAGATGTGAAAGTGACAGAAGGTGAAGCAAGACAAATACTAGCCAGGTTTATGTTTTATGGATACGCAGTTTTTCAAAAAGTCTCCCAGCTGAGCGGGGGTGAGAGGATGCGGTTAAGATTATCCCAATTAATGTATCAAGATATTAATTTGCTTATCTTGGATGAACCAACCAATCATCTGGATATTGATTCAAGAGAGGTATTGGAAGAAGCGCTAGAGGAGTTTCAAGGGAGCATATTAGCTGTATCCCACGATCGCTACTTTCTTAACAAGCTATTTGAGAAAATTTACTGGATAGAAGCAAAAAGAATTCATTGCTTTGAAGGGGATTACAATTGGGCCAAGGAAAAAATGGCTGAATTAAGGGAAAGCGAGGTACCACTTAGGAAGGAGAAGAAGAAAGAAACACCCTTAAGAGTAAAAGTGCCGAAAAAGAGCAGTGCTATAGAGAAATTGGAAAGAGACTCCAGCCTGTTAATGGAAAGCATCACAAAGTTAGAAAATAGATTGCTGGAAGTGGAAGACTTGGAGTTGCTGCAACATTTACAGCAGGAAAAAGAGGAATTAGAACAGCAATGGGAGAAGCTTTTTAATCAGTTGGAAAATGAAAAAGAAGGGCGCCTCTAGTTCTGTTCGTAAGGTGAAGAGTTTACGTAAAGGGACGTACAGTGAGCAAGTATTCTGCGAACATGAGGGGATCTACCTTGATAACGGAACGGAAGTAATCTTTAACATGCAGCTAGTAAGTCAACAAAAAACAGTCTTCCTCAAATAGAGGGAGACTGTTTTGGTTGTGTTGATTGGCGCATGTGTTTTTGCTTAATCATTCTAAGTCCATTTAAGTCTAATAAGCTAAATCCTACCTTTGAGAAAATAGGCAGCAACACAAAGGCCAGGTTGTCGCCAAGCGAGCCGTACACTCCTATTCCTGAAGGTCCCAGCAGCCATGCGATGGGGTAGCTAACCCACAAGAATGTTAAGTAGGATGCAACAATGAGAAAGAATTTGTAAGATTCGGGTGATTGAGTGGAAGAGATTTGCCGTAACGGTCCCCAAATCAAACCCAGAATGACAACAAAGGCAGCCACGCCAAATAGATACCATGTCAGCTTTGTCGCATCTGGTGAAAAATCAGCTATCATTCCCGTTAAGATCATGATCACATCTGCAACGATTAAACCCGCAATGAGAAGGTAATCTTTCTGTTTCTTTTCCGTCATTCCTGTGAGTGCGAGAGCGACCAATAACAGAGGGGTCGTTACCACCCAATCAATATATCGAGCGAAATAAATCGTTTGGCCATTAAACTCCACGATACCCTGACCAAAAGCAATCGACATATAGGCCAGCCCTGACCATAGCGGGATCAAAAAGGCAATGAAGTATTCAACACGAGGCAGTCCTTTCCGGTTTCTACTCATCAGTGCGAAGGTAAGACAACCAAGAAACATGACTACAACATAAAACCACAATAAACTTTGAATTAATTCAGAATGCATCACGCCTGACATAAGACACGTCCTTTTATAATAAAAGTGGTATTACTTTTCAGTTATTGTCAAAGATTGAACAGAGTATACAAGCAGGATGACTGCCGCTGCATTAGTTAATAGTTCTCACTACTTAGATTTACAAATAAATGTAAGGTGCATCCTATTTACTTTCCTGTTTGTTATAATCTACAGAGGTGATAAGTATGTTCCTGAAAAGAATTAAACTCTTGCAAGAGAACATCCCTTCTTTTCAAGAGTATCCTTTTTCAATTCCATCTATAAAAAGTTTTCATGAACTACACCTTGAAAAGAGTGTGACATTCTTTGTTGGTGAAAATGGATCAGGAAAGTCTACATTGTTAGAAGCTATTGCATATCAGTGTGAGTTTAATACCGCAGGTGGAGGACGTAACAACATATATGATGTACACGCAGCAGAATCGGCTCTTGGAGAATATATTAAGCTTTCATGGATGCCGAAAATAACCAATGGATTCTTTTTGAGGGCAGAGTCATTTTATAATTTCGCTGCTCACCTTGACGAAGTAGAAAAAGGAAATGGTTCACGTTTTAGTCATTATGGAGGTCAATCTCTTTTCAAACAATCACATGGGGAATCGTTCTTAGCTTTATTCCTCAACCGTTTTAAAGATAAAGCTATCTATCTTTTAGATGAACCAGAGGCGGCTTTATCACCTTCCAGACAGTTAACACTGTTAAGAATACTCTATAACTTGGCATCCAAGGGAGAAGCACAGTTTATAATTGCAACCCATTCACCAATCATACTGGGCTATCCCTATGCCGATATTTTAAGCTTTGATGATGGGGAAATCTCAAAAATTGAATATGAAATGACCGACCACTATCAACTAACAAAGTACTTTCTGGAAAACAGACAGAAGCTCCTGTCCGAACTATTTAAGGAAGATGAATGAGCGTAGTTTTATCGGTTCAAGCTGGGTTTTCTATAGATTTAAAGCATGAAAGGATGAGGTCTATGCCTTCAATTGATCCATCAACGAATGTGGGGAAAGAGAATTATAAGCTGTTGATCGGGAGTATTATCCCCAGACCGATTGCGTTTGTGACCACCGTTTCAGAGCAAGGGACTCTCAATGGGGCTCCCTTTAGTTATTTTTCAATTGTGTCTTCAGATCCGCCAAGAATCTCACTGGCAGTTCAGAGGTCTGGTAATCAGCAAAAAGATACAGCGAGGAATAGTATAAACAAAAAAGAGTTCGTTGTTCATATTGTTGATGAACAGAATGTAGAGATGGTGAATAGAACAGCTGCACAACTTCCGCCTGATCAAAGTGAAATAGAATTAGCTGGCCTAACACCGGTTAACAGTGAAATGATATCTGTACCGGGAGTGAAGGAAGCTAAAATTCGAATGGAGTGCAGGCTGGAACAAGCAATCTCTTTTGAGTCGAGTGATCTGCTTATAGGAAGAGTTGTTAAGTTTCATATTGATAATGATATCTATTCTGATGGAAAAATAGATCCGCGTGCATTAGCCGCAGTTAGCCGGTTAGCAGGTCAAGATTATGCCAAAATCGGAGGAATTTTCACTTTGGAAAGGCCCCAATAACATTTCAGTTTTAATGGAGTAGAATCCTAAATGAAGAAGACTATCAGCACTCTTGGGCTGATAGTCTTTTTCTTCATATCTATATAGCAGGGCTGTATCTGCCTTATAGAGTACTTAATTAAACGTTTGATTAATCGCTTTATTTAAAGTAGGGAGCGGGACGATGTACCCGTCCCCCTGTCCCTGCTCAGTGTAAAACCAATTGTCTTCAGAGCACTTTCGAGGTTAGCCACCGTTTTGACTGAATGAAGATCCGCATTTGTATTGATGGCTCTTAATGCCAAGTCCGGCCTGATTCCTGTCAGTATAGGTGTAACTCCCAGCAGACGCAGCATGCTGGCAATTTTTAAAAGAGATTCACTCACCATATCATTGATTTGAAGAATCCCTGACAAATCAATGATTAAATACTCAAGTGACAAGCTTTCGCTTTTAGTGAGTGCCAGTTGGATAATCGTATTCAAACGGAATTCGTTGATATTGCCGATAATGGGAAGAATGGCTACTCCTGCAGTAATAGGAACGAGCGGTGCTGATAGTGTTTGTATTTGCCTGTTGGCATCATCCAGCTCCAGAACATAGGAAAGAACAGAGCTCATTGTTTCAAATAATTCCACATGCTCCTCAGTGAGAACAAAGGGGTTGGTGTCCAGTCCGCAGATGGTTCCGTAATTTCTGCCGTCTTCATAAAAAATAGGCAGGCCTACAAAGCTGCCGCTTCCTAAATTTCGGGTAACATCCAGTGCGTTAGTCAAATTGCTTTTTGTAATATCAGGAATAAACAGAACCTTCTTACCGAAATCCACACTCAGTTTACAAAATGTCTCTTCAAAAGGGAGTGCGTCACCTTTCTTTAACAATATATCTTCATGATTCACTACCTTAACGATCTCATTTGTCTTTTGATCATTTTTGGCAATAAATAAAGTGTTTATATTTAAAATCTTGCTCATCATTTTTAGAATGCTGTCCGCAGCTTCATCAAAATTGGCAAATTTATTATAATTGTAAGCAGTTGAATTCATTTGGATGTATTCCCCTCAAATTTTAAATGATCCTCAACTCAAATTATACCACTACAGCTGATTGATAAACCTATTGGGGCGAACTATCATTTTTTTTTGAAAAAAAACTTGCTGACCCATAGTCTTTGTGTCAACTATTGAGCGGTGTTACAGGAAACCAGGCGCTGGGTACTCAATTTGTAAGCTGTTCAATCCGGGAAGATGTTTACTTAAACGAAACTTCTATATTATCAATGCTTCGGCCTTAAAAATAATAACTGTTTCCTGAGTTCTTCCAAATCGATATGAGGGTACTCCTTGGATATCAAATTGTATAAATCCTGCAAAAATGCCTCCAGTTCTTTAATCGAACTGTCAGGAGCTTTTGAGAATAATGTGTGTAATCGATCTGCTGCATGTTCAGGAACAACTTTCATGCTATTCAATGTTTGTTTTTGCCACTTAAAAGCCGGGTGGTGGACGTATTGATTATTCAGCCCAAACAGCATTCCCATAATTTTTGTCTGAACATCAACCATGACTTTATAAAGCATTAGCCAATCTTGTCTCTTCAGAAGTGCTTCACGATTGTTCCATCTGTTCCCTAAATCAGCATTCTCTTCTATCATCGCCATGCTTAATTCCTTCGGATATTCACTTACTTTATTCTTCAATATGCGAAGGACCTCTTCACCACTAAGTGAAACTCCATCATGGATTGCAGCTGCTATACACTGCTTATCTAGGTCTGTTTCATATGAAAGCACAACATCATCCAAAATTTTATGGATATGAGTGGTTAGAAAATTGCTGATTTCTAACTTTACACCTTGTGTAAGATACGTTTCTGACCACTCTTCATCTTCGTAGGGATGAAAGTCAATCATTTTGCCTCCCATCTTTTCAATAGGTGCCTTTCGGTCCTGAGCCGAAGGAGGCTGTTTCCAAAAAATAAATAGTTCAATATCTGAAAAAGAATCATGCCAGTTTCTAGATACCGAACCGCCTAATAAAACCGCTTCCACTTTTGAGTTTTCCTGATAGATACTTGCAGCCCTTTTCGCCAATAAAGGTAAATTCATCGAATTTCTATCCTCTTTTTAAGATTTTTTACTACAATTTAAGAATAACACGTATTGATATCAATTTTATTTTAATATCTAAGGTTAAGAAAACTTTGGTATATGCAACTCCTAAGGTAAAGAAGTTAAACCAGAGAAAAAGACTTACTTCTGCAGCAAATTCACCGAAAAGTATATGAAGGGAGAGGAAACATATGTTAGATAAAAGCCTTGTATGTCGAGTTGAAGGAGTTTATTCTGATGCTCTAACCAGAGGGAATACGTACAAAGTCATACAGATAGATGAGGAGAGGGGGATGTTGAGGATAAAAGGTGACAACGGGAGAATCAGATGGTTTTCATTTAATCATTTTCATGTTAATGGTGAAAAAGGTGATGAGGTCACAGATGAGCCCAATCAAACAAATTGGATAGAAATCAGTATGACCATGAGTGATGAAAGTAAAAGATGGTGTATTTTATATACTCCGGAACGGTTAAAGAATCTTTTGCAGCAAGAGCATGTTCACCCAAAAGGGCTGCATATCAAACATATGATCATTGTTAAGAGTTATAAAAAAAAGATGTGGAAAGTGTTCTGCAAGATCTTAACGATAGAGACGAATTGATTGATGCAACTTTACCATTATAGAAATATGATGTGCAGGGCCACCCAACGGACATATTTAAAGTATGCAGAGATTTCTCACCCTGTTCAGAACATAATAGGGGAATATAATATGGTTTTGGTGTTTTTAACCAAACTAAAGTGAGCCCTCCTATTAATTCAATAGAAAAACGGCAAAAGAGATTGTCTTTTGCCGTATCCTTTTCAGGGTTACTTATTCAAAAACTCTATTAAAGCCGAATTAAATTCCTGAGCATGTGTAGCATTAAATCCGTGTGGGGCACCTTTAATGAGAACAAGCTCACTGTTGTCCAGCATCTCATGTGTTCGTTTTCCGCTTACCTCAAATGGTACAATCTGGTCAGAGTCTCCATGGATGACAAGAGACGGAACATTGATGTGTTTTAAGTCCTGCCTAAAGTCCGTCAGCGAGAAAGCAGCAATGCAGTCAAGGGTTCCTTTTGGAGAGGCAAAGGCAGCAATTTCTTTTATATAATGCCTGAATGGCTCGCTGACCAGTACTTCATCGTTTCCTGCCGAAAAGAAGTTGTGCGTAAAGTCCTCAAGAAATGCCAGGCGGTCCTCTTTGACACCGTTTTGAAATTCTTGAATGGTTTCATCATCAAGTCCGCCGTCCGGATTGTCTTGTGACTTGTATAAATATGGAGGTACAGCACCTGCAAAGACAGCCTTGCTGATTCTTGATGTTCCATATGTGCTGATATAGCGGGCTACTTCCCCGCCTCCCATGGAAAAGCCGACAAGAACAGCATCTTCCACTTCCAAATGTTCCATCAGTTTGTTCAAATCGGCAGCCAGCGTATCATAATCATAGCCTTCATATGGCTGAGAAGACTTTCCGAATCCGCGGCGGTCATAAGTGATGACACGGTAACCGGCCTCAATCAAAGCAGGGATCTGCGCTTCCCAAGACCTTCCGCTGAGCGGCCAGCCGTGAATCAGAACGACAGGTTGGCCAGAGCCGGCGTCCTCATAGTAAAGTTCAATATCTTTTCCATTTTCTTTGTCACTCTTAAACCATGGCATGCTTTTTCCCTCCTGATCAATTAGTCTTATAACCAAAAACAATCCCAATACTCTTCCCCTTCAGAAGATGGTGAAACCCTGAAAGTTCCCTGTATGGAAAAATGTGTATAATAAAGTCAGTGATGAGGCATTGAGAAGTAGTGTTATTCTACATGAATTAAAAGAGGGTGAGGAAAATGAAAAAATTACTCATAATGATTATCACGTTGCTGATAGTTACTGTAAGTGCGTGTGAAGATGGCAGCAGTAAACAGGTAAATACACTTGCAGCAGCAGATTTAACAGACAGGGAGCAAGGAATACTTGCCGTTATAACGGACAAGTCTTATATATTTGACTTCACTATTGACCCTCAATATAAAAAGGCAGCTGTGGGGATTGAAAAATATGAATTTGGCAGACTGATTAGTGGCGGTCTTACTCTAGAAGTTGACGTCGGAGAACAAGGTTCTATTATCTTTGCCGTATCTGAGGCAGCAGAGCATGAAAATCAACAAATTTTTAGATTTGGAATTAACAGCGAAGGAAGTTCGGCTTCTGGATCTCAGACGGATAGTATTTCTGAAAAAGGTCGGGAAGTCAAACTTTCCACGTGGGCAAGCAGCAGCCAACTGATGGATGTTACAGAGAATGAGATGGTGTTAGCGGCTATGATCTATTCATTTGAAAAAAACTCAATCAATTCATTTTCTGAAGAGTTTTTTAAAGATGCTGAAGTTCGTGAAAGTGAATTAAAAAACAAAGAGGCCGTGTATCTGTTCAAATGTAAGTTTACGAAATAAGAAGATGGCCTAAGGGATGATAAAGTAGAAGAGCATACCATTCTGACTGAAAAAGCAGATCAACAAAACATACTCTGCTTTCACCACACTAAAGGGTCTTCACACTTGAAGATCTTTTTTTAGTGCTTATCGATACTCTAAAGTCTCCAATGGCAGCCGCTTTTATAATAAAAGGTTTTTATAAGGTACTGTTTACCAGAAGGCTGTAAAGGGAAATTCTGAAGGTAGAAAAACGAACGGCAACTTGAAAGGGTGAGCGTAGCATGAAAGAAAAACGGGGACAGGGAAGAGCTCAAGGGAAAAATCTCTGGTCTGGATTTCTGTTCGGACTCGGTATGATTGCATTTATTGATGAGGCTGTCTTTCACCAGCTGCTTCACTGGCATCATTTTTATGACAAATCTACAACAGAAGTTGGATTGATTTCAGATGGATTGTTTCACGCGTTCAGCTGGTTTGCTACAATTGGCGGCTTGTTTATGTTCGCAGATTTGCGGAGAAAAGGCAGTTTGTGGATGAAAAGATGGGTTGGGGGCGTCTTTCTGGGAGCAGGGCTGTTTCAGCTTTATGATGGCATTATTCAGCACAAAGTGATGAGAATTCATCAAATTCGGTATGTGGAAAATGTGATTGTCTACGATATTGTGTGGAATGTCTTCGCGCTTGTGCTGGCAGGAATCGGTCTTTACCTGGCAGCAGCAACGAGGAAACACTCGTGATACTCTCGCATATTCACACTTCATCTGCTCAGGAACTTCCCATGATTGTGTATCAGGCTGCTTTAGCAGTTCCTTTTGCAGCGGGCATCATTCTCTATTGTGCTGGTTCTGTCATGTCTAGAAGAACGTACAAAACCTGGCCATGGCAGCGGCAGCTATGCTGGTATGGAGGAAGCATCTGTGCCCTCGCGGCAATCATCGGGCCTCTGGCTGACAGAGCTCACCACGATTTTTATTTTCATATGCTCGGGCATCTGCTTCTCGGCATGCTAGCTCCCTTGCTGATGGTGCTCGGTGCACCCATGACACTTTTATTCCGCTCTATCAATACAAGCACAGCAAGGCAGGTGACAAAGCTTCTTAAATCATGGCCAGCCCGCATTCTGACTGATCCAGTCACTGCATCTCTTTTGAATATAGGCGGGCTTTGGCTCATCTATACAACAAATGTGTATGCACTTATGCATGAAAATGGATTTCTTCACTTACTTATCCACTTTCATGTTTTTGCTGCGGGATATTTGTTTACAGCAGCTATGATCTATATAGATCCAGTCTCCCATCCTCGGCCTTATCTGTATAGATCTGCCGTTCTTGTGGCTGCATTGGCGGGGCACGGGATACTGGCAAAAATTCTATATGCAAACCCTCCGCTGGGTGTGTCAGAAGCACAGGCTCAATCAGGTGCGATGCTGATGTATTATGGAGGAGATGCCGTTGATGCAGTGCTGATTTTTCTTTTATGCCTGCAGTGGTACCGATCTGCACGCCCCAGGGCAAAACTTGTTTCTGTATAGCTTTATCAATCCAATGTATACAAGGAGAAGAATGATGACTTCATCTGTAAAAGCAATGGTATTTGATGTGTACGGAACTTTATTTGATGTTCATTCTATTCAGTCGGCTTGTGAGAAGGTATATCCTGAAAAGGGCTTGGAAATCAGCAGGGAATGGCGGTTAAAACAGTTGGAATACAGCTTTCTCCGGCAAATTATGGGGTGCTATCAACCTTTTTCAGCTGTTACGCGCGATGCATTACGGTATGTGTTAAAGGAGCTTCAGCTGGAAGGCGGCAGAGAGGTTGAAGAAGAGCTGATGAACGCATATCGCAGCTTGCACTTATATCCTGAAGTAAAAGAAGTACTGAAGGAATTATCAGATAAGAAACTGGCTGTGTGTTCAAACGGGTCTCGTGACATGCTGCTGCCGCTGATGCAGACATGTGGCTTGGATTCATTTTTCACCCATATAGTCAGTGTGGAGGATGTGGAACAGTTTAAACCCTCACCTGGCACTTATGCCTTTATGCAGGAAAAGCTGGGATTGAAAAAGGAAGAAATCTTGTTTTTGTCTTCCAACGGGTGGGATATAGCGGGAGCAAAAAGCTATGGTTTTCTTACAGCATGGATTAACAGGGGGAATCTTCCGCCCGAGGAGCTTCAGCTTGCCGCAGATTTCATATACAGAGACTTGCGCAGTTTACTTGATCAGCAGTAAAAAGGCCGGAGAAATCCGGCCTTCTTTGTATGATATCTTACCAGCGATGGGCTTTGGCATTTGATCTCAAAATAATCGTTTTTTGAGACATTTGCGTATGCCCGTTCACTTGCGATTTTGACCTTTTGGGCCTCGTCCAGTTATGGTGAAAAAGCTGAGATCGCGGATCTAACTGATCGTGTATGCTCATCAAATCACCTCGCAGGCAGGATATAAAACAGATACTCTGTGAGTATCAATGATTAGTCTTGGTTTATAAGTCAGTATTTATTACAAATTCTCTTCAGTTTCTTCCTGCCAAACAATAACTTTCCATTTGAATTTCCTTCTTCTTTCTAGTAGACTAGACAACTGTGTGTTCTTGGGCTGTTAGTTAGCAAGCAGGCTCTCATTTCATTTTTTGAAAGGAGGAAGATGGAGTATGGAAACAGCAGTAAAAGATACTGAACAGGAGGAAGAGCTGCAGCAGGAATATGAAAATTTGGAATTTCAGCTGTACCGGATGCAGGATAATCTAAAAAAGATAGCCAGAAACAGCAATGTGATTGGAATTGATCAATCGAAAGAGGATAAGTGGGTGATTGTGTACTCACATGAAGATTCCCATTCATGCAAAATTATGATCAGTGAGTGTGATGCTGCTTATGACGGAACATGGGACTTCTCCCTGCAAGCAACATACTTTGATAATCATACTATTCACATTGGGGACATCAAGGGTCCTGCAAATAAAGGCTACGGCTCTATCTGCATGAAGTATTTAAAGGAAAAAGCCAGACAGCATAATGTGTCTGCGATAACAGGGGACATTGCCAAGCGGGATTGGGACCATGTTGACCGCCTCGTCCATTTTTATGAAAAGCATGACTTTGATGTCTCTGTGGACTATGAGCAGAAGTCGGGTGAAATACATTGGCAGGACTATTAGAAAGAAGCAGCCTTACCGGTATGCTTCTTTTTTGTATGTCTGCTCCTAGTTTAGAATTTCCATTCGGAACCTAAAAAGAGCACACCATCACAGGTGTGCCCCCAGTTTGTAGGCAGGTTCGGAGTGAGAGCATTCCGAATTCCTTTTTTTGATTTCATCGGATTTTCACAAAGCGGATATGTCCGTTAATATCAATGTCTTCCAGCTTGCAGATTCGAAAACATCTTTATTACCTCAAGCGTTATAGTGAAGAATCCTGTTGATTGGAGTGGAAGGCGCTTAGACTCCTGCGGGATAGACGGACAGGTGAGACCCCGGAGACGAGAGCGGCGGCGAGGAGGCTCACCCGCCGCGCAAACAAAAAAGACTGTAGACAAGCTCGTTCCATCGAGTTTGTCTACAGTCTGAGAGCACACCCTCACAGGTGTGCTCCGTTCTGCTGATCTTTTTTCATTTTGTAAAGCTTTCGTGCCCTCATAAATACAAGCAGAACCGGAAACAGAAAGACTGCAGACAGCAACAAAGATGTTCTGACAGTATACCGTGTTCCTGCAGCTCCGACGACAGGACCGCCTACCGTCTGGCCGAACGCATCAAATACGCTGATCATGGAAAGTGTTGTTGAGCGGGACTCACTTGGAATGTGCTGAATAATCCAGGCATCGTAAAGAGGGCTCTTTACATTTCTCACCATGGCTAACAGCAAAAAGCTAATTAATGCCCACAAAAATTCCCCGGCTGCTGCAAAGCCAATCGTACAGGCTATCTGAATCACAGTCAGGATCGATAGAAAGAAAGCAATCGCACCCGCTTCTTCAGTATTGACGAGCTTTCTCACTGCAGCAGTTGCCAAAAAAGTGAGCAGGGATGCACATAGCGTAATCAGCCCTATCCACACAGATGGAGTAAAGCCAAAAACCTCAGGCAGTTGAAAGGAAGTAAGCAAATGTGCTTCCCATAGCCGGTCGATTCCTTCAAGGCCGGCTCCTGCAAAAAAGACAGAAACCATAAGTGCCGGCAGAACCGCACTTCTTCTAATAATTGCAAGCCCGCTTTTCATGGTGGCTGCAGCATGAGAAACATGAGAAGAAAATTCTTCAGCTTCATGCACTGTAAGGGACTCTTTCATCTTAAAGAGGAGAAACAGCGCCAAAAGCAGGTACAGAACTCCCCCCACAAGATAAGGCAGGTTCAGTGAAAGAGAAGATAGAAGCATGCTCAGTAAAATACCGGCAATCCCTGCCCCTATATTGATTGAATTAGATTTCAAAAGCAGGTCTCCTACCTGCTTTTCACCGACTTCATCTGTTATCCAGGCAATAGAGGCCCCGCTGATAAATGTTTCGCCTATACCCCTGAATACTTCCGCCAGGACAACTCCTGCAAATAAAGACAGCAATCCTCCTGTTAAGGCAAAAATCAACGGAACAGAACCTTCTAAAATAAAGGCTGAGCCAACGATCGCAATGCCAATGATGACAGAGAGGCGTCTTCCTCTTGTATCAGCAAAAACTCCTGTAGGTATTTCAAACAAAAGGATTGTAAGCTCCAAAGCTGTTCCAACCAGCAGGAGCTGAAGAGGGGACAGCCCCAACCCATTCACATAATAAACTGCATATGTGGTAAACATGATGGCATTTGCCAGTGTTAAGACGGCAGCCATCCAAATATATACTGTTGATGCGCGCATTCAGTCTCTCTCCTCGTAGAGAGCAGCACGCTGCTATTCTATTAGAGGACGTGCTGCCTCTCGCTGTTCATTTTTTCTCTCTCTGGGGTAAATCGACTGAATGTTTTTTGCATCTTTATCACTCCTGTTCATTTTCTGTTTTCATTATAAGAGAAAAATATCCATTTTGACTAGCGGGATGATATCAGACTTGAAAGAATTGGAAATACAAGAGATGGAGAGGAAGGGAGGAGAGATGATCAATTCTCTCTCCTTTTGTCATACATGCTGCAATTCTGCATTTCTGCGAAAGAAATTGCAGGATTGCTGTACAATTTCTTCTTTGTCATAGTCCATGGAAGCAACATGATATGAATTTTCCAAAATCACTCTTTCTTTAACGGGGGAAGAAATGCTGTTAAATATATAATCGCTGTTTGCTGGCGGAACAACATGATCAATGCGTGAGGTGATGAGAAGGACTGGGCAATGGATGCTTTTTAAACATCGAGAAGTTTTTTTCATAAGTGAAAGAAGCTCATTTACTGCAGTAAACGGGACTTTCGGGTACGTAATTTCATATACACCGGGCGCTTTAATATCAGGACTGCCTTCCTCAATAAATTCAGCCGCTTCCTTGATATCCATATATCCTACATCATTAATCGCTGCATTGATGAGCACAAGACCGTTTGGCTGAAGCAGCTTCGCTGCAGTATGAAGGCAAAGTGTGCCTCCCATAGATTGCCCAACCAAAAAAATGTCACTGCAGCTCCTTTTCAGGTAATGAAATCCGTCAGACAGGCTTTGAAGCCAGTCTTGATAGCAGGCATTCTGCATATCATGCTCAGAAGTGCCATGTCCCCATAAGCGCGGAGCATAAACAGTATAACCCTGATCTGCATATTTTCTGCCGATTTCCTCGACGCTCTGCGGTGTTCCGTTAAACCCGTGGCAAATCAATACACCTGTGGAATTTCCGCTATAGTAAAAAGAATCAGCACCTTGGATGACATTGTAGTGTTCCCGCTTCATAATTTCTACCTCCAATTAAGTGAATTCTCGTTTCTCCCGCTGACCGCTCAAATAAAAAAACTCCCCTGCAGGTACGCAAAGGAGTTTATATGACAAGTGTCTTTATCATCCAAAGCAGCTGCTTTGCTGGTTGAAGCACCTTTCCCAACAGGCAGGTTGCTGTGAAGTCACAGAGCCAGATCTCTCGTTCACTCTTTATAAAAGTTATCCAGTTTTTATTAATATCAGGGTCAAAAGGGTCAATTTACTTTAAATCCTTATCGGTTTAGTTGGTTTTAATGTATCATACTACCCTCTGTAGCAATCGTCAAACAATTTGTGGAAAATTGAGACTTATGCCCTAAAAATAAATGTAAACAGGCCGATATAAAAGGAAAAAAGGTTGGAAGGAGAATGGATGATGAAGCGGTTGAGACATCTGAAGGTATCTCAAAAGATTTTGCTGATTATCGTGCTTGCTGTGTTTTCCCTTGCAGGTACTGGGGGAGTGGGCTATTACTATTTAAAGCAGATGCAGGATAATTCGCAGGATATGTACGAAAACCGTCTGCTTCCTATACACTCGCTCAATACAATCCGCACTAATTTGATTCTTACAAAGGTGGATATATATGAAATGCTTCTATCAAATAATATTTCCAGGCATAATCAGCTGGTGAAAGAAATTGAAGCGAATGTTGAGGAGAATAATAAGCTGATTGAAGAGTACAAAACTTCCAATCTGGATGAAATTGAGCAAGATAATTTAAAAATATTCGAAGAATTTCTGAGCAATTATCGAGAAAAAAGAGATCAGGTTATCAGCCAGGTAAGAGAAGGGAACAAGGACAAAGCATATTATATTTACAATAATGAAATAGATCAAATGTTTGATAGGGGGGACAATATCATCTCATTTTTGATCTCTCATAATACAGACATTGCTGAAGAATTGAATCTGCAAAATACCGAAAGCGAGCAGTCAGCATTGATCATGACGCTGATTGTGATTGGAGTTTCAGCCATCGCATCTGGCATAGTAAGCTTACTGATCGGCAGAACGATTACAAAGCCGCTGAAAGAACTTCAGGAAAAAATAAAGGAAGCGGAAAATGGAGATCTCACTGTCCGCAGCCCCTATGTCAGCCGGGATGAGATTGGAAACATTACAGGTTCTTTTAATTCGATGCTTGCCGGTTTTGAACGCATTATCCAAAGTGTTATGGGAAATGTCCAAGCACTGTCTGCAAGCTCTGAGCAGATGTCTGCCAGCAGCCAGCAGGGGAGAGCTTCAGCAACTCAGGTTACCGCTGTCATTCAGGAAATTGCAGACGGAGCCGATCGTCAGGCTGCCAGCGCTTCTGAGTCCCTCCATGCCACAGAGGAAATGGGGAAGGGTATTTCAAGAATTGCAGAAAACTCAGGAAGAGCAGCAGGCCTGGCAAAGGAAACCGCTGATCAAACAGGCAAAGGGACGGCACATGTTCAGTCATCTCTGCAGCAGATGTCAGGCATACAAAAAGCTGTGATAGAATCTTCAAAAAAAATTAGCAGTGTGAAAGATAAATCAAGAGACATCCGCAAAATTGTAAAAGTAATTACAGATATCTCTGATCAGACCAATTTGCTCGCACTAAATGCAGCAATAGAGGCTGCCCGCGCAGGAGAACATGGAAAGGGTTTTGCAGTGGTTGCTGATGAAGTCCGCAAGCTTGCAGAGCAGTCCGCAGCTTCGGCGAATGAAATAACAGAGCTGGTCAGGGCTATTCAGCAGGAAGCGGACTCCTCTGTAGAGTCAATGAATGCTGTAACAGAAGAGGTAAATACCGGTGCTCAGGCAATGGATGGAATATATAAAGTTTTTGAGCAAACATTATCGGCCATTGAAAATGTTGTGTCTGAAGTAGGAGATATTTCTGTAACAGCGGAACAGCTATCTGCCGGCAGTAAACAGGTGGAAGAATCTGCAGGGCAGATCTTCCGCGCAGTCAGTGAAAGCTCCAGGCATTTTCAAACCATTGCTGCTTCTTCGGAAGAACAGCTTGCTTCCAGTGAAGACATTTCTAACTCAGCAGTCTCGCTGAGCAGCATGGCTCAGGAGCTGCATGCATTCATCTCGCATTTTAAAACTTCATAATTCCTGAAAGTGCCGCCTGAAGAGGGCGGCATTTTTTCCGTAGTTTCAGGGGGAGAAAGGAACGAGGAAAATATACTGATAAAGCTTAGGGAAGAAGCAAAAACTGCAGAATTTGTAAGAACATGCTTCAGAAAGATTAGTTTGTCCTGCTTTTTATACGGGTAGTGACTACTATGCTCAGTGATGAGTAAATTTACCATTTTTGAGAGGTGCAAGTAATCTATGTTTTTCCATCGCAAAGAACTGCAATACCATGCTAGTCCACAAAGTCCAGATCCAGTGTACGCAAAAAAATTGCAGGAAATCCTAGGCGGGCAATTTGGTGAAATTTCCGTTGCCATGCAATACTTATTTCAAGGCTGGAACACACGCGGCAATGAAAAGTACAAGGATATGCTCATGGACATAGGGACAGAAGAGCTCGCACATATCGAAATGATTACAACAATGATTGCAAGGCTTTTGGACAAGGCTCCTGTAAAGGATCAGGAAGAAGCAGCGCAAAACCCGATCATTGCAGCGGCACTAGGCGGGATGAATCCGCAGCATGCGATTGTATCAGGGCTGGGAGCAATGCCTGTTAATAGTACGGGGGTGCCATGGAATGCAGGCTATATCGTGGCGAGCGGCAATTTGATTGCTGACTTCAGGGCAAACCTGAATGCAGAATCACAAGGAAGGCTGCAGGTAGCTAGGCTGTATGAAATGACAGATGACCCTGGCGTCAGAGAGATGCTGTCATTCCTGGCTGCAAGAGACACAATGCACCAAAACCAGTGGATTGCTGCCCTGAAAGAACTGGAAGAAAAAGAAGGAATTGTCGTGCCAGGCACATTTGGCAGCGACAGAGAAGCGAAGGAGTTCTCCTACTCGTTTATGAACTGTTCCCAAGGAACAGAAAGCAAAGCCGGCAGCTGGGCAAGCGGACCGAGCATCGATGGAAAAGGTACATTTGAGTACGTAGAAAATCCAGAACCACATGCAGAAGCACCAATCTTGGAGCCTGCACCTTTATATATGCACAGTACATTGCCTGATGATATGAAAAAAATGCCTTTCAATGAATAATGGAAAAAGAGGTTTGCCGAATGAAGGATGTCGGCAAACCTCTTTTTCTTTTTATTGTGCAGCCATCGACTGGCGCTTCTCTTCTACCAGCGGCATCACTTTTTGAGAGAAATTCTCCATCTCTTCTAATTGAGGTGAAAATTGAAGAAGCAGTAAATCCAGTCCTGCATGTTCATACTGCAGAATCCGCTCTGCAATTACTTCAGGAGTCCCGATTAAGTTCGGACGAAGGCCACGGTTTGAAACGGAATAATCATAAAGCTGAATGCGCTGTTCAAGCTGTGATTTCGTTGTAAAATCTTTAAAGCCTGCATAGGCAGAGGATTCTTTCAGCGTGGTAATTCTCTTCAGCTCTTCCTGAGCCTCTTCTTCAGTATCCCGGCAAATCACGTAGCCAGCCATTCCGAAAGATTGAAAAGGTTTTGTGCTGAACTGTTTTCGCAGCTCTTTCATGCCTGCTATTTTTTTTTGAATTTCTTCCACTGTTCCGCCATGCATCACATAGGCATCTCCATGCTTGGCGATTGCTTCTTTTCCGCGCGGACTTTCTCCGCCGGCATAGATAACCGGGTTAGGAGATTGAACGGGCTTTGGATACAGATTTGTATTTTCAAGCTGATAAAACTTTCCTTCATGGTCAAAGGGATTTTGCGCAGACCATAGTCCTTTCAGCACTTCGAGAAATTCTTCCGTTCTATCATACCGCTCATCGTGCTCTGTAAAGATGCCGCCATACTGCCTGGCTTCTTCCTCCCACCATGCCGACACAACATTTAACGTAAACCGCCCTTGGCTGATCTGATCAATATTGGCCGTCATTTTTGCAGCAATCGCAGGATTATGGTATCCGGGACGAATAGCTGTCATAATTTCAATTTTTTCCGTTACGGCCGCAAGTGCAGCGGCAGTTGTCCATGCTTCCAGGGAATCTCGCTTGGGTCCCTTGATATCATTCAAATAGAGCTCGGCAATCAGCGTTGTATGAAAGCCCCACTTTTCCCCTGATTGAATCACCTTTTTTGCGTATTCATACGTAGCAGGCATGTTTTCATCTTCAACATTCCGAAGCCAGCCTCCGAAGATAGGGAGCCAAAATCCGTATTTCATAGCTAAAACTCCTTTCCTTTGTTAACAAGGGCATATATAGCCGTTCTGGTACTGATTTTTCACCTGGCGGACGGATGGAAGAGGATCGTCTGCATCAATGACTGCATCAGCAAGATTTTCCGATGGGAGCTGCCCTGTTACAACGGAAAGAAGCTCTTCATCTGTCAAGTGGCCATATCCCGATGTTCCTTTTTCCTGCTTTAATTGAAGGTAGTCTTGTACATATACCCATTTTGCATAATCTCTTTCAGCTTCCATTTTTTCAATGGAGCGCCCGGCAGCTGCACTGTATGCAAGAAGCGGCAGGTTAACCCCGGCAAAAACAGGGAGTCCGATCCACTTCCACACTCGTGTGTTTACATCTAATAATTTATATGTTTGATCTCTGCTGTCATATACAAATTCCGTCTCAGAAATTCCGTAATAGCCGGCAGTCTGAAGAATTTCCGTTCCAGCAGGTACAAATTCGTCAATAGGAGAAGACTCAACAAGGCAGCCTGTCCCAAAATTTTGAGGATACTGCTCAAGCTTTCTTCCTGTAAAATAGCCCTTTACTTCGCCATCGGGATCGACATAGGTGCAAAGAGAGTAAAAGTCTGAGAGGGAGCTTCCGACAATCTCCTGTACCACTGTACCGTGTCCTGAAACCTCGGAAAGAGCACGTTGAAATTCCTGGGGATTTTCAATGAGAATTGCTTTTTTCTGAAAGGCTTCATAAAAGCTTCTTTGCTCCACCGGCTTAATAATACAAGGATAAGGAACTGCTTTCGAAAGTGCTTCCGGACTTTCCCATTCACCGGGATACCAGGTTTTTGGATGAGGTATGCCCAGCTCTTCCGCTTTTTTATAAAGCTTATGTTTATTGAGCAAAGGTTCGACAATGTCATAGTCTGCAAAGGGGAAATGGTAATATTGCTGCAGCTTTTCTCTGTGTCTCGAGACTGTAAGCACCCATTCATCATTGCAGGGAAACAGCACGCCTTTTAGTGGAAGGCGCTTGCCGATTTCCAAAAGGAGGCTGATGAACCCCTCTTCATCTGTCAGGGGATTAGGACAGAGAATTCCTGCTCCTACGTATTTAGATTGCAGTCCTACTGCACGGCCGTCCCTGTCCAGGGCAATGACCGGAATACCCTCTTTGCCGAGAGAACGCGCGATGGCAAGGCCTGTGATATGAGCATTAAAAACAATGGCAGGAGGGATATCAGAGGGAAACTCTTTTAATTTATCCCACAATTCACTTCCCTGAATATAGGTGTCTTTCAATTTGTATTTCTCCTCTCTATTTACTCGGAATTAAGTGCGTATATCCCTGATGGGCGGGAACAATAGAAAAGCCTCTCCTTCATTAGAGGGAGAGGCTGCATACATCAGCATCTCTCATCTTCCAAACGAATGTTTGCAGGACTTGGCACGGTGTCTCAGAGATCCGTTGCCGAGGCTTCGCAGGGCCGTTTCCCTCCGCCTCTCTTGATAAGAGTATTAAAATATTTAGAAATGTAAGAGAATCATATGTGTTTATAACTGCATTGTCAATTTTACAGCTTTTCGCTCAGAAATGCCTGAACCTGCTCAGGAGTTTTTGCGTTTGCACTGTGCAGGTGGCCGAGCTTTTCTCCATTTTTGAATATCAGCAGGCTCGGTATGCCCATTACCTGATATTTCTCAGCAATCTCAGGAAAATCGTCTTTGTTAATTTGATACCAGTCGATGTTCTTGTACTCTTCAAGAATATCACCGATGAACATGTCCATTCGTGTGCAATCAGGGCACCATGTCGCGTAAAACTTTATAATGACTTCTTTTGGCTGCTGAATGAGCGTATTAAATTGTTCTGTTGTTTTTATGGATTCCATATGTATCCCTCCTCGTTTATATTGTAATACAAAAGGGTAGGTTTCATTTGTAATCTTGCTCAGGGCTGAAAAAAAGAATTCACTCCGAAGTATATATAGATTTATAAAATGCGATAACAATTTCAGCTGAAAGTGATAAAATGGATTAGATGAATTTGTGAGGGGGAAGCTGCATGAAAATGAAACTTGGTCTTTTATACGGCGGAAAGTCCGCTGAACATCAAGTGTCTTTGCAAACTGCTTTTGCAGTGATTAAAGCATTGAATACGGATAAGTTTGATATCCATCCTATATATATAACTGAAAAGGGAGAATGGATCCGCGGCAAGCAGCTTGAGGGACCGGTTAGTGAAGTCTCCTCTCTCCGCTTAAATAGCAGTGAACACAGTGTCATTTCACCTGCAGCATTAAACAATCAGCTTTTTTCAATTGGGGCTGAAGAAAAAAGCGAGAGTATTGATGTTATTTTCCCTCTTCTCCACGGACCTAACGGCGAAGACGGAACAGTGCAGGGACTGCTGGAAGTCCTTAATGTTCCATACGCGGGGAATGGTGTTCTGGCTTCTTCTGCAGGAATGGATAAAGTGGTAATGAAGCAGCTGTTTGCCCAGGCTGGTCTTGAACAGGCGGAATATGTGTGGTTTATTCGAAATGACTGGGAAAAAGACCATGAAAAAGCTTATGAGCTGGTCGAAGAAAAACTTGGCTATCCTTGTTTTGTAAAGCCTGCTAATCTTGGCTCCAGTGTAGGAATTAGCAAGTGCAGCGACCGCGAAAGTCTGATTTCTGCATTTCAGGAAGCTTTTCAATATGACCGGAAAATTATTGTGGAAGAAGCTATCGTTGGAAGAGAAATTGAAATCGGCGTGATAGGAAATGATGAGCCTGCTGTGTCTGTAATCGGAGAAATTGCCCCGAAAAAAGATTTTTACGATTATAAAGCCAAGTATGAAGATGGAGATACAGATTTGATCATCCCGGCAGAGGTAAGTGCAGACGAGCAAAAGCAGATTGGCGAAATGGCTGTCAAAGCTTTTAAGGCAATTGACGGTTCAGGGCTTGTCAGAGCAGACTTTTTCCTGACAAGAGATGGCAAAGCTCTTATCAATGAAGTCAACACAATGCCAGGGTTTACGCCATACAGCATGTTTCCGCTGTTATGGAAGCATACCGACCTTGAATATCCTCAATTGATTGAGAAACTGGTTGATCTCGCTTTGGAACGATACAAAGCAAAACAGGAAATTAAACATACGTTTAATTAAAAGAAGAAACACTATCAGGGAAGAGTCTGATAGTGTTTCTTCTACATAAATGAGAGGAGAGTAGGCGCAAATGATCATCCGCTCCTTAAAGGAAGTTCAGGAGATGTCAGGCGGAAAAGGCCTGAAGCAGTCTGATGAAAGCATCATGTTAAACGGTGTAACAACAGATTCCAGAAGCATTGTCGAGGGCAGTTTGTTCATCCCTCTAATAGGTGAGAAATTCAATGGCCACACATTTGCTGAAAAAGCATTGAGTGAAGGAGCAGCTGCAGTTCTCTGGCAGGAGGGACAGCCCAATCCTCCGTCTGATGGCCCTGTCATTTTTGTTCAGGATACACTTTCCGCACTGCAGCAGCTTGCCGGGGAATATCGCAGGCAGATTGGTGTGAAGGTAGTTGGCGTAACAGGCAGCAACGGAAAAACCACAACAAAAGATTTGATCGCCGCTGTTGCGGGCACCAAATATACTGTTCATAAAACAAAGGGAAACTTCAATAATCACATAGGGCTTCCCCTGACACTGCTGGAAATGAATGAGGATACTGAGGTGGCAGTACTTGAAATGGGTATGAGCGCAAGAGGGGAAATCAGCACGTTATCAAAGCTTGCTGAGCCTGATATCGCTGTAATCACCAACATAGGCGAATCACATTTGATGGACCTGGGCTCACGTGAAGGTATCGCGGAGGCAAAGCTTGAAATTATCGAGGGTTTGCATGCTGAAGGTGTTTTTATTTACATAGGTGATGAACCGCTTCTTCAGGAAAGAATCACCTGGGCTACACAAAATTGCATCACGTTTGGCGAGGATGAAGAGAATCAGCTTTATCCGGTTTCGGTGGAATCTGCTTCCAACGGGATGACATTTACAGTTAATGACTCCAGCCAGGAATTTTATGTTCCCATTCTGGGAAGGCACAATGTTCTTAATTCTCTGGCCGCGCTTGCAGCGGGAAGAAGCCTTGGCATTACCGATGAAGAAGCAGCCAAAGGCCTGAGGGCTCTGGAGATGACGAGAATGCGCCTTGAAATGTCAGAAAGCAAAGAGGGCTATTCAATCATCAATGATGCCTATAACGCTAGTCCGACCTCCATGAAAGCAGGCATCAGCCTGACAGAGGATATGGGAGGCTATCACAGAAAGATATTGATCCTGGGAGATATGCTGGAGCTTGGTGAAAAGGAAGAGGATTTTCACAGAGAAGTAGGGGAATTTATTAACCCTGAAAAAACGTCGCTTGTTATAACTTACGGCAAACTTGGGAAGAACATAGCTGAAGGAGCTTTGAAGAAACTCGGTGAAGAAAGGGTCTTCAGCTTTGAAGACAAAGCTGAACTCATTAGCTTTATTCAAAACACAGCAGCATCAGGAGATCTGCTTTATTTGAAAGCTTCCAGAGCAATGAAGCTTGAAGAAGTGGTGGAAGCAGTTTCTTAACAGGCAGCGCAAAAAAAAGAGGGTGCCCCAGGACCCCCTCCATTTGAAACGTATGTAAATCTTGATGCCTCCGTGCTGTCGATTATGTAATGAGCGGCAGAATCAGCAGCAGAGCCAGACCGGCGCCTATGGTGTATTGCAAAGTTTCATCCAATATTTCTAAAATGCTGTTTTTAAGGGCTGGCATGAAAGTTTTCTCCTTTATTATGTAATAGTTTTGGTATACCCCGGTATTTTGAAGAATGAAACCAGCCACTTAAAGAGGTTTCAAATTGTATTGAATCAGGTATAATTTTGGTAGACAGTTATCAGGAGTGATTCCTATGGCCGGTTGCCTATGTATACACGGCTTTACGGGTGCGCCCTATGAAGTAGAGCCGCTTGCAGTTCACCTTCAGAAAAAAACAGACTGGGAAATTATTATGCCGACTCTGCCGGGACATGGAGAGGAATTGTCATTAAAGGGAATACTGTTCAATGAGTGGATTCAAGAAGCAGAGAAAGAGCTGCAGTCTCTGCTGAAAAGGCACGAAGAGGTATATGTGATCGGGTTTTCCATGGGAGGGCTGATTGCAGCATATCTTACCTCGAAATACCCTGTTTCAAAGCTTGTGCTGTTAAGTGCAGCTGCTTACTATGTGAACCCTAAGCAATTCCTTAGTGATATTTCCGCTTTAGTTAGAGATTGGCGAAAAGGTAAAATAACAGATAACGAATTGTTTCACCGCTACAAATCAAAAATTACAAAAACACCAATAAGTGCTACTTTACAATTTAGAAAGCTTGTCAAATATATTAAGCCCCATTTAGCAAACATTAAGGTTCCGGTATTAATCGTCCAGGGCGAGTGTGATGGGATTGTTCCTGTTAAAAGCGCCCATTTTCTTTTTCAGACAGTCGGCTCCAGCAAAAAGGAGCTTTGCCTGCTGCCTTGTTCCAAGCATCATGTCTGCCATGGGGAAGATTTCCCCCGGCTGGTCGAGGAAGTGGATAAGTTTCTGATTGAGAAAAGGTAAAAAAAGGCGACTTATTGTAATAACAGCATTTTCATGTTATGATAGTCTTTAAAGTGTTTACGGCTTCTTAATATGAAACACATGCTCTTATTGCAAGAGCATTTTTGTTTGTTGGAAAATAAAACCGTGAAGTAGCTAGATAAAAGGAGTATGAATAAATTGACAATTATGTTCCAAGATTTAGGCTTAAGTTCTGATCTTATGAAAGCTGTAAAAAGAATGGGATTTGAAGAGGCTACACCAATTCAGGCTCAGACAATTCCTCTAGGCCTTCAAAAAAGAGATGTCATTGGACAAGCGCAGACAGGTACAGGGAAAACAGCTGCGTTCGGCCTTCCGCTTGTTGAGAAAATTGAGCCGACTAATTCACAAATTCAGGCAATTGTCATTGCCCCGACAAGAGAATTGGCGATTCAGGTTTCTGAAGAGCTTTATAAAATCAGCTATTACAAGCGTGCACGCGTTCTTCCTATCTACGGAGGACAGGACATCAACCGCCAGATCCGCGCTTTGAAAAAAAATCCGCAGATCATTGTTGGTACACCAGGACGTCTGATTGACCATATCAACCGTAAAACAATCAATCTGCAAGGTGTTCACACTGTTGTACTTGATGAGGCAGATGAAATGCTGAATATGGGCTTTATTGAGGATATTGAAGCAATTCTTTCCAATATTCCTAATGAGCGCCAGACGCTTTTGTTCTCTGCAACAATGCCTGATCCGATCAGAATGATTGCTGAGCGCTTTATGACAAACCCTGAGCTTGTTAAAGTAAAAGCGAAGGAAGTTACCGTTCCAAACATTCAGCAGTACTCTCTAGAGACTCAGGAGAAAAAGAAGTTTGATGTACTTACGCGCCTTCTTGACATTCAGTCTCCTGAACTTGCCATTGTTTTCGGACGCACAAAAAGACGTGTAGATGAGCTTTCCGAGGCTCTTACGCTGAGAGGCTATGCTGCAGAAGGAATTCACGGCGACCTCAGCCAGGCGAAGCGTATGTCTGCACTTCGCAAATTTAAAGACGGTTCTATTGAAGTGCTTGTTGCAACTGATGTAGCAGCCCGCGGACTTGATATTTCCGGTGTTACCCACGTTTACAACTTTGATATTCCGCAGGACCCGGAAAGCTACGTTCACCGAATTGGTCGTACAGGCCGTGCCGGCAAAAACGGTGTTGCAATGACATTTGTTACTCCAAGAGAAACAGATATGCTTCGTAACATTGAGCGTACAACAAAACGTAAAATGGACCGCATGAAGCCGCCTACTCTGGATGAGGCTTTGGAAGGCCAGCAGCAAATGACGACTGAAAAAATCCGTACTACCATTGATGGTGCAGACCTTAGCTATTATAAGAGGTCTGCTCAGGAACTGCTTGAAGAATTTGATTCTGAAACAGTAGTAGCAGCAGTTATCAAGCTGATGACGAAAGGGCCTGACGACGTACCTGTTCGTTTGACGGACGAGCCGCCGGCATACAGCCGCAGCAAAAACCGTTCACCGAGAGGAAAGCGTGACGGCCAGCAGCGTCCTTCCGGTTCCAGCAAGAAGGGTACTCGCTCTTACTCAGAGAAAGGCCGCTCTCAGCAGCGCCGCCCTTATAACAAAAAATCAAAATCAGAATAATAATACAGAAACAGCGCCGCATGATGTGGTGCTGTTTTTTTTATGCTTTGGCTAAATGTCCTTCATCGGGGCGATGAAGGACAAAAGTGAGGCTAAAATCTGGAGAAACGTCCTTCATAGGGGTGATGAAGGACAAAAGTGAGTGGAAAAGCGAGGTAAATGTCCTTCAAAGGGGCAATGAAGGACAAAAGTGAGGCTAAAATCTGGAGAAATGTCCTTCATAAGGGTGATGAAGGACAAAAGTGAGTGGAAAAGTGAGGGAAATGTCCTTCATAAGGGCGATGAAGGACAAAAGTGAGTGGAAAAGCGAGGGAAATGTCCTTCATAAGGGCGATGAAGGACAAAAGTGAGTGGAAAAGCGAGGTAAATGTCCTTCGAAGGGGCAATGAAGGACAAAAGTGAGTGGAAAAGCGAGGGAAATGTCCTTCATAAGGGTAATGAAGGACAAAAGTGAGTGGAAAAGCGAGGGAAATGTCCTTCATAAGGGCGATGAAGGACAAAAGTGAGTCTCCCCTTCACAACAAACAAAAATAAGCGTAAGAAATCCGGTTAAACTCAGGATAGGCCGTTTTTTAGAGAGGATAAGGGAATGAATTCCGCTTAAGCTTCTTAAAATACTCCATTTTAAGGTTTTTTAGGAGCTTAGACGGAAATCCTCCGTTTATTTCAGCTCATATTCGTTGTTTTTTCTGAATAGACGAAAATCCTCCGTTTATTTCAGCTCATATTCGTTGTTTTTTCTGGATAGATGGAAATCCTCCGTTTATTTCAGCTCATATTCGTTGTTTTTTCTGAATAGGCGGAATTCTTCCGTTTATCTCAGCTCATATTCGTTGTTTTTTCTGGATAGACGAAAATCTTCCGTTTATTTCAGCTAATATTCGTTGTTTTTTCTGGATAGACGGAATTCTTCCGTTTATATATGTAGAGTGGTTTTCACTAGTCAGGGGAGATGCTTAACCAGTTTCCTCAACATGCTCCAAGATGTATCCTTCAACTGCGAAAACTCCACGCAAATCAGTTTCGCATGCTAAAAATGCAGCTAACATGGACAAACTATTTGTATATTGGTGAAATAGGGGTTGAAAACATGCGGGTAAGAATGGGGTATGTTGCGATGAGCATGCAGCTGCAAAATTGCTCACCCTCCCAAACGATGACATACGCACAGTTCAGCAAGATTAAGGATAGAGATGCTGCCATTAAAAAGCTTGAGAGAATTGCCCGTTCCAATTTGGAAAACTGTCTCAGGCTGCTCAAGCACAATGCGGGCAATGATATTCATTTTTTCAGACTCAGCTCAAAGCTGATTCCCTTGGCAAACCATCCGGAACTGAGTGAGTGGCGGTATATGAATGAGCTTCGTGAACCGCTCAACAGCATAGCCGACTTTATAGGAAAGCATGAAATGAGGGTGGATTTTCATCCAGATCATTTTGTTGTTCTCAATTCAAAAGAACCTGATATTTTGAATATGTCATTAAAAACCCTTCATATGCACGAAGCTTTACTGAGAGGCATGAATATTCCTGCCGAACATAGATGTGTCATGCATATTGGAGGCGCTTATGAGGATAAGGAGAAAGCACTTGAGCAATTTATTCATAATTGGGGTCTGATACCGGTGAAGTATCAGAAGCTGGTAATGCTGGAGAATGATGATACAACGTTTCATCTTAAGGACACCCTCTACTTGTGTGAAAAGCTGGGGATTCCCTTGGTATTTGATTATCATCATCATTTGGCTTACCATGAGGAGAGAGACTGGGAGGAAGATTGGATAAGGATATTATCTACCTGGGAAGCTTCTCCGCTGCCTGTGAAGATGCATATTTCCAGCCCCAGAAGTGAAAAAGAATACCGCGCTCATGCAGATAAAGTGAATGTACAGATGTTTCTTGAATTTTTACATGCTGTGAAAGACTCGACCGACAGAATAGACTGTATGATCGAAGCAAAGATGAAGGACGAAGCTCTGTTTACCCTGATGGAAGAGCTGAGCGGCTTCCCGGAAATTATAATCTTGGATGGGTCGACTTTTGAGATTGTATAAAAGTTATTCCTATCCAAACGGCAAGATTTGGATTACGATAAAATAGATCACATATAGAAGACAGAGGAGAGGAAATCGTGAGGAAAGCTCCGCAAAATCAAATCAGCCCGAGGGCACTGAAGGTTTGGAGGCTGTCCGCCGCCATCATGTCCGGAATTTTGCTGCTTGCTGCGGCTGCAATTTTTACGGGTATTTATTATTTCAACTTTCCGATTGGAATTGGGTATACTCTTTTAGCAGTTTGGCTGATGTATGCGCTGGTAAATATTTTTCTTATTCCAAAAATTCGGCACCGCATCTGGAGATATGAGGTGCATGAACATGAAATAGATCTTCAATTTGGCGTATTCATTGTGAAAAGAGTGCTGATTCCAATGGTGAGAGTACAGCATGTGGATACAAGCCAGGGGCCTTTGCTCAGAAAGAACAATCTTGCAACAGTTACCATCTCCACTGCTGCAACTGTGCATGAAATTCCGGCTCTTGATATTCATGAAGCTGATGAGCTGAGAGACTCCATTTCAAGGCTGGCAAGGGTGACAGACGATGTCTGAACCAAAAAGAATGCATCCCGCAGCTGTACTGCTTAATATTTTCAAATTAATTAAAGATTTGATTATTCCGATCCTGCTCCTGTTAATCGTGAATGGAGGAGGGGCGGAGCGGCTTTACGGAGGATATGTTTTGCTTATTCTGCTGGCAGTCCTCGTCATTTTTAGTGTTATCAAATGGCTTACTTTTACATACAGAATTGAAGAAAGTGAACTTAGGATAGAGCACGGGCTTTTTGTGAAAAGAAAACGGTATATACCGATTGAAAGAATACAGACAGTTAACACAAGTGCAGGAATTATCCAGCAGATTTTCGGGCTGGTGAAGCTTCAGGTGGAAACAGCAGGGGGCGGACTTGATGCAGAAGCAGTGCTGACTGCAATCTCCAGGGAGGATGCAAGGAAGATCGCAGAAGAGCTGGAAGCCTACAAAACTGACTTCAAATCTGAAACAGCAGATCTGTTGGAGGAAGGCGAATCTACTTCCGCAAATGAAAAAAGGCATATATATAAACTTAGCAAAAAAGATCTACTGCTTGCTGCAACAACATCAAGCGGAATCGGCGTAGTATTGTCCGCACTGTTTGCGCTGTTTTCACAGATAGACAATCTTATTCCGTTTGATGCAGTGGCTGACAGATTTTCTTTCCTTACCAATGCAGGCGTTGCTGTCTTTGCCGTCATTGCGTTTACGCTGCTGATTATTGCATGGGTGCTGAGCATCGCCGGTGTTCTTTTAAAATATGCTGATTTCACTTTGGAGAGAAAAGATAAAGATCTCATTATCTCCAGGGGTCTGCTTGAGAAGCATCAGCTGACAATTCCTCTTGAGCGAATTCAAGCTTTAAAGATATCAGAAAACCTGCTAAGGCAGCCGCTGGGATTTGCTGCGCTGCAAATTATTAGTGCCGGAGGAGATTCTAAGGAAGAGGGAACCACTATGATGGTTCCGATTATCAGGAAATCAGCGATTCCGCAATTTTTGGAAGAGTATTTGCCTGGCTATACATTTCCTGCGGCTGTCCAAAAGCTGCCTTCCCGTTCACTCAGGCGCTACATCATTCGCGCGATCATTCCGGTGCTTCCTTTTGTGGCGGGTGCGCTTTATTTTCTAAGGCCGTGGGGATATCTTTCCTTATTGCTTGTGATATTGGCCTGTGTTGTGGGCTATGCGAAATTCAAGGACGCAGGATGGAGTATCCATGGAGAACAGCTCTCCATCCGTTCCCGTACAATCGGCAGAAGCACAGTGGCAGTAACAAAGAGAAGAATGCAGGTTTTCCACACACAGCAGGCGCTGTTTCAAAAACGAGCGGACCTTGCAACCATAAAAACCTCTACCATGTCAGGGTTTATCGGAGCTCACTTTTCGCTGAGCGATGTGGAGGCGGAAGATTCCGAGCAGATTAGAACATGGTACAGAGACAGAGTGTGATCAATGCGGCTGCCAATTGCGATTGGCAGCCTATTTATGTGTTAATGGGATGGCTGGAAATGAAGAAAGCTTGGATTGATACTGACCCAAAGCTAGATGTAGGACTCTAACTGTGGGGTAAGCATCATGCTGCCCAAGCTTTTAGTGTACATTTTGTATTGTGCATAACATACTAGGTGCTTTGATATTAAAACCTGGTTAGCAGCCCGAACAGAATCAGTACAACCAGGACAGCCCAGAATATATGCTTTCTCTCTAGTCGTCTCATTTGAAATTTCCTTTTATGCGGCTGATCGTAGAAAGTCTGATGAACGAAGCTTCTTCGCTTTTTCAGGAAAAGCGGCGCAAGAGCAAATCCAGCCCCGAAGCCGGCCAGATGGGCTACGACGTTGATATTTGCGTTGATAAAAGTCATAATTAAGCTGATTGCCAAGATGGTTACAGCAATTTGGGAGCTGGCTTGATCCATCAAGTCTTTTCGATAAATTGACATGTACAGAAAAACACCAAACAAACCGAAGATTGCACCGGAAGCTCCCACATGAGAATACTGAAGCGGCTCAATCAGGAAAGTTGCAATATTTGCAAGAATTCCCGCCAGTAAATAGATGGATAGGAACCTGATTTTGCCCATGAGCCTTTCAAGAGCAGGTGCAAATAAAATAAGTGAGACAGAATTAAAGAATAGATGTGAGAAACCGGCATGTAAGAAAATAGGGGTCAGCAGCCGCCACCACTCACCATTTGCCACGCCGGCGTTATAACCGACCACAAGGTAGCGGATTAGTGTCAAGGCAGGGACAGGGAGCAAAAAGAAAATCCATAGAAACAGATTTATTGCGATAAGCGCTGTCACCACTGGATAAAAACGAACAAAGGTCCTGAAATTTTCTGTTCTGGAGAACATAGAGATAACTCCTTTGGCTATGGTTTCCCTTCATTATCACATAAATAAGCAAGACTTTCATGCGCGAAGTCCGATGGGATGTGTCGGCCTGTTATGTGCTGCGGTGGAACGTGGCGCCTTCCGCTTTTCTACATTGTCCAGCTACAGGCGCCAACGGCTCGAGGTCATAAGCTGTCTTGGCCAAAAGGGCAAAAAGCGCCCTTCCGTCCAAGCCATCTTATGCTTGTCGCCGCTGAACGGGCGCCTTCCGCTTTTCTTTTTTATGTCATTCAATTCAATATTATTACTTTTCACTGTAGGAGGTTTTGCTGATGATTTCCGGGATTGGGATGGATATTGTTGAGATTGGGCGCATCGCGTCTTTGCTGGAGCGCCAGCCGCGCTTTGCCCTCAGGGTGCTGACTCCTTTAGAGCTGGAGCGGTTTGAGGGGTTGTCCGAAAGAAGGAGAGTGGAGTTTCTTGCCGGCAGGTTTGCTGTGAAGGAGGCTTTTGCCAAGGCGAAAGGAAGTGGAATTGGTCACGAGCTTTCTTTTTTAGATATAGAGGTGCTCAATGATAAACGCGGCGCGCCTTTTTTGCAGTATAGGGGAAAGAAGGAACAGGAAGAGCTGAAGGTGCACGTCAGCATTACCCATAGCAGGGACTATGCTGCTGCACAGGTAATTCTTGAAAGCCTGTCAAGCTAGTCTGCATAATCCCGGAACCAGCCTCATATATTTGTAGTGCGATAAGGGAGACAAGTCGTTTTTAGGCTGTACGGCTTCCGCTTTCAGTGGAACGGCGGTGCCGAACAAGCGGTTTCTTCCTTTTGACGTCACTTAAGACAAAGGGGTTGGAAGAAAGGTGAGAAAAAGCTTTCTGTTACTGATTACGGGACTGCTTGCTGTCTTTTTGCTTGCGGGCTGCGGAGAAAAGTCTCAAACGGATGTAGTTAAAGGACTGGGCAAAAAGGTGGAGGAGCTGACCGGTTATAAGACGAAAGCAAAAATGACGTTGCAGACCGGAAGCGAACCGCAGGTATACGAGGTCGACATCTGGCATAAAGAGCCGTCTTTTTACAAAGTGAACCTGAAAAACGCCGAGAAGGATCAAAACCAGATGATTTTGAGAAATGATGAAGGTGTATTCGTCCTGACACCGGCGCTGAACAAGAGCTTCCGCTTCCAAAGCGACTGGCCGCAAAACAGCAGCCAGGCCTATCTTTATGAGTCCCTGGTAAAGGATATCATGGAAGATTCCCAGGCTGTGTTTAAGTCGACAAAAGAACATTATGTGTTTGAAACCAAAACAAATTATCAAAATAACAAAATGCTCCCGGTCCAGGAGATTACTTTTAACAAAAAGGATTTATCCCCGGTATCTGTCAAAGTGTTGGATACTGATCGAAATGCACTGGTAACAGTGGAGTTTACTGACTTTGCATTCAACGCTTCTTTTGATAAAGACTCCTTTGATATGCAAAAGAACATGTCTTCAGCCATGATGGATATGCCGGCAAATGCAACACCTGATAAGGGTCCGTTTGCAGTGAAGTATCCGCTTGAACAGCCGGAAGGGACAAAGCTTCTTGAAGAGAAGGAAGTTTCAGTGGAGGACGGCAAACGGGTGGTCATGACCTTTGGCGGTGAAAAATCCTTTACGCTTATTCAGGAAAAAGCGGAAGTAGCACCTGTCGCATCTACATCTTCCTTCAGTACCGGCCAGCCGGCTGACCTTGGCTTCACGGTTGGGGCGCTGACTGATAAAATGCTGACCTGGACTCATGAGGGCGTAGAGTATACGCTGGCGTCAGAAGATCTCAGTGAAGAAGAGATGCTGATGGTTGCCCGGTCCATACAGGGGCAGAGCGCAAAATAATCCGGATGACACCCTCATCCGGTTTTTCTATTCCGGGATTGTTTCCGCTTCCGTTGACAACGCAGCTGAAAAACACTAATAATAATGCTAGATATACTAGCCAGAGGAAGTGGAAACTGTGAATGATGCTGTTTACTACAGAGATACGTGGGCAGAGATTAATTTGGATGCGATTGAATATAATATCAAGCAAATGAAGCAGCATATTGGAACAACTACAGGGCTGATTGCTGTAGTAAAAGCGAATGCCTACGGCCACGGATATGCACAGGTGGCTGAAGCGGCCTTAAAAGCGGGAGCCGACATGCTGGCTGTTGCTTTTTTGGACGAGGGTATCCTGCTGCGGAAAGCAGGTTTAACTGTGCCCATCCTTGTCATGGGTGCTGCACGGCCCCGGGATATACAAGCAGCTATAGATTATCAGCTCACACTGACCGTTTTTCATCGTAACTGGCTGAAGGAAGCGGCCGCATTTCACAGAATGGGAAAGCTCCAGTTTCATATTAAGCTGGATACAGGTATGGGCAGACTTGGCATTAAATCCAAAAGCGAGCTGGAGGAAGTGCTGAAGGACTCCTGTTCATCAGATTTTGCAGAGGCGAAAGGCATTTTCACTCATTTTTCAACGGCAGATGAATTGGACAGCAGTTATTTTCAAGAACAATTCGGGAAATTCGAAACCCTCATCAAAGGGCTGCAGAATACCGGAATGATGATACACTGCGGAAACAGCGCCACCGGCCTGAGATTTCCGGAGCGGCTTTTTAATGCTCTCCGTTTTGGAATCTCTATGTACGGCCTGGCTCCCTCGTCTGAAATGAGAGGCATTCTTCCATTTCCCCTGAAGGAAGCTTTTTCTCTTCATACGAAAGCTGTTCAAGTTAAAAAAATGGCTGAAGGCGAAAAAGTCAGCTATGGAGCTGTTTATGAAGCTGAAAAAGAGGTGTGGATTGCGACGCTTCCGATCGGATATGCAGATGGATGGATCCGCCGCCTTCAGCATTCAGAAGTGCTTGTTAACGGGAAAAGAGCTCCTATTGTCGGAAGGATTTGCATGGATCAATGTATGATTGCCCTGACAGAGCCTGTGCCCCTTGGAACTCAGGTCACATTAATAGGGAGTCAGGGAAAGGAAGTGATTCCTGTAGATGAGGTAGCTGAGCGGCTTGATACGATCAACTACGAAATTACCTGCTCTATTTCGACAAGAGTGCCAAGAGTCTACACAAGAGACGGAAAAGTTGAAGAAATTGTCAATTTTCTTCTGAAATAAGCATAATATTAGACACATAGTGAATAAAAAGTGCATTCATATGCCGATAATATTGAGGAATTATAAGAAAATGGTTTGCATCTCTTCGGATAGATGTTATTATTAAAAATGGAATGGAATACGGGTTTGTAGTTTTGGTGGAGGTGTATGTTTGTGTCTGAATCCAGCGCGACAACTGAAATCTTAATTCGCTTACCACAAGCATTGGTCTCAGAGTTAGATGGCCTGGTTAAGCAGGAAAACGGAAATCGCAATGAGCTTATCTATCAAGCAACGAAAATGTACTTGCGTGAGCGAAAGAAACGCCAGATTCGAGAGTCGATGAGACGCGGTTATATGGAAATGGCTAAAATCAATCTCAATATCGCTTCTGAAGCATTTTTGGCAGAGTATGAAGCTGACCACACCGTTGAACGCTTAGTCAGCGGAGGTTAATGTTTTGATTGTTAAGCGCGGCGACGTTTATTTTGCAGATTTATCCCCTGTTGTAGGTTCAGAACAAGGGGGCGTTCGTCCAGTGTTAGTCATTCAAAATGATATTGGAAATCGATTTAGCCCTACGGTGATTGTTGCTGCTATAACAGCTCAAATTCAAAAGGCAAAGCTGCCCACTCATGTTGAAATTGATGCTAAACGCTATGGATTTGAACGGGATTCAGTTATTTTGCTTGAACAGATTCGCACGATTGATAAGCAAAGACTTACAGACAAGATTACCCATCTGGATGATGAAATGATGGATAAGGTTGACGAAGCGCTTCAAATTAGTTTAGGTCTTATCGATTTTTAAGATTATATAATAAAAAAAGGAAGTTGTGACAGTGGTCCAGCTTCTTTTTTTTATTATATCTATTATTAGTGTCAGTTTATGCGTGCAGTCCCTGCCGTACTGAACTACAATAAAGTAAATGGCAGGAATGTCCATCTATCATTAATAGCGAGATGAAAATTTTGGAGGAAATATGTGTCTGCAGCGAAATAGAGCATGGAAATCAAGCCATACACAGCACTTCCTTATGCAAATAAAAAACCTTGTTAAACATCTATGGTGCCAAGGCCCTGTTGCTGTTATATGGAGTTGGAAAATAGAAGAAAAAGAGTTCGCGGTATCTTTCTTTTGTTTAAAGATGTAAATCTGTATAATATGAAGAAGGAGAATATAAAAGGGGGCAGCCTAATGCAAGGAGAGGCAGGAAGGTTTCTGCAGGCAGCGGAAGCCAATTATCATGACCTGATTGAAGGTTGGACCAATAAATTAAAAGAAATTCATACAGATAAACCAACAGATATTGTATCTGATCATATCTATACTTCGCTTTGTACGGAGTATGTGAATATTGTTATCGGGCATTTAAAGAACGGGGGCAAAGACCTTAGCAAGGACCTTAATGAGGAAATCAGCGATTTTTCTCAAAAAGCTGTGCAGCTTGGGTGGACCCTTCGCTTCTTATCAAAAGGCCTGAGAGATTTTAATGTTATTTTATTTGAAAAAATAACAGGAAATCTCGAAGAACAAGAGAAAATGAAGATTGTATGGGAATTTGACCGCTTGCTGAACCCGGTAAATGGTGAAATTCTGCATCAGTATGCATTATCCTGGGAACGAACGGTTTCCTTACAGAAAATAGCGCTGCAGGAGCTTTCGGCGCCGCTCATCCCAGTTTTCGATAATATCACTGTTATGCCGCTTGTCGGAACAATTGATACGGAACGCGCTAAAAGAATTATGGAAAATCTGCTTCAGGGAGTTGTGAAGCACAGAGCCCAGGTAGTATTGATTGATATAACCGGCGTTCCGGTAGTAGACACAATGGTTGCCCATCATATTATCCAGGCCTCGGAAGCGGTCAGGCTGGTAGGGGCTAAATGCCTGCTCGTGGGTATCCGTCCGGAAATTGCCCAGACGATCGTGAATTTGGGCATTAACCTGAATCAGGTTACAACAAAAAATTCCCTTCAAAAAGGAATTGAAGCAGCACTCGAAATGACGAGTCGAAAAATTGTATCATCATCGGAGGCGTAAAAAATTGAGAATTCCTAGAATACCTATACTGAAACTGTATAATTGTCTGCTCGTTTCAATCCAATGGGAATTAGATGACCACACTGCCCTTCAATTTCAAGAGGATTTGCTGGAAAAAATTTATGAAACTGGAGCAAGCGGGGTTGTAATAGATCTCACTTCTGTTGATGTAATAGATTCTTTTATTGCAAAAGTTCTCGGAGATGTGATTGGAATGTCGAAACTGATGGGGGCTAAAGTTGTTTTAACAGGCATTCAACCTGCAGTCGCAATAACATTAATAGAGCTCGGAATTCAACTGGAAGACGTCCAGACTGCGCTCGATTTAGAACAAGGGCTTGAAACATTACAGCAGGAATTGGGGGAGTAGCCATGGAGAACCAATCCTGTGTAAAAATTGTAACGGAGTGGGACATTGTGGCAGCTCGCCAGCTTGGCCGCAACATGGCTAAAGAGCTGGGCTTTGGAACTGTTGACCAAGCCCGTATTACCACAGCAATATCAGAACTCGCCCGTAATATATATCTTTATGCTGGACAAGGTCAAATCTGCATTGAGACAATCAATGAATTCGGCAAAAATGGATTAAAAATTATAGCCATTGATAATGGTCCAGGCATTCCTGATATCCGCAAAGTTATGGAAGATGGATTTTCAACTTCCGGAGGTTTGGGAGCTGGACTGCCTGGAGTGAAACGCTTAATGGATGAGTTTAGTATAAATTCTGGTGTTGGAGAGGGAACTGATATCCAAGCGATCAAATGGCTTCGCTAGGGGGAAGCTGATTTATGGATTTAAGAGAAGTCATTGAGACAAAATACCGTGAGCTTCTCACTAACTATATGAACGAACTCACGGAGACTGCCTTATATCAAGGGCAGAAATTTAGCAGAAAAACACTCGAACAGCAGGTGCCGCCTGAAGAGATTGTAAGCATTCACCGAAAAGTACTGCAGGAACTTATTCCAGATGTAGATGAGAACGTTTTGAACTCTCTGGACTTTCTTCTTGAAGTAATGATTGGCTATGGGCTTGCATATCAGGAGCATCAGACGCTGCGAGATATTCAATTTGAAATCAAATCAGAAATGGAAATTGCCGCTAATGTACAGCAAACATTGCTGGAGACAAAAATTCCTCAAACCGACTGCCTTGATGTAGGGGCAATCAGCATTCCAGCCAAACAGATGAACGGCGATTACCATCATTTTGTTCAGGACAGCACAAGCATCAGCATTGCAATTGCTGATATTATCGGAAAAGGAATTCCGGCTGCCCTTTGTATGTCCATGATTAAATATGCCATGGACAGCTTGCCGGAAAACCGGGAGAACCCAAATCTTGTTCTGGAAAATCTGAACAGAGTAGTAGAGCAGAATGTGGATCCAAGCATGTTTATTACAATGTTCTACGGGATGTATGATTTGCAGCAGCATACTTTTTCATATGCTTCTGCAGGCCATGAACCTGGATTCTACTATTGTGCAAAAGAAGATACATTTTACGACCTGGAAGCAAAAGGACTCGTATTGGGTGTAGATTCAAGCGTAAAATATAGACGATATGAAAAAATGGTTGAAAAGGACGATATCATTGTTCTGTTATCCGACGGTGTGACAGAGTCACGTCTTGACGGCGACTTTGTCGAGCGGAGTGATATTACTGATTTAATCAAGGAGTACATTGACCTTCCTGCACAGCAAATTGTGAAAAATATTTATGATAAATTTCTAAGCATGCAGGAATTTCATCTAAGAGATGACTTTACATTAATTGCCATCAAAAGAAAGGTTTAATAGCCCCTAGCCCGGGGTATGAATTAAAGTAGTTCAAAAGAAAACCTGAGGTGAAAATGATGAATGTAAAAATAGATAGCAGCACACAAGATAACAACAAAACACTTGTTCATGTAGAAGGGGAGATTGATGCATTTACCGCTCCGAAGCTTCGTGAACAGCTTATTCCTCTTGCTGAGCAAGAGCAGCCTAATATCACCATCAACCTTTCAAAGGTTTCATATATGGATAGTACGGGTCTGGGCGTATTTGTAGGTTTGTTGAAAGTTGTAAGAAAGAACGAAGGTCAATTGGAGTTGGTCGAGCTGTCTGACCGTTTGGAAAGATTATTTGAAATTACAGGCTTATCCGACATTATTGACATATCTTCAAAATCTGAGGGTGGGGTATTATGAAACAATTAGTTGATTATGTTGAGATTAAAATTCCGGCGAAACCTGAATATGTGGGAATTGTTCGACTGACTCTCTCAGGTATCGCAAGCAGAATGGGCTTTGCTTATGATGAAATTGAGGATTTGAAGATTGCTACGAGTGAAGCATGTACGAATGCAGTTCAGCATGCTTATAAAGGTGAGACAACAACCGGAGAAGTCAATATTGGCTTTGGGTTATATGAGGAACGTCTTGAGGTAATGGTAGCTGATAGCGGAAAGAGCTTTAATTTTGAGCAGAAGAAGAAGGAATGGGGGCCGTATACTCCTTCTCAGGCTGTTGAAACACTGCACGAAGGAGGGTTGGGTCTGTACCTGATGGAAACACTCATGGATGAAGTTAGAGTTCATATGGATTCTGGCGTCACAGTATTCATGACTAAGTATCTTGACAGGGAGCGGGTTGGACATGACACAACCGTCGTTAACTATGAAACGAACTAAAGAAGAGGTTGATCAGCTCATTTCTGAATATCAGCAAAATGAAGACGAAAACGCTCAGCTCATACTCGTAGAATATTACACCCCGCTTGTAAATACTCTTGCCAAAAAGTATTCTAAAGGGAAGAGTTTTCATGAAGATTTAAGACAGGTAGGAATGATTGGGCTGCTTGGGGCCATCCGCCGCTATGATGCGACTGTTGGTAAATCCTTTGAAGCGTTTGCGATTCCGACTATCATCGGTGAAATAAAAAGATTTCTCCGTGATAAAACATGGAGTGTGCATGTTCCGAGAAGAATCAAGGAACTGGGTCCGAAAATCAAAGCAGCTGTTGATGAACTGACGAATACTTTGCAAAGATCTCCAAAGGTCTATGAAATTGCTGACTACCTGGAGGTCACTGAAGAGGAAGTGTTAGAAACGATGGAGATGGGCAAAAGCTATCAGGCTCTATCGGTCGATCATTCGATTGAAGCTGACTCTGATGGAAGTACTGTCACAATCCTTGATATTGTCGGGTCTCCAGAGGATGGATATGAGAATGTTGACCAAAAAATGATGCTGGAAAGTGTCTTTCATGTCCTGTCTGACCGTGAAAAACAAATTATTAATCATACCTTTATAGAAAATAAAAGCCAGAAAGAAACAGGCGAGCTGCTGGGCATTTCCCAGATGCATGTTTCCCGCCTGCAAAGAAGAGCGATTCAAAAGCTTCGTGAAGCCTTGTCTTCTGATGCATCCATGGAGTTATATCAATGATAAAATATGAATCAAACAAGCATGTTCATGCCTTGGCATATCAGCAGCAAAAGGCGGGTAAAACCTTATGCGGCGATAGTTTTATCATGGTGACTACTGATGAATACTTCATGTGTGCTGTTTCAGACGGCTTGGGGAGCGGCGAACGGGCCTTTGAATCCTCTTCCGCTATCAGCGGGGTAGTTTCTGAATACCATCATGAAACAATTGATGTATTGCTGGATAGATGCAATCATGTGTTGAAAGATAAGCGCGGGGCTACAGTTACTCTGTTTAAAGTAGATTTTCTAAAGAAACAATTTACTTACAGCTCTGTTGGAAATGTAAGATTTGTTCTCTACTCCCCTTCAGGAACCTATATCTACCCTCTGCCTGTTTTGGGCTATATGTCAGGAAAACCCCAAAGATATAAAGTAAATACGTATTCCTACGAAAAAGGGTCTAAATTTATTGTGCACACAGACGGGTTAAAGGTTGCTGCGATCAAAAGTTTATTGAAGGATTTTTATTCCATTGAAGAAATCTCTAATCACCTTGAGATTTTTACGCATGCAAAAGATGATGATCTCACATATATAGTCGGTCAGTTATTCTAGTCAAACGGATAACGGGCCGGCTTTTTTGCTGCATAAAAGCAGCTTTGAGAGAAAATACTGCTGAACAGCCTCTAAAAGGTGATATTAAACTTTTGAAGAAATCTCTGTTAAAATGGATTCATTAAGAAAATGGAGGATGCATGATGGAAACACAGGAAAGAATATTAAGGCAAATAGAAAAGGAATTATCCATTACATATAAAAAGATTTCAAATGTTATTTCCCTGCTTGGGGAAGGAAACACTGTTCCATTTATTGCCCGTTATCGAAAAGAACAAACAGGTGCATTGGATGAGGTTCAAATTAAAGATATTGAAGATAAATGGGTGTACATGCAAAACCTTGAGAGCAGAAAAGAGGAAGTCCTCAGGCTGATTGAAGAGCAGGGAAAACTGACAGAAGAACTGAAGCGCGATATTGTTTCAGCACTAAAGCTTCAGCAGGTGGAGGATTTATACAGGCCCTATAAGCAAAAAAGAAGAACGAGAGCAACAGCTGCAAAGGAAAAGGGTCTTGAACCTCTTGCTCTCTGGATTCAAGAAGAGCCTGCAAAAGGATCTCTGCGTGCAAAAGCAGCTGGATTTGTAGATCCGGAAAAAGGTGTAGAAACGGAAGAAGCAGCTATAGCGGGAGCGCTTGACATTATTGCGGAAAGTATATCGGATAATCCCCAATACAGGCAGTGGATTCGTGCGTTCACCATGAAAAACGGAACCATCTCAGCAAAGCTGAAAGATAAGGGAAAAGATGAGAAGGCTGTTTATGAAATGTACTATGAGTATGAAGAACGTATTTCCAAGGTAGTGCCTCACAGAGTGCTTGCTCTGAATCGAGGAGAAAAGGAAGACGTGTTAAGAGTAACGATAGGAGCTGACACGGCAAAAATAACAAGCCATCTTTCTGCAAAAGAACTGAAAAATCCGCAGAGCATTGTAAAGGATGTCATGGGAGCTGCCATTGAGGATGCATACAAGCGGCTGATACAGCCTTCTATTGAAAGGGAAATTCGAAATGAGCTGACAGAAACCGCAGAAGACAGGGCAATTCATATCTTTTCGGAAAACCTGCGAAAGCTGCTGCTTCAGCCCCCTCTGAAAGGGAAAATCGTTCTTGGTGTTGACCCTGCCTACAGAACAGGGTGCAAACTGGCGGCAATTAACGAAACGGGAAGAGTGCTGGAAATTGGCGTCATGTACCCTCATCCGCCAGTTAAAAAAGCCGCTGAGGCAAAGAAAATGCTTCAAAACCTGATTGAAAAATACGACGTTGAACTGATCGCCATCGGAAATGGTACGGCATCAAGAGAAACAGAACAGTTCGTAGTGGAAACAATCAAAGAAACGAAAAGAGACCTGGCTTATATTATAGTCAATGAAGCTGGAGCCAGCGTATATTCTGCATCACAGATCGCCCGTGAGGAATTCCCGGATTTTCAGGTGGAAGAAAGAAGCGCTGTATCAATAGCCCGCAGGCTGCAGGATCCTCTTGCTGAACTGGTGAAGATTGACCCGAAATCGGTAGGTGTCGGCCAATATCAGCATGATGTATCACAAAAAAAGCTGAATGATTCACTTTCTTTCGTTGTTGAAACCGCTGTTAACCATGTTGGAGTCAATGCAAACACTGCTTCAAGCGCCCTGCTTCAATATGTGGCCGGCTTGTCCAAAACGGTAGCCTCCAATATTGTAAAGGCGAGAGAAGAAAAAGGGAGATTTCAAAACAGATCAGAGCTGAAGAAAATACCGAGGCTGGGTGCCAAGACTTATGAACAGTGCATCGGATTCCTAAGAATCACAGACGGCGATCAGCCGCTCGATTCTACCGGTATTCATCCGGAAAGCTACCCGGAAGTAAAGAAACTCCTGAAACAGCTGGGCTTTTCACTTGAACAAATCGGTTCAGAAGAGCTGAGACAGGCGATAGGTTCACTAAATCTGAAGGAGACTGCTGCCTCCCTGCAAATAGGTGAGCTTACATTGAAAGATATCGCTGATGCACTGGTCAAGCCTGGAAGAGATCCGCGTGATGAAGTGGCGGCTCCGCTTTTAAAGAAAGATGTTCTTCAGCTGGAAGACCTGAAAGAAGGAATGGAGCTTCAAGGAACTGTCAGAAACGTTGTGGACTTTGGAGCTTTTGTTGACATTGGCGTAAAGCAGGATGGACTCGTCCATATCTCCAAACTAAGTACCCGTTTTGTGAAACACCCATTGGATATTGTATCAGTGGGCGATGTGGTAACAGTGTGGGTAGATGGAATAGATGCCAATAAAGGCAGAGTAGCACTTTCCATGGTAAAAGAATAATTTTGACTGCTGATATGAAAAAACACTGCATAATCAGCAGTGTTTTTTTCTGTAAAAGAACCAGCACTGATTCAAAAGCTTGATCTGATAGCTGTTTTTTTCATAGTAAGCACGCTGCATCTGATTTATCAGCCAAGATGGCATTTCCTCGTGCCTCCTTTATGAATATAATAAAGAATGGGTATAAATCTATAGTATGCGGGGAGGAAATGTCCTGTTCTATATTAATAATGAGGTGTATTCATGACTAACAAAGAACTGCAGAAGCTCGTGGAACAATTATCGCTCTCGCACTTTTATAAACCCTTCCTTCATCAAGCAAGCTTTAACAATCGTCTGCGTACCACTGGCGGCAGATACTTGCTGAGGTCTCATGACATAGAAGTAAATCCGAGGTATCTAAGCGAACTCGGATTAAATGAAATAATCGGCATCATTAAACATGAACTATGTCATTATCATTTGCATCTGGAGGGAAAAGGATATCAGCACCGCGATAAAGATTTTAGAGAATTGCTGGAAGCTGTAGATGCACCGCGCTTTTGCTCCCCATTAGAAACACAGCAAATCAAAAGTAAGGTCCATCTTTATCAATGCAGCAAATGTCAGTTGACCTTCAGGCGAAGAAGGCGCATGAATACTGCCAGGTATATATGCGGAAGATGCAGCGGGGCAATTTCTCATGTAAAAACTATTGACTAGCGGCGGACAACCATGTTAAATTATAAAAGCCGTCGCTGCTGATGAAATAAATGGTGAAGGCACAAGAAGTTGAGAATGTACTCGTATTGACAGCTTGTCTTTGAGACATTATAATGAAGAAAGTCTGTTAAGATTATTCCGCAGTAGCTCAGTGGTAGAGCTATCGGCTGTTAACCGATCGGTCGCAGGTTCGAGTCCTGCCTGCGGAGCCATATGGGGAAGTACTCAAGTGGCTGAAGAGGCGCCCCTGCTAAGGGTGTAGGTCGTGTAAGCGGCGCGAGGGTTCAAATCCCTCCTTCTCCGCCATATGTTAAGGCCCGTTGGTCAAGCGGTTAAGACACCGCCCTTTCACGGCGGTAACACGGGTTCGAATCCCGTACGGGTCATAAAATGGGAAGCTGGTGATCGCATCAGCCTCCCATTTGTTTGCTGAAATATGTAACACAGGCACGGAGGATTAGCTCAGCTGGGAGAGCACCTGCCTTACAAGCAGGGGGTCGGCGGTTCGAGCCCGTCATCCTCCACCATCTGGTCCCGTAGTGTAGCGGTTATCACGCCTGCCTGTCACGCAGGAGATCGCGGGTTCGATTCCCGTCGGGACCGCCATTTAAAAAAGAGTTGACATCAACTCAAAAGATATGGTAATATATAAACCTACTATTGTTTTATTGGGCTATAGCCAAGCGGTAAGGCAACGGACTTTGACTCCGTCATGCGTTGGTTCGAATCCAGCTAGCCCAGCCATTTACATGAGCCATTAGCTCAGTTGGTAGAGCATCTGACTTTTAATCAGAGGGTCGAAGGTTCGAGTCCTTCATGGCTCACCATTTACAACTTGATATTGCGGGTGTGGCGGAATTGGCAGACGCGCTAGACTTAGGATCTAGTGTCTTTGACGTGGGGGTTCGAGTCCCTTCACCCGCACCAATATCTTGCGGTCGTGGCGGAATGGCAGACGCGCTAGGTTGAGGGCCTAGTGGGAGTTAATCCCGTGGAAGTTCGAGTCTTCTCGACCGCACCAAAAAGTTATGAAAAAGCAGTTGACAACATCTTCGCTAAATGATAAGATGTTCTAGTCGCTTTTAAAAGACACAAACATATGTGCGCCCGTAGCTCAATTGGATAGAGCGTCTGACTACGGATCAGAAGGTTATGGGTTCGACTCCTGTCGGGCGCGCCATTATTCCGGGGAGTAGCTCAGCTTGGTAGAGCACATGGTTTGGGACCATGGGGTCGCAGGTTCGAATCCTGTCTTCCCGACCATTTCAACTTAATTATTATGCGGGTGTAGTTTAATGGTAAAACCTCAGCCTTCCAAGCTGATGTCGTGGGTTCGATTCCCATCACCCGCTCCATTATACAAATGATCTTTGAAAACTAAACAAAGCAGAACGTCAACGTTAAATCTAGTTTTAAATTTTTACTATGAGCAAGTCAAACAATCTTATTGGAGAGTTTGATCCTGGCTCAGGACGAACGCTGGCGGCGTGCCTA
>NZ_WKKI01000010.1 GCF_009674805.1 Metabacillus lacus | reverse complement strand
TCAAAACAGCATGAAATCAGGGCTTTTCAGGAGCATAACCGGAAATGCTGCCCTTATTTAGCCTTAAAAAAGCTCATTTTTGCAAGTAAGCGGAAAAGCTCCGCTTATTTCGAAGCTGGGTCACCATTGAACATGACGAGGCCCTTGGCTGAGCAGCCCGCCTGCTAAATAGGCGGAACAATTCCGCTTATTGGAAAAATATCATAAAAAAAGCCCTGAATAGACGGAGATATTCCGTCTATAGCTTCAAAACAGCATAAAATCAGGGCTTTTCAGGAGCATAACCGGAAATGCTGCCCTTATTTAGCCCCCAAAAGCTCATTTCTGCAAGTAAGCGGAAAAGCTCCGCTTATTTCTAAGCTGGGTCACCATTGAACATGACGAGGCCCTTGGCTGAGCAGCCTGCCTGCTAAAAAGGCGGAACAATTCCGCTTATTGGAAAAATATCATAAAAAAAGCCCTGAATAGACGGAGATATTCCGTCTATGGCCTCAAAACAGCATGAAATCAGGGCTTTTCAGGAGCATAACCGGAAATGCTGCCCTTATTTAGCCTTAAAAAAGCTCATTTCTGCAAGTAAGCGGAAAACCTCCGCTTATTTCGAAGCTGGGTCACCATTGAACATGACGTGGCCCTTGGCTGAGCAGCCCGCCTGCTAAATAGGCGGAACAATTCCGCTTATTGGAAAAATATCATAAAAAAAGCCCTGAATAGACGGAGATATTCCGTCTATAGCTTCAAAACAGCATGAAATCAGGGCTTTTCAGGAGCATAACCGGAAATGCTGCCCTTATTTAGCCCCAAAAAAGCTCATTTCTGCAAGTAAGCGGAAAAGCTCCGCTTATTTCTAAGCTGGGTCACCATTGAACATGACGAGGCCTTGGCTGAGCAGCCCGCCTGCTAAATAGATGTAACCAATTCGCTGATTTATAATCAATTCTTTTTCTTCGCTTCCTTGATAGCAGCACCTGCAAGCATATAAACGATTGCGTCATCTGTTGGAGGGTTGTGCAGTCCTGCTCTAACATCTCTGAAATATCTTTGCAGGGGATTTTTTTCTGACAGGCTTCTTGCCCCGACAATCCTCATGGCATGATCGACAATCTTATTTGCGCTGTTTGTAGCAATATGCTTCACTGCTGCAAGTTCTGGACCCATCTTACCCCTTAACTCAGGGAAGTTCACCCATTTATCAGCAGCTGAATAAAGAAGTTCCCGGCTTTTATAGAGTTCAAGTTCCATTTCTCCAATTTTTCTTTGAACTTCAGGAACATCTATGATAGGTCCAGGTAAAGTTGAAGGCTGATAGGACGCAGCAAAATCCACAGCGTAATTTCTCGCGGATTTCGCAATGCCGATATAAACTGCAGGAATTTGAAGGTACCATGCTTTTGGGCTTGCGTGGCCGTCATCAGTTACTAACAATGAGTCATGCTGCAAGGAAACTTTGTTTAGCTCGAGATCGTCGCTCTTGGTGCCTCTCATTGCAATGCTGTCCCACGTTTCTATAATAGACACCCCCGGCAGAGAGTGATCAACCAAGAACAGTCCTTTATTGCCGCTGTTGTGAATCTGCGCAGTAACCAGAGAATAATCAAGTACTGCAGCCATTGAGGTGAAGGACTTTCTTCCTGTGATTACATAGCCGCCGCTGTTTTCTTCGGCTGTTGTCATTGGCATGCCTCCTCTGGAAGGGCTGCCCGTTGCCAGCTCTGTAGCGGCCAGATTCAGTAAGCTTTTGGAGCTCACAATATCTTCGCATAGTCGCTGAAATGTATGAGGATTCCATGACCTTGCTTCAGCTTCTTCTAATATACAGCCCAGATGCCAGCCGATTGACAGTGCTGTAGCCCCGTCTCCTTCAGCGAGCGCTTCCTGCACCAATAGGTAATCAACAAGGTTGATTCCTTCACCTCCGTATTCCGAAGGCACCGTAAGAGCTAAAAAACCCTCATTTTTTAAATCTTCAAGATTCCCTTCAAGCCAGTCGCCCTCCTTGAGAGAATGTTCTGCTCTGTTTCGGAAGGAAAGTGCAAGGTTTTTGGCTCTTGTTAATAGTTTTTCTTGTTTATCGTTCAGCAGTCTGGTACTCAAGCACACCGCCTCCATTTCTTGTAGAATTCTTTTTCAACGCAGAATGTTTCTTCATATTGTTTAAGCAGAGGACAGGTCCGCTTCATTTTTTTGAACAGTTTCTCTCATTTCCGGGAAAGCTTAATGCATTATTACATTACAGCCCTAAAGGGTTAATTGTCAAATTATTTGAATAACTTTTAATGATCCAGAGAACATTTGGAATTTGACAATATGTTGACATCTCTTCCACTCTTGGGCTCCTTTGCTATAATAGAGTAGAGGAGAGATGCTGGATGAATACTGAAACAAATATAAAACAACGAAATTTTACGCCAATCATTGTTATACTATCAATTGCAATTAATGCAATTGTAGCGATATTATTTTTTCTGCCCGGATATGACGGCCACATAGAATTTGATGTGACGATACTGCCGCGGCTGAATGCCATTTTCAACAGCTTTACATTCGTCTTCCTGCTGGCAGCATTGTATTTTATTATTAAACAAAGAAATGTTAGGCTTCACCGGAGGTTTATTTTTGCAGCCTTTACAACAACTACGCTCTTTCTGCTCTCTTATGTTACGTATCACTACCTGACAGAGTCTACAAGATACGGGGGAGACGGCGTACTGCGCTATGTGTACTTCTTTATCCTCATTACACATATTCTATTGGCTATCGTAAATGTGCCGCTGGTGCTTACCACCGTTGCAAGAGGATTTAATAATCAGCTGGAAAAACACCGTAAAATTGCGAGATGGACTATGCCAATCTGGCTTTATGTTAGTATTACAGGTGTCATTGTATACTTGATGATTTCTCCTTATTACGGAGGATAACCTAAGTTCCTAAAAAGCTATCGGGAAAGATTTTCTCCCGGCAGCTTTTTCTTTTTTTAGTTAGTCAAATAAAGCTTTTCTTTAGACCTGCTGGGGATTCTGGTTAAGAGTATCTCAACTGATAAATAGCCGGAAGATTTCCGCTTAATTAAATTCACAGGGAGTTTTCTCATCCTGTCAAAGAAATAAAAAGCGTAAAAATTCCGGTTAAATTCAAATTTTGCCGGTTTTTAGAGAAGATAAGGGAGCGAATTCCGCTTAAGCTGCTGAAAATCATCCATTTAAAGGTTTATTAGGTGCATAGGCGGAAATCTTCCGTTTATTCCGGTCCATTTTCGTCGTTTTTTCTGAATAGGCGGAGTTCCTCCGTTTATCCATGTGTAGTGGCTGGTGGCGAGCCTCCCAACCTTAATGTTTATTTATGTTGACGGAAAAGTCTGACTTGAATAAAACATATTCTCCTCTAAATGCTTTGAAGCATAATCTGCACAAAAAAAATGAAGCAAAGGTACTGTCGAAAATTGACGAGAGTTTACGAATATGTAATTGGGGATAATGTAACAAAGACTATAAGCAACAGGGGAAATACCACGAAGGGGCACACAACATGAAAATAACCGAACTTCTTGGGGACATCAGCGGTATACAGGCAGTAGCCGGACAAACTGAAGGTGTTTCTGCTCTGGGAATTTCTTCAAATTCTAAAAATCTAAAAGCAGGCGATGCATTTGTTGCCATTGCAGGGCACTCTGCAGATGGTCATGATTATATACACTCAGCAGTCGCCAATGGCGCTTCACTAGTGATTGGTGAAAGAAGTCTGAACAATCTGCCTGTTCCTTACATACAAGTTGATAACAGCAGGAAAGTGTTCGCACAGCTTGCGAGCAGTTTCGCAGGTCATCCTTCCAGGGATTTAAAAATGATCGGCATTACAGGTACAAATGGCAAAACTACGACGTCCTATATGGTGAAACATATTCTTGAAAGTGCAGGCTACTCTTGCGCCCTGTTTGGGTCTGTGGTCAACACAATTAATGGACAAGAATATCCGTCAGCCCATACAACTCCCGATCCGCTCGAGCTTAACTCTTTACTGAAGTCAAGCAATGATGACTTTGTTATTATGGAAGTTTCTTCTCACGGCATTTCGCAGCACCGCATTGAAGGCATACAATTTGATTACTGTTTGTTTACGAACCTTGATCATGATCATCTGGATTATCATAACGGTATTGAGGATTATTTTTATACAAAGGCGAAATTGTTTGATCAGCTGAAGAAACATGGAAAAGCAGTTATTAACACAGACAGCAACTGGGGCAGGCGGCTGGCAGAAATTGTTGAGTCAAAAGGCAGAACTGTTCAGGAGTTTGGCGAAAATGAAAGTGCCCCGCTTCGTTTGCTTCATGTAGAAGAAAGCATGAAGCCTTCCGCACGCATTTTGGACGAGGGGCAGATACTTTCGCTGCAGATGCTTCTTCCTGGCAGATATAATGTCTGCAACGCCCTTGGTGCTTATGCACTTGGCAAGGAGGCAGGACTCCGTCCGGAAGAGATGATCTCTTCTTTAAAGCGGCTCAGCAATATTCCCGGCCGGTTTGAGGTAGTTCATTTGCCTAAGAATATAACAGCGATCGTTGATTATGCGCATACGGCCGATGCACTTTCAAACTGCCTGCGTACAGCCAAAGCCTGCGGCGCCAATTCAGTACATCATGTGTTTGGCTTTCGGGGAAACCGGGATGCAACCAAACGAAGTGAGATGATCAGGACATCGGCGCAAATCAGTGATCAGTATATCCTGACACTTGATGATTTAAACGGGGTACCATCTGACACAATGGAAATAGAGCTGAATCGTTTACAGCACACTTTTGGCAATGAAAAAGGCAGGGTGCTTCCTGATCGGACTTTGGCCATACAAAAGGCCATTGCAGAGGCAGAAGAAGGGGACTGGGTTGTGATTACCGGCAAAGGAATTGAACCTTACCAGGATTCTTATCAGCTTAGAACGGACAATGATAAAGACACGGTCTCTTTCCTCTGCAATATGCGTAATTCTGAGGAACACGGACTTTATTATCATTAAAACGGGCTTATGGGACCGGTCTTGCTTTTGAAATATAATTCTAAGAAAGGGGGTCCCCCGGAAATCTTCCGGGGGACCCCCTTTGGGATAAACTTATTACATGGAATGTTCTTTAATATAACGGTTTTGCGGATGCTCTTTACATTCATCGCTGCAGGAGCGGATATGTTCATGCTCACACTCTTCACAGAGCAGAAGATGCTTATTGCAATCAGGATTGCCGCATTTTACATAGCGCTCTTCGGGATTAGCGCAATAATAGCATTTTCCTACTACTTCTGCGTCTCCGGTGCGATTAACAGGAACGGAGATTCTTTCATCAAACACGTAGCATTTGCCATCCCAATTGCGCCCCTGTACTTCAGGGTCGTAGCCGTAGGAAATGATCCCGCCGTGAAGCTGGGAAACATCTTCAAAGCCTTCTTTCTTCAGAAAGCCCGAAAATTTTTCGCAGCGTATGCCTCCTGTGCAGTATGTGAGGATTTTTTTGTTTTTGTGCTCACTTAAGTTTTCCCTGACCCAGTCAGGAAGCTCGCGGAATGTTTCAATATCGGGACGAATTGCATTCTTGAAATGACCTAGATCATACTCATACGTATTTCTTGCATCAAGAATGATCACATCTTCCTCCTGCATCGCTTGATAAAACTCTTTAGGAGACAAGTGATTACCAGTTACCTCATTGGGATTTACATCATCAGGCAGACTGAGATTCACAATCTCATCCTTCACTTTAATCTTCAGTTTTTTAAATGCATGTTCTTCAGATTCTTCTATCTTAAAAACAATATCAGAGAAAAGAGGATGATTTCTCATGTATTCCATATAAGCGCCTGTTTCATCAGGTGTACCTGATACTGTTCCATTAATACCTTCCTGAGCAACATGAATACGGCCTTTTAAACCAAGAGATTCGCACAGCTGATAGTGTTCATCCCTGAATTCGTCAGGATTAGGAATCTGAATATATTTATAATAAAGCAGTACTTGATATGTCATTATTCACACTTCCTTAAAAAAATCGTTCTCTCCTATCATAACAAAAATAGGAGAAAATGAAATCATAGTGCTCCTTCCTTATTTAGCCTTACGCCGACACCAGAAAATATACCTATAAGGTTGTTAACAATAGGGAAATGTTACCGATATAAAAACTATCAACAGGATGTAAATGTGACATTGCTCCTGTTTATAGAATAGGCATGCAGATTGTTGGCGATAAAGGGAATGGAAATGTTTAACTGGAAATAAAATTTATTGTAAACCAATTAAAGGCTGGTGAAACCCATGAAGGAATTTTATGAAATTTTCAAGTTTTTGTTTACTTGGGCACATATATTCGTTTTAGGGACGGGCTGTTTGTTCATCTATTTTCATGTTTTTAAAAATTGCAGAAATCACAACGCTTAAAGGCTGCTGTATATTTTGGAAAAGATCCTGTTAAGATACTGATCTTTTTTTGAAGCGGAATGAAACAGAGATGAATATATCTTATTTACTGCTTCACCCGGAGACTGAATGTCGAGCGTTTGAAAATATTTCAATCTTGATCTGTTGTAAGTAAACAGATAAGCAGGATCCATCAGCTGTTCCAGTATTTGCTCTTCCCATGGCAGAAAGGGGCTGAGCTTATGCGCCAATCCATGCTGTGTAAGATAGGAGAGATTGTTTTCTTCCTGACCCGGCAGAACAGAATGAATAAAGATAGGGACAGATTTTCTCATAGCTTCGCTGATAGTAACTCCGCCGGGCTTTGTTATAATGGCATCTGCCCAATCATACAAATCATTCATCCTTTTCGGGCACCTTACATATGAAAGAGGGGTAATATCTGCCCTGTTTAAATTTGCAACTGTTTGATACAGTTTCTGATTGGATCCGCAAAGAATTTTATACTTTACCCCATGCTGTCCCCTTCTTGTATCCAGGAAAGAAGCCAGGCTGCCCAGACCAAGGCTTCCGCCTGCAATGAGTACATGAACTTCATCATTTTTTCTCCATATCTGCTTCTTTTTCTTTAATTGTTCAGCCACAGGAATGCCCGTCACCAGAATCTTGGAGAAACAAATTCCTTTGGAAGCAAGCAAATCCCTGCACTCTGTTGACGGAGCAAGGTGAAAGTCAGCAGACTCTGCTCCCCATAAACTGTTTACAAAAAAATCTGTATATACATTCACAACAGGAACATTGCACAAACCATTTTTCTTCAGCTTGTCCACGAGAAAAGAGGGAAAGCTGTGGGTACAGACAATTATATCCGGCTTTTTCCTCTGCAGCAGCTGCTCCATTTTCTCGATAAACAGCATTTCATAAAATAACTTTAAAAGTAGCGACTCTTGTTTAAAAAACTGTTTGTAAAATTTGCTGTAGCCCTTTGGCACTGCTTTAATAAACGATACATAGCCCTGCGACACAGCAGACTCCATCAGGGGGCTGCAATAGCTTAAAAACTCGACTTTCTCGCAAGTGGCTTGGGGGTATTCTTTCTCAAAGGCAGCCATTAAGACATCGGAGCTCTTATGGTGGCCGGATTGCATATGAAACAAGGGCAGAAATAAAATCTTCATCTTCTTCCTCCGTTCTATAAATGCTTTCTTAAAGCTTGTCTGAAAATACTGCTTACAGGCTTGAAGCTTGCAGCAACACAAATCAGGATGCTGATCAAGAGCCAAATCTTATATCCATAAGGAGAGAAAAGGGGTGGAAGGGGACTCTGAAACAGACTTTCACCCAGCTTTCTTGCGAGATAGAGAAACATAGGAACGGAAACTGCAGAAGCGGCCAGCCAGCTTGAAGCTGATATCAGGAAAGCTTCAAGGGTAAACAACATGTATATTTTAGAATGAGGAGCTCCAAGAGACTGAAGAATGGCGATCTCTTTTCTCCTGTCATATACATTTGCGGAGAAAGCCATCATTAGGTTGCTGATTCCGAGCAGCGAAAACAAACAGCCTGCAGCCATGATGCCATATAGAAGATAAGAAATAACTGCTCCCAGCCGTCCGGTCATCTCTATGACTGCATCAGAATGTTCCACCGTTATTCCTTCCGAAAGAAGCGCCCGTTCTCCATCTATCATGATATTTTCAACATCTTTTCTTTCATCTGCTTTTACCAGGAGCCGGTTTTCTGGCGAAATTCCCAGCCAGCTTTCATACTCCGATTTGGACAAAAAGACAGCCGGTCCTTTCAGGTGGCTTTCTGCTATTCCTGCAATTTCCCAGGAGGCAGTTCTTTGGCCGATTGTTAAGGTGACTTCATCTCCAGTTTGAAGGCCGGTCAATTTGTTCTTAAGATCTGAATTAATCACAATCCCAGTACTTCCGCTGATCCAGTTTCCCTCTATGATGTTTGGCCTGAAAAAGGTGCTTTCTGCTGGAACAGCATGAAACAGGGCATTCACGTTGGTTCCATTGTCAGGTGTTTCGGAAACTTTAGTGTTTCTGACTGTCCAGCTTTCTGTACTGTCGACACCTGTAACTGCTGCCAGCGCTCTTTCAGCAGCGCTTGAACTGCCTGCTTCTGACCGTATTCCCCATTCCGCTTCGTAATGAAAGGCGTTTTCCATGTTTTTTAATACAGAAGAAAGCGAATGATGCAATGAAAAGCTCGCAATGATTACCGCTCCTCCAAATGAAAGCAAGGTTATTGTGAAGAGGTATTGAAGTTTTTTCCTAGCAGCATTGCGTGCTGCAAGAGTGCTGAGACGAAAGCTGAAGCTTGATCTCGCTTTCTTCTTCTTGAGGGGAGCAGCTGCTCCCTGTCCGCTTCCCAATAATAGCAGGACCGGCTGCCTCAGCATGCTGCTTAAAGGGAAGCAGGCAGAACAGAGAGGGAAGAGAAAGGAGAGTAAGCCGATCAGCAGCAGAATTTGCAGGGAATAATGCTCATCAGGTTTTAATAAATTCAGGTTTTCCGCTAAGACTGCAGCTGAAAATTGTGAACCATAATAGCTGATGACAGCTGCAGCAAGGAATAACAGGGCCCCCATTACTGTAAGAAGAGCTGCGTACTGACTCAAGATCTGTAGGCGAGAGCTTCCAATTGCCCGTTGAATTCCAATGTCCAGCCGCTGATTTTCAATCAGGCGGTAAAACATCTGCACCGTCAGTAAAAAGCAAAGAAATACTGCTGTTAAACACAAGCTGATCAACAAAGTCAGAACTGTCCCTGCAAGACGCTCACGAATAAAGGAAAGCTCTTCGCTGCCTGCAAAACGGAAAACTTGTATTCCCTGCTCTTCAAGAGCCTTTACAACTTGTTCCGGGGATGCCTGATTTTCTTCGAAAGTAACAGCCACTCTATTATAAGTTTCTGATAACCCGAGATCCTCCAATGCCCCCTGAGTCATATACAGGTATACCGTTCCTGTAAAGCGTGCAGGAATTCTGCTTGTATCTTTCACTTGCCCCAGTACAGGGAGGTAATGAGTGATTCCGCCGGGCAGGCTGATCTCCAGTTCTTTAGGCTGTCGAAGCTCCCGAAAAGAAGACTCTTCGATAAAAATACCTTTTGCAGAGGGTATGGCAGGCTTCCAGTGGATTTTATCGATCTCAAACTTGCCATTTTCAGGAAGAGCAGTGATGTCAGCATTTTGAAAGCCTTTCTCCGTCCTGATTCTTGCTTGTGTTTGAAATTTAGGTTCATAAGCGCTCAATCCTGCTATCTGTTCAGGGAGCCCGGGGAGCTGCTGAAATGGTTCTGTGTAGAATGTAAAGTCAGCATTGTTGTTTTGCAGCCGGCTTTCTTCCACACTGTTTTCAAAAAGGTATTTGGTATTCAAAAGAAATCCTGCAGTGGAAATGGATATGAGAATGGTAAGCATAATGAGCAGAAAATGCTTTTGTTCTTTTCTTGCGTCTAGGAAAGCTTTTTTTAAATATACCGGTATCATGCTTCTGCTCCTGCAGCTGCCTTTGTATCAAGTACACAGCCATCTTTGACAGAGATGGTTCTTGAAGTGTAATTCTGCACTTCGGGGTCATGAGTTACCATGATGATGGTGCGTCCCTGTTTAGCAAGCCCCGAAAAAATCTTCAGCACAGCTGCTGCATTTTCGGAATCCAGATTGCCTGTCGGCTCGTCTGCAAAAAGAAGGGGTGGGTCATTTGCCAGAGCTCTCGCAATCGCAGTCCTTTGCTTTTCTCCGCCTGAAACCCCATCGGGAAAGTGATTTGCTTTTTCAGATAAGCCGACAGAATTCAGCAGCTGTAATGCCCTGGCTTTCCGCTCTTTCCGCTTGTACTTGCTCGAAAACTCCATCGGCAGCATGACATTTTCCAATAATGAGAGGGAGGGGAGTAAGTGAAAGGACTGAAAAACCATTCCAATATTCTCTGCCCTCCATCTGCTCAATTTTTTTTCTGATAGAGTTGACAAATCTGTGCCTAATATTTTGCAGGATCCATAAGACGGAGATTCAATACCGGAAAGAATATGGAGCAAAGTGGTTTTTCCGCTGCCTGAACGGCCGACAATGCCGATGAATTCACTCCCGGTAAATTGAAGGCTGATAGAATTCAGAACATACTGATGCTGCTGACCGTTTGAATAAATTTTTGTTACGTTCTGAAGATGTATCAAAAAAATCCTCCTATTCTGATAGGTAAAAAAGTTTCTGCTATTTCTCATAAATAACACGGGATATTCTAATATAGCAACATGAATTTTTCCGACATTTCTGAGTAAACAATTTTTTATATTTCCTTTTACATGGGCATTCATGCGCAGTTCTTCAAAAAACGGTGTTTTATCTTCCCTGTTTACACCCCTTCCTGTGAGTTAATCCCTACCCTTTATGTCGAATCTTGCGAAATAAGTCGAAAAAGTTGACAAAACTTAGATATTTTTCTTTATTTTTTGCATGATCTGCCGCAGGAACCTTCAAATTTCACCAAAAAATCATTTTTTTAATAAAATTTCAAAAAAGTTTTAAGGAAAATGCTCCTCTCCGTATTTTTAAGTCGTATATCCCAAAGAAGTATTACAAATACAGCTTTTATCCGCTATTTTTAAGTATGAGAATTGTGACGGAATAAGAAATTGGGAGGGGAGAGGACTATAAAGTCCCGATATAGGATTACAGCGCTTACATATTTGGTGTATCAATGATTCTCATTTTGAAGACTGAAAGGAAGTATGAATGGCACGGGTAAAACGGCAGATTGTTGTCACAAACCATTTTCATTAATCTGAAGTTGCAAATTGATCCTCTGGTTGGGGATGAAGAGGTGAAAGTCAGAAAAGCAACCGCTCATGAAAAACAAAAAATTCATTTCACTTTTTGAAAGGAGTGCTACTAATGGCTAAGGCTGAACAAGATCTTACTGCAGTTATTCCTGGTGCTGCGAAAGTGCATACTCAGAAGAAATTATCCATGAAGGAAAAAACTTTCGTTATCACCTTATTTATTATTACCGTCGCCGGTCTTTTCCTGGTTAACTGGACAGCATCTGACAAGCTAAATCTGACAATGGGGATTTACGGATCTGTTATGGTTGCTTATCTTCTCGGAAAAATGCTTCTTTCGTTTAAATATAAAGAGGTGGATCTCGATCCGCCTGATCTGAAGGTTACCGTGGTGATTCCATCCTATAATGAAGCTCCCGAAGCAGTGTTGGGAACAGTTGAGAGTATATTAAAGCAGGACTACCCGGTACACGAAATTTTTGTCATTGATGATGGAAGCAAGGATATTGCCGGATATGAGGCCATTTTAAAGCTGAAAGAAAATCTTAAGGCAGAAAACGGTCCGTTTGTAAAAGCCCTGGAGCAGGAAAATCCAGGATTCAAGATGCCAAACCTCATCGTACACCGCCTTCCTAAAAATCAGGGAAAACGACACGCCCAGATTTATGCTTTTGAGCGTGGAACAGGAGATATTTTTGTAACAGTAGATTCGGATTGCACCGTGTTCTCGAATGCTGTGCGTGAATTGTTAAAACCGTTCAACAATCCTGAAGTAACAGCCACAACAGGGCATGTTAATATCCGTAACCGGACTGATAACCTGCTGACAAGATTGATAGATATGCGTTACGACAATGCATTCCGCGTAGAAAGGGCAGCTCATTCTGTTACAAACAATGTTCTTGTCTGCTCCGGACCGCTCAGTGCATATAAGAGAGAAATTATCATGAAAAACCTTGATCATTACGGAAATCAAATGTTTCTCGGACAGCAGGTGCAGCTTGGAGATGATCGCTGCCTGACAAACTATGCGATTCGTGACGGAAAAACCTTGTATCAGTCAACAGCACGCTGTATCACTGATGCTCCAACTTCTCTGCGTACACTTTTAAAGCAGCAGTCCCGCTGGAATAAATCATTCTTCAGGGAAAGCTTGATTGCTGCGAAGATTGGCTTGAAAAAGCCGAATGTGTTCATCTGGGTTATGCTCGAAATGTTCCTGTGGATTGCCTTTGGTGTCTCTCTTGTCACAGCAATCTACATTACGTCCACTACAATGGCATGGGTTCTGCTTATTTATTACCTGGCTTATGTATTTATCTCGGCTTATGCGAGAAATGTTTTTTATGCCTATAAGCGGCCGTTTACATTTTTGCTCGCCCCGGTTTATGGATTGTTATTTCTAGTGCTGCTTTGCCCGCTTCGTTTCTGGGCGCTGCTGACTCTTCGCTCTACTTCTTGGGGAACTAGAGGCTGAGAGATTTACAACAAATAGATGGGAGATGTTGTTTCAAATGAAGGTACGTAAAGCAATTATTCCTGCGGCAGGCCTTGGCACAAGGTTTCTTCCTGCAACAAAGGCCCAGCCGAAGGAAATGCTTCCAATCGTTGATAAGCCTACAATTCAATATATTGTTGAAGAAGCGATTGAATCCGGGATTGAAGATATTCTTGTCATTTCCGGCCGGGGAAAAAGAGCAATTGAAGATCATTTTGATAAGTCATACGAGCTTGAAGAAACCCTGCTGAAAAAACAAAAGTTTTCCATGCTGGAAGAAATTCAATCGATTACAAATATGGTGAACATCCATTATATCCGCCAAAAAGAACCGCGCGGGCTTGGCCATGCTATTCACTGTGCACACAGCTTCATAGGAAATGAGCCGTTTGCCGTTCTTCTTGGAGATGACATTGTGAGGTCAGAAAAGCCTTGCTTAAAGCAGCTGATTTCAGTATTTGACGACTATCAATCTTCTGTACTTGGCGTGCAGGAGGTAGATCATCAGGAAGTTTCAAAGTATGGAATCATTGCGCCGATTAAAAATGAAACACTGAGCGAGAATGTATTGTCTCTGGCATCCGTAGTCGAGAAACCAGCCGTCGAAGATGCGCCTTCTGATTATGCCATTATGGGAAGATATATTTTAACTCCTGAAATTTTTGAGATATTGGAAACTCTGCCTCCAGGATCCGGAAATGAAATTCAGCTGACAGATGCCATCAAGATTCTGAATGAAACACAAACGGTTCTTGCTTATAATTTTGAAGGCAAAAGATATGATGTTGGAGATAAACTTGGATTTGTAAAAGCAACGATTGACTTTGCTCTGGAACGCCAGGATTTAAGCAGCGATGTGAAGCGCTATTTGCAGGAAGTAACTGCTCGGGAAAGCTTCCTGACGGTATAAAGAGGTACAAAAAAAGGAGGGATCAGCTATGAAAATATCAATCATTGGTACAGGGTATGTAGGACTCGTTACTGGTGTCTGCCTTTCAGAGGTAGGACATCATGTTACATGCCTCGATATTAATCCTGAGAAAGTTGACATGCTCAGCAAGGGAATTTCGCCTATATACGAGCCCGGCCTCGGAGATTTAATGGTAAAAAATATGGAGGCGGGACGGCTCTCCTTTACAACAAGCCATATACTCGGCCTAAAAGAAGCTGACGTTGTCTATATTGCTGTAGGAACACCGCAAGGAAGCGATGGTGCGGCCAACCTTTCCTACGTTTATCAAGCTGCGAGAGATATTGGCCGAAACATTACCAGAGACGTGGTTGTTGTGACAAAAAGTACAGTGCCGCTTGGGACAAATCACAAAGTGAAGCAGCTTATAACTGCCAATCTTGAAGGAAATCATTGTGTACAAGTGGTTTCCAATCCAGAGTTTCTCCGCGAGGGATCAGCTGTATATGACGCTTTTTACGGAGACAGAATTGTCATTGGAGCAGATTGCCCGGAAGCTGCAGCAGTCATTGAAGAAATAAACAAGCCGTTCGGCATTCCTGTCTTGAAGACAAGCATCAGCAGTGCTGAGATGATTAAATATGCTTCAAACGCTTTTCTCGCAACAAAAATCTCCTTTATTAATGAGATTGCCAACTTGTCTGAAAAAGTGGGTGCAGACGTAGCTGAAGTAGCAAAAGGCATGGGCCAGGATGCGCGCATAGGTTCACAGTTTCTTAAAGCAGGAATCGGCTATGGAGGCTCTTGTTTTCCTAAAGATACAAGCGCATTAGTGCGTATCTCCGAAGAGCTGAATCATGATTTCCATCTGCTGCGCTCAGTGATGGAAATAAACGAAAACCAGAAAACAGTGCTGGTTGAAAAAGCGGTTGAAAGGCTTGGTTCGCTCGAAGGAAAGAGAATTGCTCTTCTCGGCCTTGCGTTTAAGCCTGAAACCGATGATATGAGGGAAGCTGCTTCCATTGCTGTGGCTGAAAAGCTGATGGAACTGGGCGCTGAAATCATAGCATATGACCCAGTGGCAGCAGAAAATGCACAGAGAATTCTTCCAGAAGGAGTTCTGTTTGCTGCACAAATTGAAGAGGCAGTAAAGGATGCAGATGTTGTGTTTATTTTAACAGATTGGAAAGAAATTGTTGAAAAAGCACTTATACTCTCCAGCCTGTTTATGAAAAATCCTATCATATTTGACGGAAGAAACTGCTACACAGAGAAAGAAGTCAAAAAGTACAATGTGGAGTATGTTTCTGTTGGCCGCATGCCTGTTATCCCTAATAGGGAAAAGGAGTTCGAGGTAACTCTCGCTGCGTCCTTTTAACTATATACACCTATGATACTCATAAATAAAAAATAATGATTAGAGGGTGGAATGTATGAAGAAAAAACTTGCTTCGATCGCTTTGGCGGCATCTCTGGCATTGACTGCAGCCGGAGGAGCCTCAGCACAGGAAGTAAAACAGCCGCAAGCTGCGGCTCAGCAAGCTGTAACAGTTGATAGTTTGTGGAAGTATGTATCGTCTTTTAAAGGAACAGTGACCTTGAAAGACGAAAAGTATGATGTGAATTATCAGGAAAAAAACGGCAAGGTAGACATCAAGATCAATAGGGAAAAGGGAAATGAAAAGTTTGAAGTTACTTCTGAGGCTTCCATTAAAAGAATTCAGCAGTTTGTTGATGATCTGCAACTGGACCGCAGCACAACTAAAGAAGAAGTCATCAGCCGCCTTTCAAATGCTCTTGGTGTAAAGCCTTCTGAAGTGCTGCGTGCAAAAGCTGATATTGGTTTTTCAAACACTGCTGACCTCACGTTCTCCTATAAAAAAGGTGAAAAAACAGCCGTCTTAAACCCTTATGACATAAGGGGATTAGAAATTGATATTTTGTCTGCAAATGGAGATTATTACAGGCTCAAGCTTAACGTGCGAGGCGAAAATGTAGGAGCAGTCATTGAAAAGAAGATGAACGGAGAAGCTAAAACGTTAAAAGGACTTCATGCAATTTTTGAAATGTACAAAGTGAAAGACATTCTGATTCCTAATGCCAACACAACGTGGAATGGCTATTTGGATTTAGTATCCGATGTTTTAGGAATGAAAGTAACTGATATTACAAATGCTGATGTAACAATCAAACTTGAAAATAATACAAAAGCCGATCTTCATTTTAAAAGATAAGTGACCCCCTTCACATATCTAAAAACACGCCTGAATTCAGGTGTGTTTTTTGTTTTATATATTATAGAAGCAAGCAGTCTTGATCATTCTGTAATGGTATCATTTGACGTAGAGCTAATTCTATATATATAGTATTGATAGAAAAAATATTAAACATTGATTAACTGTGCAATACTATATATAATATTAAATCTTGTTCGAGAGGAAGAAAAAATTGGAAAAGAATGAAGCGATAGCTGTAGGCGGAGCAAACTTCAGCTGGGACAGTGAAAATGGAACTTTCTTATTTGAAGAACAGGATGCAATTCTGTTCTGGATAAATTCTGCATTTAAAACCTTTTTAGATACGATTGAGGAAGTTTCGGGTGATGAAGCAGCGGCCTTAGTTCTTGAAACAACCGGATACAGAATGGGAACCATTGTAGGCGACTATTTTCACAAATCCGGTACAAATGTAAAGGAAGTTCTTCAGGTGCTGACAGGTGTTTATGCATCTGCAGGCTGGGGAAAGCTTGAAATTCCTCAAGTGAATTTGGAAGCTGAAACAGCTGTCCTTCAAATGAGAAACAGCTGGGAGTATAAGATAAACAAGCTTCAGAATAAAACGGAGAGCGGAACATTTATTCCCGGTCACTGGGCTGGCGTGCTAAGCGGTCTTTTCGGGCGGAATATCTGGTACAAAATCAGAAAAAGCCAGATTAAAGGTGATCCTTATTGCGAGTTTGAGTTTTATCCTTCAGAAGTAACCATAACGCAAAACGTCCATGATCTCGCCCGCAGGCTGGAGCAGGGAGAAATCGCCCGGCTTGAAAATGTAGTCGCTGAGAGAACAAGAGAACTGACAAGCATGATAAAGGAAATTTCATCGCCGATCATTCCTGTACTTGAACACATCGTAGTCGTTCCGCTCGTAGGAAAATATGATGAAACAAGATCAAACGAATTGCTGGAGAAAACAGTCAACCAGCTGCCCCGCTATAAAGCGAAATTCCTGATTTTGGATTTAACAGGGTTAACAGATGGTATGAACGATTATGCTCTCTCTCTTCTTGAACAGCTGGTCAGTGCAACAAGGCTGTTGGGGACCAAAACCATTATGGTAGGAGTCTCGCCGGATTTAAGCATGAACATGGCTCAAACAGATTCGGTGTTAAAACGCACCAAATTCTTTGCAAACCTCAAGCATGGCATTCATTATGCCCTTGAGCAAGAGGGTATGGGTATTGTAAAACTGGATACGGAGTAATTTTAAACGATGGCCCACAAATCACTACAGTGATGAATGGGCCTTTTTTTTGGGGGGCTGAATTACAGAGTTTGAGATGGTGCTGTTTCAATTTGAGTGCAAGATTATATGAAGAGAAGTAAGATCTTATGGAAACTAACTGCAGTCCTATCAGAGTCCTTCAAGTATTGCAAACTTGCCTTTACAAAAAAGATACATAATGATTACATAATTTTAAAAAAATTGTCGCTTTTTCGTTATTTTTTCCTATATAATAAATCTGTTGTAAAAATCTAAAATCGGAAAAGGAGCAAAAAAGTGAAGCACTCATTATGGCATTCTACAAGAATACTTTTATCAGCTATTTTAGTTTTAGGTTTATTAATCAGCCCTTTAAGCAATCTGGCTAAAGCGGAGACATCAAGTTCAAACACTTTAAAGATTAAAATTTTGGAAACTACAGACATTCATATGAGTTTGAATGACTATAATTATTTTTCGGATGAAGCATCAAAAGTCGGCCTTGTTCGTGTCGCAACTCTGGTTAAAGAGCAGCGAGCATTAAACGGCAATACACTTCTATTTGACAACGGCGATATCATTCAGGGAAATCCTCTTGGTGATTATGTTGCTGTGGAAAATCCTATTACTAAAGATGAAACACATCCTGCTATTACATTAATGAATGAAATGAAATTTGATGCTGCAGCACTTGGAAATCATGAATTTAACTATGGTCTAGATTACCTTGATCTTGTGTACAGCAAAGCAAACTTTCCATATTTAAGTGCAAACGTTGAAAAAGCCGGTTCACCTGGAACACCGAAATATAAGCCTTACGAAATTCTAGACAGAACATTTAAAGATGAAAACGGAAACAATGTAAATTTGAAGGTGGGCGTCATCGGTGTGGTTGCTCCACAAATTATGCAGTGGGACAAAGCCCATCTTGAGGGAAAAGTTGACACATTCAGCGCAGTAACAGCTGCAGAAAGATATGTTCCTCAAATGAAGAATGAGGGTGCAGATATCATTGTTGTATTGTCTCATGGCGGACTAGATCCGAAGGAATTGCAAAGTGAGGAAAATCAAGTATACGAGTTATCAAAGGTTAAAGGAATTGACGCGATACTTTTTGGTCACACTCATAATACTTTCCCAAGCGCTAATTTTAAGGATGTCCCGAACGTTGACGTTACGAAGGGAACAATTAATGGCGTGGCCGGCGTTCAAGCAGGTGTTGACGGATCACACCTAGGTTTGATAGATATGACTCTTGAGAAAACTGATAACGGCAAATGGACTGTGAAAAACTCCCAGTCATCCGCACTACCTGTATCAGATGTAAAAGCTGATGCTGAGCTATCTGCAAAAATTAAGAATTATCATGATGCTGCAGTTGCATATGTCAATCAGCCTGTTGGTAAAACATCTTCCAGAATTCACAGCTATTTTGCACGTGTGCAGGATGATCCATCTATTCAAATTGTGACAAATGCACAAAAAGAATATGTGGAAAGAGAAATTCAAAAAACAAACTATAAAGATCTTCCAGTTCTTTCTGCTGGTGCACCTTTCAAAGCCGGAAGAAATGGAGCAGATGACTATACATTTTTTGAAGCAGGAAACATTGCCATTAAAAACGTTGCAGATCTTTACAAGTACAGCAACACTGTAGCTGCAGCCAAGTTAACAGGTGCTCAGGTAAAAGAATGGCTTGAATGGTCAGCAGTTCAATTCAACCAAATTGATCCTGCTAAAACTGAAGAGCAGGCACTAATCAATCCTGATTTTCCAGCCTTCAACTTTGATGTTATTGACGGCGTTACGTATGAAATTGATGTAACACAGCCGGCAAGATATAATGTTGCAGGAACTGAAATTGTTAACCCTGCTGCCAACCGTATTAAAAACCTGCAGTTTGACGGAAAACCAATCAATCTTCAACAGGAATTTATTGTTGCAACAAATAACTACCGTGCTAATTCAAAGATTGCAAATCCTGACGGAAACAATATTATTGCCTCTTATCCTGATGAAAATCGCCAGGTTGTCATCAACTATATTATTGAAAAGAAGAATATTGATCCAGCAGCAGACAATAACTGGAGATTTTCAGCAATTACCTCTCCGGTAAACGTTACTTTTAACTCTTCTCCTAAAGCAAAAGATCTGCTCGCAGATTATAAAAACATTCAGTATGCAGGGGAAGGTACTAACAATTTTGCAAAGTATACAGTAAACTTCAGCCGTGCTGAGGAAAAACCAGGAAGAGTTCTGCCTGAAGTAAAGGTGAAAGAGCCGATTGCAAGAGCAATCATTAAAAAGGCAGTAGAAATTGTCAAGATTGATAAAGACGGAAAAGAAACGAAGTACAAAACTGCTCTGCCGGGCGAAGCATTAAGAGTATTCGGCCATAACAATGGACTGATCAACGTTGGCGGAGACTACTATATCAAAAATGACCGTAATTTTGTAAGTCTCTATTCTGGAAGAGTCCTGATCAGAGAGAATCGGAACATGTTCACTCCTGATGGAAAACTTCACCGCGTTCTTCAAAAGGGCGAGGCTGTTAAAACTTACGAAATACAATCAGACCGTTATCAAGTCGGAGGCGGTTACTATGTTCTTTACAATAAAAATGCTGTTTATTTTGAAGGTATGGTCAAGATGAATGCAGACACTGCATTGATGGATGCATCCGGAAAAGTCAGCAGACAGCTTAAAAAAGGTGAACAGTACCGTGTGTATGGAGTGGAAGGCAATAAATTGATGGTAGGCGGCGGATATTATATCGTTGCGGACAAATCAAAAGTTGCTTACTCTAAAAACTAATAAACAGCGGCTCAGGAATTTAAGCTGCTAGCTAAAGATGATCTCTGTATGTTTGCAGAGATCATCTTTTTTTACAGCGACGGAGAATGAATATGTTCATAACAAAAAGGCCGGTCGCTCCTGCGTCCGGCCCTTTTCCTCTTTACCTGCTCTGCTGCATAAATGAGAGTACTTCCAGGTCAAGATAACCTTCTTTCTGTTCTCTCATCTCAAAATTTTCCGTATGAAGGTATGTTTTGTATGTTTCAAGAAGCAAGCTGACATCCGGGTTTGCTGATTTCAGATAATTCAGCCTGAGCAGCTGTTTCACTAGCTCACTCTCAATCTCTCCTTGTATTTTAACAATGTTCTCTTCCTTGGTTTCATGAAAATAGAGCTGATGAAGAGAGAGAAGTCTCTTAAGTTCAGATATTGGTTCCGCATGATCATCTACCCGAAGATCGATATAGCGGTCGTTGAAGCCGCCATAGCCGCCGCCTGCTTTTACGACAGTTAATGATGCAGATTGCTGGCCCCTGCTGTCGCCGCCGGCCGCTTGTCCGCTCTCCAGCGCCGTCAGCAGCCTATGGGCAAGGGTTCCCTCTGTTTCTAGAAAAGAAGTGGCCATTGCATCTACCGTTTCCCTGCTGACCAGGATGTTTCCTTGTGCTGCAAAGTGCCTTCCTGCTGTTCCGCCTGCCCAGTTGTAGCATTCTTTACCTGTATATGTAGCTGAACCCCCCTCTGCATCTACAATACCAAATTGCCGGAGCTCTCTATCCGGGTCGTCCTTTGTTAAGAGAAGAATGATATCCTCTGCTTTTCGTCCTTCCGCCATTAGCTGCAAAGCACTTGGTCCATACGACGTGTTTGCATAAGACTGTGTAGCAATTGCACCTATTTCAGCACTTGCAAACGGAACAACTGCGCCCACTGCTAAAAATTTGGACTGTACAGCTATTCCCCATTCTCTCTCTTTTGGATCATATCCTACTATTGAATAAGTCATTATTATCACCCTACTTCATTATAAATTCAGAATTGTGAAAAATAAACTATTTTACTTTTGACTGACTAGTCAAGCCAATTTGTTTTTCAAGGTATAATGATACTGTAAATTATTAGGCTTAATTTATTGACTGACTGGTCATGCCGATTTATAATAGGTAAGTACTTATCATAGAAATGGAAAACAACAGTTTAGGGAAAAACAGATAAAAGGAAAGACAACAAGAGGTGAAAGAGAATGGAACATTTAAGCCATAAAGAAAAGATTACAATTATGGTTGCTATTATCAGTGCGATGTTTTTTGCAGCAGTTAACCAGACTATAGTCGGCAACGCACTGCCGAAAATTATTGCTGAACTGGGCGGGCTGGATTATTACAGCTGGGTGTTTACGATTTACATGTTAACTTCAGCCATTACCACCATCCTGGTCGGTAAACTATCAGATATTTATGGAAGAAAACCGTTTATGATAGTTGGTATCATTATTTTTATGATTGGTGCTTTTCTATGCGGAACTTCTTCTGATATATTTCAGCTGATTACGTACCGCGGAGTTCAAGGACTTGGAGCGGGCTTGATTATGTCCACTGCCTTTACTGCAGTAGGAGACTTGTTTGCTCCTCGTGAAAGAGGAAAATGGACGGGCGCAATGAGTGCTGTTTTTGGTCTGTCAAGTGTGTTCGGTCCAGCGCTTGGCGGATATATTGTTGATAACCTTCAATGGAAGTGGGTATTCTGGGTCTTCCTACCGCTTGGTCTTGTGGCACTTGTGCTGATTTGGAAGCTGTTTCCTTCAGTGGAGAAGAAAGCAGGGGAATCAGTGGATTATCTTGGATCCTTCTTCCTTACTGCAACGATTGTCCCTTTACTGCTTGGTTTCTCGTGGGCAGGGTCAAAATATGACTGGAATTCTGTACAAATTTCCGGCCTTTTCGCAGCAGCCATCCTGTCGCTGTTCATTTTTATTGCTGTAGAGAGAAAAGCACAGAGCCCAATCATTCCATTGCACCTGTTCAGAAACAGCATTTTCACCATTAGCAATATCATTGGTTTTGCAATAGGTGTCGGAATGTTTGGAGGAGCCATGTATATACCGTACTTTGTACAGGGAGTTCTTGGCTTTTCAGCTACACATTCCAGTTTTATTACCATGACAATGACGCTTGGCCTTGTTTTCTCCAGTGCAATTGGAGGGCAGATTATTTCAAGGACAGGTAAATATAAAATTCAGGCGATTATCGGCTTAGCCGTTACTACTGTTGGACTGTTTTTATTTACAACAATGAATGCTGAAACATCTCAAGGAGCTCTGATTTTATATTTGATCTTGGTTGGTCTTGGTCTGGGAATTGGAATGACTGTTTTCACACTGACCATTCAGAATGCAGTTGCTCAAAGCTATCTTGGAGTTGCCACAGCATCAACACAGCTGTTCCGTTCAATGGGGGGCACTGTCGGAGTTGCCTTGATGGGCACAATCCTGAATCAGCGAATGAATGACAGAATTGCTGAGCTTAGCACCGAGATGCAAAGTCAGCAGGCTCCCATAGATCCTCAAGCTGCTGAACAGCTTTCGGCACTTCAGAATCCGCAGCTTTTGCTGGATCACAGTCAGCTAGATGCCATTAAAGAAAACCTGCCCGCTGATATTCTGCCCCTGTTTGAGGCGATGATCAGCGCCCTGCAGGATGCTTTAAGTTTTGCTTTGTCAGGCGTATTTTGGGCTGCAGCCTCCATCATGCTCGTAGCCGTTGTGCTTACTTTTTTTGTGAAAGAAATTCCTTTGAGAAGTGCGATGGATGCAAAGAAACCTGAACAGCACCAGACACATAAAAATAAAGCGGTCAATCAGGAGTAGACACGCTGAATTGCCTTGAAGTTCTGGTTACAGTCTGAGATATCAAGAGCTTTCTCTTGATATCTTTTTTTGTCATAGGCTCTGTTAAACGTTAATGTTGATATTTCATCAAAAGAAAAGAACCCATTTATGAGTTCTCCTTGCAGGCATCTTCTTTAACTAAAGCTCCCCGTTAGTTGAGTAAATTTTTTTCAAGGACGATTTTATGTAATCCTCTTTCATCTTTATAAGTATCAATGACATCAAATCCTTTTTTAATATTCAAAACTAACATACTCCGCCATTTATTCATTGTTTTTGTTTGGACAACGTTATAACCATTTTCCTTTAAATATTGATGTTGCTTTTTCATTAACATAGAAGCAACACCATATTTTCTGTAATTAGTATCCACTCCACCTACCCAACTATAAAATTTATTACAATCAATTTCATATCCAATCTTGTATCCAATAACTTTTTTGCCATCCATCGCAGTAATAACTAACAATTGGGGTTTACTTGTCATCTTGTCAATCAAATCATCAGAAGTACCAAAAATGTCTTTATGAAGTTCTAGAATGCCCTCTAATAAAACAGAATCTGGTATTGAATTAAAAATAGTGTACTCAAAACTCAAATGAAATTCCCCTTTCCTAACAACTCAGAATATATATATTTCTCTATCCTATTAAGACAATCCTTCTTCAACTCCACGTTAGTTTAACAAAAAAAGAGCACTTCTCCTTCTTGAAAAATGCCACCCTTTAATGTAAGTGTATTTATTCACAAAGTTATAAGATTGTATAAAGGTATTTACAAATTTGAACTGTACCACTTAGGTTTAATACTGTTGAAATAATCATGTTCTTTCAATATAATTTCTATTCTTTCTAACGCATCATCAAAGGAATCAGGGTCATAATTTTCAGTCCATACTCTAGTAGAAAATATATTCATTGCAGAATATAGGGAGTATAATCTCCAAAAATAATCTTCTGGTTGACCTAAGAAATAACCATTAATTTGTCCTATAGCAAATGGTACGCTAATTCTTCTGCTAAATAATGATAGATTATAGAAATCATGATAAGGGTCCCCGTAATCGTAACCATTGAAATCAATAACCCCTTTATACTTATTATCTGAAAGTATTATATGTTCCAAATGAAAATGGTCATGTAGTAGAGTGTTAGGTCTATCAGATAATAAATTCAAATTATCTTCAATAAAACCAATGATTTTATTATCTTTATTAAGTTTAAAATCACCTTTCTCATATTCACTTAGGTAATATTTATATTTCTTGCTTTGTATTTCATCCCATTTAGATACATAAGCTGGGGCTTTAATTTGATGAATGTTATATAGTTCTTTACCAGCCTCAAGCCAATTTGATGTTGAATACTATTAGAACATTTTTTAAAGGCTTCAATCGCAGGAATTCCTTCAATATACTCTATTATCATAATACAAATGTTATCATTTATTATTTCACCAAATAAGATAGGTTTTTGTGATTGAATTTTTCTTTTTTCTAACTCTTGAAGCAACTTATTTTCTGATTCTCTTTTTTGGTAATATTGTCAGAAATGCGTAAAAGATATTTGTTTAACCCCTTTATAACTATGTATTTATTATCAGGTGAATAACCCTTTTCTACTTTCTCAACACTAGAATAACCATTGAAGAAAGATATTCTATCTATTACATTTCCAATGATTTTAAGCATTGTCTACCTCCCTGAATACGGACTTTATTTAATTATCGTTGTTTTAAGTATTCTGAACCGTTAGTTGAGGAAGAAAATCAACAACATACATTAACAGAGCCTTGTCATAGGCGCTACCTTCCTGAAATCTTATGACATTTGTGCTACAAATCATGGAGTAAGGCAAAAAAAGGTTTTAGCAGAAGGGAAAATGTGAAAGTAATATATAAAGATACCAATTAGGAGAGCGGAATGATGGCACAAATAAGATTGCTAGGGAAAAGGGAAGAGGTTAATAAGATTATTCAGTCTTTTGAGCAGGATTTTACAATTACTTCCACATCCCGTGAAGTATGCAACTTAAAAGATAGAGAAGAAGGACAAAAGCATGAGAAAGTTTTCCTGGAGGTAGAATTAAAAAAGGATTAAGATGAAGGAGCAGCGGAATGAGCTGCTCCTATTTTAATTCTGGAGGAAATTGCGTTGATACTAATAAAAGCCAGTTCTGAAGAGAAATCACATTTTATGAATTTGATGCTGCTTGCAGATGAGTCAGAGAACATGATTAACAAATATCTTGGAGCGTGTGATGTATATGCTGCATTTGGAAAGGATACAGAAGCCATTGCTGCAGCAGCTGTGCAAAGAAAAGGGGAGAAATCAGCCGAGATTATGAATATGGCGGTCAGGGAGAATCTTCAAGGCAGGGGCATTGGCAAAGCCATGCTGACGAGCCTGCTTCAAGAGCTGAAGAAAGAAAATGTTACAAGAGTCATGGTTGGAACTGCTAACAGCAGCCTGGATAACATTGCATTTTACCAAAAAGCAGGGTTCCGCATGAAGGAAATAAGACGGGATTATTTTCTTGCCTATCCGGAAATCATTGTTGAAAATGGGATTAGAGCATTGGATATGATTGTATTCCAACAGGAAATCTAGCACTTTGAATTCGGCATGGAAAAAAGAGCACTTATTTGTGCTCTTTGACCAGAGGGATAGAAAATTGAAACATCACACCATGAGGGAGATTGGATACTGTAATATCTGCACCATAAATATCTGCGATGCGCTTAACAATACTCAGCCCGATGCCAAATTCCCCGTCACTTCCCTTCCGGAAAGGTTCAAATAGTTGAGGAATCAGCTCTTCATGAATGGGTGGCCCGTCATTTTCAATGGAAAGGATGTTTTTTTCACCAGATGCAAGCGAAATCGTTACTTCCTGCTGTGCATAGCGAATTTGATTTTCAAGCATATTTTCCAGAAGCTTTGTCCAAAGCTCTTCGTCTCCGTAAACAACAGCAGGTTCTATAGAAGTGTTCCATTCCAGTTCAGGGCGAAGCCAGCGGACTTTATCAGTAACCTCATACACTGTTTTTGCTAAGTCAATTTTGCTGTCCGCAACCGGTTTTTCCGCCAGATAATCCAGTTTTGTCAGGTAAAGAAGATTTCGGATCTTCTTTTCAAGGCGTTCTGATTCCATTTCAATTACATTCATCGTGCTCTCCAGATCTCCCTTTGGAAAAATCCCGTCACTCACAGAACTTGCGTATCCGCGGATAACCATGACTGGTGTCTTCAGATCATGTGAGATGTTCTGAAGCAATGCCCGCTGAGATTCGTCTTTTTTGACAAGCTTCCTTCTCATATCCTCAATACTGGCAGCAAGTTTTCCAATTTCATCAGAGCGATCCAGTGATACCGGCTCATGCCAATCCTGCTGGGAAATCCGGTTCACATGAGTTTCAAGCGCCACCAGAGGCCTCGATAAGTATTTCGCAAGCCATAGAGAGGGAATCCAGCTCAGCAGGAATACAATTGCCATGACAATCAGCAGCTGTTTGAACAGGGTAAAAACAAGGTCATTTCTGTAGGAGTCCCACGCGTAAGACAGCAAAAAGGACGGTTCGCCGTTCACACTTATTTTTTTAATAATGAAGTAGAGTGTTTCACCTTCCAGCTTCTCTGAATATCTGGAGTTCAGACTTTCCTGGCTGATTGCCAGCAGCTGTGTTTCTCTTAAAAAAGCTGGTGGAAGGAGCCTTGTATAAAAAGAAAGGGACGGATCTTCCGGAAGAATGATGTGCTGTACAGCCTTGTCATAAAGCTGCGGTTTAATTCTCTCGGCATAAGGATTATCTTCAAGTGTACCGCTCGTCAGAACCGCCTGTTCGTTTTCTATGCTGTTATACAGCGATTCTGTGAAAAAGCTTCTTAATGTGGATGGAAATAGTACGAGCAAAAGGATGGATATCATCAGCAGGATGCCTGAGATAACCGCCCAAATTTGAAGTGCCAGCGATTTGTTCTTCATTCTTTAATCAGCCTGTATCCATAACCATAAATAGTCTCAACTCGAAGTTCAGGCATTTTTTTCCTCAGCCTGCGGACAAGATCATCCACAACCCTGTCCGACCCAAAATAGTCATTTCCCCAGATATTCAGCAGCAGCTGTTCTCTCGCAAAAGCCTGTCCTGGATTTTTTAATAGAAAAATCAGCAGATCATATTCCTTTGACGTCAGGCTGACCTCGCTGTTCTGATAGAATACCTGCCTGACAAGCTCACGAACCTGATAGGGACCAGCCTGCAAAGAAGAGCTCTGCTCCTCAGCCGCCCCAATGCGGGACAGAAGCTTTTGTGCTCTAATGACAAGCTCCCTTGGTAAAAAAGGCTTTGAAATATAGTCATCACTTCCAAGTTCCAAACCGAGCACCCTGTCAATATCAGCATCACGGGCGGATATGAAGATTACGGGCGTAGAGCTTGATACCTGTTTGATCTCTCTGATCAGCTGATAACCGTCAATATCCGGCAGCATAATATCGAGAATCCATAAATCCGGTGGATTCTCAATCATCTGTTGAGCAGCTTCCCCTGTGTGAAAGGCTGTTACATTCCAGCCCTCTTTCCTTAAATAGGAGCTAAGCAGCTCATTTAAATTTTCTTCATCTTCAACAAGATAGACTGTATAAGCCATTGCGCTCACTCCCTTTTTGATCATTATATAATGCACTGCTGACAAATGGCGTGATTTCATAATTTCACATAATTTTTTCATACTTATCCCAAAATCTTTTTCTATAGTAATTGTATCAAAGGAATACGCGGGAGGTTAAGCAGATGGGCTACTATGATGAGAATAGTCAAGATCAGCGATATAAGGAACCTAAAAAACCTTGGAAAACAGTTGGAGTATCACTAATAAGCGGAGTAATAGGCGGAATGGCCGTACTGGGAGCAGCTCCATACATTCAGCCGGAACAGCGTGCTTACTACCCAGCTCAAGAGCAGGTGAAAAGCTCAGGGGAAAGCCAGTCGCTGGCGGCAAACGCTGAGGCTGTCAGCAGCGGCGGCAGCATTGCTGATATTGCAGAAAACCTAACTCCTGCCATAGTAGGTGTCTCCAATCTGCGGCAGAGTTTCAACCAAACAGGACAAAAAGAAAACCTCGAACAGGGAGCGGGGTCAGGGGTAATTTTTAAAAAGGAAGGTGATGCAGCATTTATTATCACAAACAATCATGTAATAGAAGGTGCACAGGGAATAGAAGTTTCATTATCTTCCGGAGAAAAAACAGAGGCAGAACTCGTGGGAAAGGATCCGCTGACAGATCTTGCAGTTTTAAAAATTGATGGAAGCTACGTTGAAACAGTTGCAAAGCTTGGAGACTCAGAAAAGCTGAGAACCGGGGAAAGTGTCATCGCAATCGGGAATCCGCTTGGAATGGAATTTTCCCGGACAGTTACCGAAGGAATCATCAGCGGAAAAGACAGAACTGTAGCCATCAATACCAGCCAGGGGCAGTGGGAGTTGAATGTTATCCAAACCGATGCAGCTATTAACCCGGGCAACAGCGGCGGACCGCTGATCAATATGAACGGTGAAGTAATTGGCATCAATTCCTTAAAGATTAGCCAAAACGGAGTGGAAGGGCTCGGATTTTCCATTCCAAGTAATGATGTTCAGCCCATCGTGGAAGAGCTCCTGCAAAAAGGTGAGATCCACCGGCCATATATAGGAGTTTCTTTGATGGATTTGTCACAAATTTCCCAGCAGTACAGGCAAAGTGAATTAGCACTGCCTGACACGGTCAAAGAGGGCGTTTACATTGAGGGGATAGTCTATCAATCTCCTGCCTCAAAAGCGGGACTGCAAAAGGAAGATATCATTACAGCTGTCAATGGGGAAGCTGTGGGGAGCTCTTCTGAATTCAGAAGAGAACTTTATAAGAATGCTATTGGTGAAAAAATTGAAATGGAAGTGTTCCGCAAAGGTGCTAAACAAACGGTACCCCTCGTACTGGAAGGTCATTCACAATCAAACTCCTAGGAATTCTCTAGTCAAAATAGATATCTAACAAAATAATAGGCTCAAATAAAACAGGTTCTGCCTGTTTTTTTGTGTGAAAAGAGGATTTTTTATTACTCTCGAAGTAGTCTAAAAGAATTATTTTTGTCATATTTGTAACATTTTCGTAAAATTCATTCCTTTATTTTACTTTATAGAATAGAATTGAAGGTGGAAAGCCAAACGATTGCAGAAGGGAGGGGTATTCTTGGAAACATTGTTCAACAGGCTTTATTCGTCTTATCACCAAAATGTGTATCAATTCCTTTACTATATGGTAAAAGACCGTGTGCAGGCTGAGGATTTATCGCAGGAGGTATATATCAGAGTCCTGAAGTCTTACGATAAATTTGAAGGAAGAAGCAGTGAAAAAACATGGATTCTGTCAATAGCAAGGCATGTTGCCATTGACTGGCTCAGAAAACAATCTACAGTCAAAAAGAGGGTTATGGATAGCTTCGACTGGGACCGCCGCCAGATCAAAGATGCTGCGCCCCTCCCGGAGGAAATTGCTGTCCGGGGCGAACAAGTGCAATGGATTTACAATGCTTTACATGCATGCAGTAATGACCAAAGAGCAGTCATTGTACTGCGGTATATTGAACAATTGTCAATTGCGGAAACATCAGAAGCTTTAGGGTGGACTGAAAGTAAAGTGAAAACCACCCAGCACCGTGCCCTGAAAGCGATTAAACACCATCTTTCAGAGCAGGGACAGATGCTGAATGAAGCTGCAAAGTAATTATTCTCTGCAGAGTTATGCAGGTAATTTTTCTGCCTCAGGCTGACTTTCCTCAGGCTTTTTTGCAGCAGGCTTTTTCAGTTTCGGAACAGGGATAATAAAACTGCTCAAAGGGAGCAGCGAAAAAACTGCAATAAAGATAACAGCTATCAAAAGCACTGCTGCAAACATAGCGGGAACATATGTAAAGTCCCAATATTGCTGCGGAAGCTCCCTTGCCATTACATATAAAATCATTGGATGAATCAGATAGATGCCCATGGAATACTTTCCAATCAGAATGAAGAAGCCTTTTACAATTTTTGTAGAAGATATGAGCGAATAAATGCCAACAATGCTAATAGACAAGAGCGGTATATTGATCAGATTGGAAAGACGGCGATTGGATACATATCCATTCACAGTATATTCCAATACTGCAAGTCCACTGATGAATAATGCCAGCAGCAGCATCTTAAAAGGGCGTTTTACAGCAAACGCTGAAATTTCTTCCCAGAAATACGCAAGCAGTCCCCCGAAAGCGAAATAAAAAATCCACACTGGCATAAACGATTTGCCTGCCAAAAATTCTCCGACAGGACCTGATATACTAGGATCAAATCCGTACAGCTTATAACTGATCATAAAAGAAATAAATGCAAAGGCAATCATCATGGTCTGTGTTCTGAAAATTCTTTGGATAATAGGAAAAATGATATAAAATTGTACAACAATAGCAACAAAATATAGATGATAAAATGCATTGCCGCTGAGAATTGTGCCTGCTTCTCCTAGTAAATTCACTTCTCTGCCAGGATTATAATAAGCGAGAAGATACAGATACGCTGTACTCCAGATCAAAAATGGAATGAGAATTTTTGATACCCTCGAAACAATAAACTTTCCCGGCTGAAACCCTTTTCTTTTTACTTGGTAAAAAAGCAGAAATCCGCTGATAACTGCGAAAATCGGTGTGCCGAATCTCCCTATCTGATTCATAAAATACGTAAAAGACGTGTACGTATCATCATTCATTGCATAATTCGTTGCTGATACATGCACGCCTAAAACGAGCAAACAAGCTAAAGCACGAAGAAAATGGATTTCAAACAAATAGTTGTTTTTTGATGGACCGGCTGCTGTGTGAGTAGACATGGAATATCCTCCTGTAGTCATTGTAGGGAAGACGGAGCATGCAGAGGCGAAAGCATAAAAGATAATGATTATAATGGCTGTTTGCCGATGTGCTGTTTCCGCTATCCCGCTTTCATTTTATAAGCAAAATGCCGGCTTGTGTCGACATTTCCCGCAAACACATCTTTGGTCTGTTTTTGTCGGTAAGGTATTTTGGAGTGAAATTTTGAGTAAAGGGCTATAAACTCTGCATTTGCAGCAGCGCCAATAGACTTAGAGAGTGAGCGGGAGTGAAAAATTGGCTGAAAGGTACTCCATTTAAAAGAAGGAGATCATCTGCTGCCCGTTGCAATATGGTAAAAGTCTTGTTTTTTTTCTGTCCATATCAGCTGCAAAGGGGAAACAGGAGGAAAGGCACGTGCTGCTCTGGGGTTATGAGAGCCTTCTTATGGGTATAGTTTTGGAAGAAACTAACTTCAGAAGGAGGAGTTTTATGGATGCAGCAAAAAAACTAATTCCGGTGTTTCTGATTTCGGGCTTAGTGATTTCCGGGTGCAATACATCAGATGATATGACCAGGGATGATGCAGTTTTAGAGGAAAATCAGAGTGAGAGGGAAGCAACAGATGCAGCCCCGCCTCAAAGTGAAACGGCAGAAACAGATGCTCTCCGCTTTAAAGAATTTGAACTGGAAGTAGAATATGAAGATGGTACTTACGAGGCTGAGTATGAAGGAACAGAACTCGGCGAAGAGGGAGAAATTGAAGACGGCTTGAATGGCAGCGAACTGAAAGGCGAGGAAGCGGTTAGTGCCCTGAAAGCCAGACTGGACAATTTGACGATCACTGCAGATTCTCAAGATCAGGAAGTGATACAGGAAGTACTGGAAAAATTTCAGCTTCCTGAAGATTATAAAAGCTTTAAGCTGAAAATCAATTACACAGATGATCGTGAAGTGCGTTACGAAGACTCACAATCATGACAAGCAGCCTCTCCTTGAAAGGGAGGCTGTTATGTTTTGAAAAGAAATTCTGAGTTGTGACTGAAGAATCTGGTGGATGCCCCAAGGGCGGTATCAGCTTCTGGCGGTAAAATGTTTTTCTTGTCTGTTCAACTGCTCTCTTTTGTTTGAAAAGCTTGGTTCATCCGCTCTCAAATGCTTTTGTTCAATTCTTTCGTAAATCTCCTCAAGCGCAGGCTCGTCTTTCAGAATCATCTGCCTGTTGGCTTCCATCCGTTCTTCAAAGCCTTTTTTTCTCAGTCTTCTTCTCATGGCTCAATCTCTCCCAAAGAGTATTTGCTATTCATTATAATAGTCGGGAAAATTGTCGATTAAGTTTCAAACAATTTATGGTTGACAAAAAAAAACAGACGGTGTAAATTAATAACAATTGAATGAACGAAACTTCTTATCAAGAGAGGCGGAGGGATTTGGCCCTGCGAAGCCTCGGCAGCAGATCCGCATGTTTGCGGAAACTGTGCTACTTCCAACAAGCGGTGAGCTTGGCAGATAAGAAGAGTGCGGAATCATTATGATGAAACCTCTTCTTGCTGTATGCAGAAGAGGTTTCTTCGTTCTAAGAACAATGTTTTCCTAGCAATAAAACGCAGCAAAGCAGGTCTGCAAGTTCGCTTAGCAGCCTGTACAACTGAATGAGCTACGCAATCTTATCCAGAGAAGTGGAGGGACTGGCCCTTTGAAACTTCGGCAGCAGACTGTACAGTACTGTGCCAATTCCAGCAAGCTTACAGCTTGAAAGATAAGAGGGACGCAATTTTTTTTCAGCCCTCTTCTTTTTCAGGAAGGGGGTTTTTTCTATGAAAAGGAGGTACAGCATGATTCAATTCAAGGATGTAAAAAAAGAATTTGGCAGCGGAGATACTATAATCAGAGCACTGAATGGAGTGAATTTGACTGTTGAGAAAGGAGAAATTTTCGGAGTAATTGGGTTTAGCGGTGCAGGGAAAAGCACTCTAATCAGATGCGTCAACCTTCTGGAGAGGCCTTCGGACGGAGAGGTGTTTGTAGAAGGGAAAAATCTCCTGTCTCTTTCAAAAAAAGATATTAGAGAAACTAAAAGGAAAATAGGGATGGTGTTTCAGCATTTTAATTTGCTGAACTCCAAAACTGTTTTTTCGAACATTGCTATGCCACTCCTTTTGGCAAACACACCTAAAAACGATATACAAGCAAGAGTAAGGGAATTGCTGAGCTTTGTAGGCTTGGAGGACAAAGCCAGCCATTACCCGGACCAGCTTTCCGGAGGGCAGAAACAAAGAGTCGGAATAGCACGGGCGTTGGCAACCAAGCCCTCTATCCTCCTGTGTGATGAGGCTACTTCCGCCTTGGATCCTCAAACAACAGATTCTATTCTTCAACTGCTCAAAAAAATCAACAGTGAGTATGATATTACAATCCTCATGATTACACACGAAATGAGTGTCATTAAAGAAATTTGCCATAAAGTAGGTGTGATAGAGGATGGAAAAATTATAGAGAGCGGGACAGTATTTGAAGTGTTTACGAATCCCCAAACAGATACAGCCGCAAATTTTGTCCGCTCTGTTCTTCCCGATTCCATACCGGAATCCATTCAGGCACTTGTAGAAAACAGGGAGGGTGACAGCAGGGTATTTAAAATCCAATTTATCGGACAGTCTTCAGGACAGCCGCTTTTGTCTCAGGTAGCTAAGAAGTTTGATGTACATGTGAATGTTCTGCTTGGAAATATTACAGAGCTGCAAGGTATTCCATTTGGAAATCTTGTTGTGGAGCTGCAAGGAAGAGAAAGTGAGATCAGCAGGGCACTTATGTTTATCCATCAGGAAAAAGTGACAGTCAGGGAGGTTCTGCCTCATGCTGGTTGATTTTAGCCAAATTATGGATGCTCTTGTCGAAACACTTGTGATGGTTGGTTTTTCACTTCTGTTTTCAACATTAATCGGGCTTCCGCTCGGCGTACTGCTGGTCGTAACAAGGAAGGGGCATCTGCTGGAAAATCCTTTAGTCTTTAAAGTGCTGAACAGTATCATCAATGTGTTTCGATCAGTGCCCTTTATTATTCTGATGGTTGCAATTATTCCTCTGACAAGACTAATAGTCGGAACATCGATCGGAACATCGGCAGCAGTCGTACCACTGGTGTTTTACGCTGGCCCGTACATTGCTAGATTAATAGAAAGTTCCCTGCTGGAGGTGCAGCCAGGAGTGATTGAAGCTGCAGAGGCAATGGGAGCAACACCTGGGCAGATTATCTTTCGCTTTCTTGTTCCGGAAGCACTCAGTTCTCTAGTGCTGAATCTTACCATCGCCACCATTGGACTTGTTGGAGCATCTGCAATGGCTGGAGCGGTAGGAGGAGGAGGGCTGGGGGATTTGGCAATTACATATGGATATCAGAGATTCGATACCATGGTAATGATTATCACAGTTGTTATTCTTGTTGTCCTGGTACAAGGACTTCAATCTTCAGGCAATCTTCTTTCAAAAACAATTCGAAGACGTTAAGGAGTGGAGAAAATGAAAAAGATACTGGTATTTGTATTGGCAGCTGCATTAGCAGCATTAACAGCATGCGGAAATATTTCTGCAGGAGGAAATGAAAAACAGGAAACAGTTAAAATTGGAGTCAGCGGATCTGATAACCGCATTTGGGATTTTGTTGCTAAAAAAGCTGAAAAAGAAGGAATTACTATTGAAATTGTTAGGTTTTCAGATTATGTACAGCCGAACCTGGCCTTGGCAGAGGGAGAACTGGACGCGAATGCTTTTCAAACCATTTCTTATTTTAATGCGTTTAAAAAGGAACATAATTTAGATCTCGCTCCACTGGCCACTACAGTCATAGCACCAATGGGTTTATATTCAGATAAATTTAAAAATGTGAGTGAAATTCCGGAAGGAGGCAAAATTGCAGTACCCAATGAGGCAACCAATATGGGCAGAGCGTTTCTTTTGCTGCAGGAAGCAGGGCTGATCACATTGCCTGAAGATTTTGACGGCAATGGCTCTCTTGGAATCATTAAAGATAATCCTAAGAATTTGGAGATTGTTCCTGTCGTAGCGGGACAAACGCCGCGGGTCCTTCCTGATGTGGCAGGATCAATAATCAATAACGGAATTGCTGTAGATGCTGGATTTAACCCTACAAAAGATTCGATTTTCCACGAAGATAATACAGCTACACCTTATATTAATATCATTGCAGTAAGATTCGAGGACAAAGAAAATGAAACGTTAAAGAAAGTTGCAGAACTGTATCAGCAGGATGACGTAGCTGAATTTATCAAAAATGAATACAAAGGAAGCACCATACCGACCTTTGTACCGCTAAGTGAAATTGGAGAATAACTAGAAAGGAATGGAGGAGTGAACATGCCTTTAGAAGTTAATAACCTGCAGCAGCTTAAAGTGTCGGTCATTGATGACATAGATGCACAGGCAGAAAGGTATATTGATATCAGCCATCAAATTCATGATAAACCGGAGATTGGAAATGAAGAATATTTTGCATCAGGCCTGCTGTCCTCACGACTGGAAGAAGAGGGGTTTCATGTAGAAAGAGATGTTGCTGGTCACAGCACTGCTTTTATAGCAAGAAAATTGTCAGGAAAAAACGGTCCTTCGATAGCATTTTTGGCAGAATATGATGCACTGCCGGGGCTTGGTCATGCATGCGGCCACAATATTATAGGAACGGCAAGTATTGCAGCGGCCATCGCTCTCAGCCAGATTGTTGACGAAACAGGAGGGGAAATTGTGGTGTTCGGTACTCCTGCTGAGGAAGGGGGACCGAATGGAAGCGCAAAAGGAAGTTTTGTCAAACACGGACTTTTAGAAGGAATTGATGCAGCACTCATGGTGCACCCTTCAAATGAAACAAGAACAACCGGAAACTCTCTGGCAGTGGATCCTCTTGACTTTGAGTTTATTGGAAAACCAGCACATGCTGCGGCATCACCTCATGAGGGAATCAATGCGCTGGATGCAGTCATTCAATTGTTTAACGGAATAAATGCACTGAGGCAGCATCTCAAAGATGATGTGCGCATACATGGCATTATTACACATGGAGGAGATGCCCCAAATATTGTTCCAGAGTATGCAAAGGCAAGATTTTATCTGAGAGCTGCACACAGAAAGGACTTGAATGAGGTAACAAAAAAAGTCAAGCTAATTGCGGAAGGCGCTGCACTTGCGACAGGTGCAAAATTGAATGTCATTGCGTTTCAAAATGAAATTGACAACCTGCTAATTAACAAGGTCTTCAACCAGGTATTTGCAGATGCCCTATCTGAACTGGATATAGAGGTCCTAAGCAATGAACGTAAGGGATATGGATCAACAGACGCAGGCAATATCAGCCAGGTTGTTCCAACTATTCACCCTTATATCAAGATGGGTCCTAGTTCGCTTGTTGCACATACCAAGGAATTCAGGGAAGCTGCTAAATCTCCTCAAGGAGACGAGGCCTTGCTGAGAGGGGCTAAAGCTCTGGCGCTAACGGGGCTGACTTTGCTGACAGATCAACAGACATTGAAAGAAATACAGCAAGAATTTGAAAATACCAAGGAAAGCATCTCTTACTAGTTGTTTTCGCAGCCCTTGAACGCATAGGGTTATAAACAGGCAGCTTTATCCAAACACTTTAAGAGGCTGGGCCGTAAAACTGACTGCAGAAAATGAAAAAGCTATCCCGCTTGATCAATGGGATAGCTTTTTTATTTGAAAAACATCTAGTTACGGGGATTGTTAATCGAGATAAACATTTATTTTTCTTACCAATTGCGGACTGAGTTGTAAAAAAAAGGAAAGTAAAGTACACTTTACTTATTAGGGGCAGTTAAGTTTGCTCATACGTGGAGGAAAGCACGTGAGGAATAGGGTGAAAGAAATGAGAACTGAGCACAATCTTACTCAATATCAACTTGCTGACTTGTTGGATGTGTCCAGACAAACAATTATTTCAATTGAGAAAGGAAGATATATACCATCCTTACCGCTTGCCATCAGTATCGCTAAAAACTTTCACGTGAAAGTGGAGGATGTATTTTTTGAGGAGGAATCTTAACATGAAATTACTCAATATCTTCCATAAACAAACCTTATTATTCCTGGGTATCTTGCTGTTTGCCTTCGGTATTCTGGATGTGTTTCTAAAACAATCTATAGCGAGCTATACGCTTGTTTTAGCATTTTTTCCTCTTGCTTATTTTGTCCTTTTTGAAGAAATAAAAAAGAATGATGAGAGAATGAAGGTGTTGCAACAAAAAGCTTCATATAACACACTCATTATTTCTTGTTTTTCACTTTTAGTCTTTTATCTTTTAGAACAGTTTACCTCTTTAAAAATTGACTACCTATTTTCTTTTTATTCTATTTTTGTTATCAGTTACACGATGAATCTGTTGGTTCTTTTCAGGAGGTATTAATTCTTTAAAAGCGCGAGCAGAACGTCGACCAAGCTCAGGTATCCTCATGGGAGATTGCTATGGGATTGGCTGCTTGTTGTTAGTAAGGAAAAGGCCATAGTCGAAGAGTTAATTCAAATATGCGTTCCCAACTTTGTTATAGCATCTCAAAGATAGTAAAACAAAACAGCCCACTTTGTTATAGTATCTGGCGAAAATGCAAAGATAGTAGAACAAAACCCCTCACTTTGTTATAGCATCTCAAAGATAGTAGAACAAAACCCCTCACTTTGTTATAGCATCTCAAAGATAGTAGAACAAAACAGCCCACTTTGTTATAGTATTTCAAAGATAGTAGAACAAAACAGCCCACTTTGTTATAGTATCTGGCGAAAATGCTAAGCTAGTAGAACAAAACCCCCCGCTTTGTTATAGCATCTCAAAGATAGTAGAACAAACCCCCCTCCGCTTTGTTATACAATCTCAAACCCCCTCTTTGATATAGTATCTTGAGCAATCAAAAGAGTTTTCTCAGAAAATTGAAAGCCTTTTCGCTTTTTTAAATTGCATTGAAAAGTATATGATAGATAGGGAGAATAATTCATCTTTATAGGAGGGGTAGTATGTATCGAATTGAGCGGGATACAATGGGGGAAGTGCAGGTAGCTTCCGATAAATTCTGGGGGGCTCAGACACAGCGGAGCAGAGAGAATTTTAAAATTGGTGAAGAAAAAATGCCGATTGAATTGATTCATGGCTTTGCCGTATTGAAAAAAAGTGCTGCTCTTGCCAATCAGAAGCTGGAGAAGCTGGATGCTGATAAGGCAGCAGTTATTGCTCAGGCTTGTGACGAAATTCTGGACGGAAAGCTGGATGAACATTTTCCTCTGGTCGTGTGGCAGACCGGGAGCGGCACGCAGAGCAATATGAATGTCAATGAAGTGATTTCCTACAGAGGAAATGAGCTTTTGAAGGAAAAAGGAATTGATAAAGAAATTCATCCAAACGATGATGTGAATATGAGCCAAAGTTCCAATGACACTTTTCCAACTGCTATGCATATTGCAGGTCTTCTTGCTGTAAAAAACAGATTGATTCCTGCCATTGGGCAGCTGGAGAAAACTCTTTCAGAGAAAGCAGCAGCTTATGACAATATTGTTAAAATCGGGCGGACTCATCTGCAGGATGCAACGCCATTAACGCTCGGTCAGGAGATTTCAGGCTGGCATTATATGCTTGTTAAATCAAGGGAGATGATTCAGCAAAGTGCTGAGCAGCTTCGAAGTCTTGCAATCGGGGGAACAGCTGTAGGAACAGGAATCAATGCACATCCGCAGTTTGGGGACATGGCTGCAGCTGAAATCAGCAGCATGACGGGCGAGACTTTCAGCTCATCTCACAATAAATTCCATGCACTCACCAGCCATGATGAGTTGGTTTATGTACACGGAGCGGTAAAGGCGCTTGCAGCGGATGCCATGAAGATTGCCAATGATGTAAGATGGCTTGCCAGCGGGCCGAGAAGCGGAATTGGGGAAATCACCATTCCTGAAAATGAGCCTGGAAGCTCGATTATGCCCGGCAAGGTAAATCCGACACAAAGTGAAGCATTAACGATGGTTGCCGTCCAAGTGATGGGCAATGACGCGGCGATTGGGTTTGCTGCGAGCCAGGGGAATTTTGAGCTGAACGTATACAAGCCGGTTATCATCTACAATTTCCTGCAATCTGTCAGACTACTATCAGACAGCTTGATTTCCTTTGATCGAAACTGTGCAGCTGGAATTCAGCCGAATGAATCTGTGATAAAAGGGCATTTAGAAAAGTCTCTTATGCTGGTAACCGCACTAAATCCTCACATAGGCTATGAAAATGCAGCGAAAATTGCTAAGCATGCCCATAAAAACGGCACTACTTTAAAAGAAGCTGCAGTGGAGCTTCAACTTTTGTCGGAAGAGGAATTTGATCAATTTGTGAAACCGGAAGACATGGTGGCTCCTAAAGCTTAGGATGTGTTGATTGCAAAGTGAGAATCATGAGAATAACTATTGCAAATACCAGATGAATAAAGGAGTCAAATTCTTATGTCTAAGAGTTTGGCTCCTTTTTCATTCCAGGGTGAATTGCTCACTATCCTGCCTGTCTTGAAGCAGGCGCTACTTCGAAAATAGAAAGTTTCTCAGCGTATACAGCAGCCATTTTGGCAAAAGGTAACAAGTGTGAATTTTGAAAGGAGTGAGGGCACCATGGAAAAACAGGAGAAAAAGACTCAACCGACAGTAGCTCCTGGCCTGGAGACCAAGACTCAGCTTGATGAACAACCGACTACGCAAGAGCTGCATCACGGAGAGTCAACCAAAAGTGGTGCGTTTTTCTTATGATGAAGTAGATTCTTCATGAAAAGCCAAAGGGCTGTGAGAAATCATCGTCTACTTTGTTAGGTATAAATATCTGAATTTTTATAAAATTGAATAAGAAAATACACCTAGAGTTTTCAAGTTTAGTAGGACTTCAGTTTCTTTTTTAAGGTTTTATGGTCCTAAAAACGCAGGACAAGTAGGTTTGACAGCTTCTGAAAGCGAATACAGCAGAGTGATTTAAATAAAAGGAGGAAGCAAGTTATGAAAAAAATCCGTAAAAGCTCTGCTGTAGTGCTGTCTGCACTGCTTCTATCATCCAGTTTTTATGCGCTGCCTGCCCAAACAGCAGATGCTGCAGGACCGCAGTCCGCTGTGGCTGCCAATTTAAAAGGGAAAGATCAAAGAATTCTTGCAAGGTTTGATGCGAACCGTGCATATGAAGATGTCAGATATATGAGTGTAGACATCGGCCCGCGTGTGGCAGGGACAGCTGCTGAAAAAGAAACTGCAGACTGGATTAAGAATCGCCTGCTATCCTACGGACTAGATGTACAGGTACAGGAATTTAAAATACCAGATACGATGACAGGCGAAATCCGCTTATCAAGTACACAGGAAGTCCTCACCACTATTCCAGTTGGCTCAGGTGCAACACAAGAAGGCGGCCTTCAGGCGAAATTGGTGGATGCAGGTTTTGGAAGGGTAACTGATTTTACAGAAGCAGTTAAGGGCAATATTGCCTTGATTTCCAGAGGAGAAGGCCTGACTTTTGCTGCTAAAGTTCAGAATGCTGCAGCTGCGGGTGCTGCAGGCGTCATCCTTTATGACAATGTGGAAAGCGCTGCACCTTTAAATCCTTCTCTTGGCTTTGAATCCAGCATACCGGTTGCGGGTGTCACAAGAGCCAGCGGTTTGGCATTAAAAGCTGATTATGCAGGGACAGATAAAAATGTCACGCTTCAAGTAAAAAGGTTATCAAATGCTGTCAGCACAAATATTATTGCAACCAGAACGCCTAAGCATATCAAAAATCCTGATATTATCCATGTGTCCGCTCACTATGACAGTGTTCCGTTCGCACCTGGAGCAAGCGACAATGCATCTGGTACATCCGTTCTACTGGAGCTGGCAAGAATTTTGAAGAGCTATCCAATTGACAAAGAAATCCGCTTTGTATTTGTTGGAGCTGAGGAAATCGGGTTACTCGGTTCTAAATATTATGTAAGCCAGCTGAGCGCTGATGAGAAAAACAGAAGCCTTGGGAATTTTAATATGGATATGGTAGGAACCAGCTGGGAAAATGCTACTGCTATCTTCATGAATACGGTCGATGGAAAAGCCAATATCGTATCTGAAACAGCAAAGGCAGCAGCTAAAAGAATTGGTACTCCTTCTGAGCTGATATTGTTTGAGCGCGGCGCATCTGATCATGTATCATTCCATGAAGCAGGCATTGCAGCAGTTAACTTTATCCGCAGGGAGCCTGGTACAGCAGCTCTTGAGCCATACTATCACACTCCTCAGGATACACTTCAATACATCAGCAAAGAACGCCTTCAGGAAGCAGGCGAGTTGGTTGGTGTTTCTGTCTACTCATTGGCAGGAAAATAAGAGAATCATAGAAAAGAGGGCAGCTCGTCTACTACGGGCTGCCCTTTTTATGTTGAACTTTTAACGCAATCTCGACAGAAACATGTGCTCCCATATCTTCCAGGGAAGCAGCTTTTTGGCCCACAGCATCTGCCGAATGCCTTTGCCGGCAGGGTGCCGAAGCTTGGAGATAGTATGTTGATTTGCAAGTGCTGTGATTAAATCTGCAACTTCTTGAGGATCTCCATGATCTTTTGCTGAAACTTCCATCTCTCTTTCAACCTTTTTCATATATTCACTGTAAGGGGAATCTTTTCCGGATTTTGCAGCCATTTTTCTGCCTCTGGACCAGATGCTGGTACGGTAGGAACCAGGCTCAATCAGCGCAACCTGTACTCCGTATGGTTTCATTTCAAGACGAAGGCACTCTGAATAGCCTTCGACTGCATGCTTTGACGCAACATAGGGAGAAAGCCCGGGAAAACCTGTGAGACCGCTGATGCTGCTGATATTCAAAATTTTGCCTGAACGCTGCTGTCTCATGAATGGAAGAACAATCTGAGTGATTGAAATCAAGCCGAAGAAATTTGTTTCAAATTGTTCTCTGTATTCATCGACAGATACATCTTCACAAAATCCTCCAGCAGCAAAGCCCGCGTTGTTCACCAGCAGATCAATTTCTCCAATTTTCTCCAGAAGAGATTGGAATGATGAAATGTCAGCAGCATCTGTTACATCCAGCTTATGCAGGATTAAGTTGTCTTCCCAGCCGGCAGCCGCTTTCACAAGCATGGCAGCCCTTTCCGTATTTCTTACAAGCGCAATGACCGTCATTCCCTCTTTCAGCAGGGAAACGCTAGTCAGAAGGCCAAATCCGCTTGAAGCTCCTGTAATGGCGGCAACTCTTCTTGGCATATTTTATCTTCCTTTCTTTTATCTTCCTCTACATCCTATTATAATGAAAGGGAAGCTGCACGATGATGGGAGAATGAGATACATGGAAATACTAACAAAAAGATTAAAGTTGATTCCTTGCCGGGAGGAAGATGTAAAAGATGATGATCCAAGAGAATTTATCAGGCATTATCTTGATTCTTTGAGGGAAGATCCTGATAGTCTGGGTTGGGGCGTATGGCTTGTCAAGATTCTGGAAGACGGCTCCATTATAGGTGATATTGGCTTCAAAGGAAAGCCTGATGAGTATGGAAAAGTGGAAATTGGTTATGGAATTTCTGCCCACTATCAAAATAAAGGCTACGCTACAGAAGCAGTTGAAGCACTGTTAAACTGGGTGAATGCAACGGGAGCTGTTAAGATCATTACAGCTGAGTGTTTGATTGAAAACTCCCCGTCCATTAAAGTGCTGAATAAACTGGGTTTAAAAGAAGTATCTAGAAACAGTGACATGATATTTTGGGAAAAAACCTTATAAAAAAACAGCCTTCCGGATCCTTCATCCGGGAGGCTGTATTAGGATATAAGCTTTAAGCCAACAGTAGAGCAAATAATCATGCTGATGAACAGAAGTCTTTTCCAGTTACTAGATTCCTGGAAAAAGAAAATACCCATCAGAGCGCTTCCAGCTGTTCCTATGCCTGTCCATACAGCATATGCTGTACCCATTGAGATATCCTGCATAGCGATGCTCAGCAGGATGAAGCTTACCGTAAATCCGCCCGCCATATATAAAAAAGAAAATAGATTTCGTTTTTGATTCAGCCGGTTTATTCCTGCAACCCCGACGATCTCAAAAAAACCTGCCAAAATTAGATAAATCCACTCCATCTTCAGTGTTCTCCTTCCGCATCAGCTGTTCCTGAAAGTGCCTTTAATCCAGCAACACCCGTAATCAGTGTCAAAATGAGGAAGAGCTTTATCCATTGAAAAGGCTCTCCAAATAAAATGGTCTCAACCAGAACGGTACCTGCAGCACCGAGACCGGTAAAAACAGCATAAACCGTGCTGACCGGGAGTCTTTTTGTAGATCTAATCAGCAATGCAAAGCTCACAACAATACCTATGATTGTCATAGTCCACATAAAAAGATTGTCTGCATATTTAAGTCCAGATACCCAGACTACTTCAAATACAGCTGCGATAAACACCATCATCCAGTTACTGTTCACTTCAGGGTTCCTCCTAATGCATGCAGCCCATGTAAATAAAAAGGCCACAATGCTGCTACTCTTCTTTCAAATCTTTTCTCCCCTCCATAAAGCAGTTCAAGCATTGCAGCATCAAAGACGCTCAGAAAAGCAATGGCTGCCTCCTCAGCTGCCTGAGGTTTTTCTAGTCTTTGGGCCATAAAAGCGGATAGTTTGCTTTCAAAGCTGTCCAAGTATAAATAGGATTTTTCCATCACAGAGCTGTGAAGGTGTTCCGGAGGGAAAAAACAAATTCTCAGGAGAAATCTAGTCTCATTGGCTGTATGAAATTTGTTGCGAAAATTGCCGAGAAGGGCGTAAAGTATCTCTTCACCTGAAGAGTCACTGTTGTTTTTCAGGCTGCTGTCTATAAATTGAATTTCAGCTTTAACCACATCATCGATTGTGTGAAGAAACAGCTGATCTTTACTTTGAAAATATGTGTATAGGGATTGTTTCTTAATGCCTGCGTCTGCTGCAATATCAGCGAGTGAGGCACCTTCATATCCTTTTTGGGAAAAGTGAAGCACAGCGGCTTGCTTTATTTTATCAATTGTCATACTATCTCCTTCCTTCCTGACGTTCGTAAGGATCATTCTACAGGGGAGTGTTCAGAACGTCAAATAAGAGAATAAATAGACTTTTCTATTTATTTACATTGCGTTTTTGTAATTTCCCTTGTTATTCTTATACAGGAAATGAGAAGAGCCGGGGGAATTGCATTGAGAAAACTCACAGTTATTTTAACAGCAGCTATCATCATGATACATAGTTTCCAGCCTGACTCTGCTGCTGCAGAGGGGCTGTTTGAACAGCCGGAGCTGAACAGTGAAGCCGCAGTGCTGATTGACGCCAGGTCCGGACAGATTTTATATGATAAAAACAGCAGGATGCCCATGCACCCGGCAAGCATAACAAAAATTGCAACAGCGATATATGCCATTCATACCGGTGAGCTTCAAGATGTTGTAACAGTAAGCAAGAAAGCAACACAGGCGGAGGGAACTTCTGTTTTTCTGGAAGAAGGTGAGCAGCTGCCGCTCAAAAAGCTGATTCAGGGCCTTGTTATCAATTCAGGCAATGACGCAGGAGTTGCGATCGCTGAGCACATCAGCGGAAGTGTTGAGAAATTTTCTGAAGGGATGAATGAGTTTTTTAAGAGAGAAGCGGGAATTCAGGAAACCTTTTTTGAAAATCCACATGGATTATCGTCGCCAAACCACTTAACTTCAGCACATGATATGGCGCTGATTACTCAATATGGTATTAGGGATCCTGAGTTTCTGGAGATCTTCGGGACACCTCAGCTGAAATGGGATGGGCTTACATGGGACACTACACTAATCAACCATCATAAATTGATCAGCCAGTCACCGTATGAGGGGATATTGGGCGGAAAGAACGGCTATGTGTCTCTTGCCGGTTTTACACTCGTAACACATGCAGAGCGGGATGGCCTGGGCCTGATTGCAGTAACCCTGAAGGCACCTACTGACAGACAATCCTATCAGGATACAATGAAACTGCTAGACTATGGTTTTCAATTTTACGAGACTGGTTTGATTAAAGAAGGAACAACTTTTCATGATGATGAGGGATATGCATACCGAAATGATGAAGATATTTACTATACAAAATATAAAAATGAGGAAACAAGGCAAGAAGCAGCAGGCGGAGAGCTGGTGATAAAAGGAGAGAATGGAAGAGTGCTTGTCTCCAAGGCATTGACCAGCTTATCAGAAGAGCTCCCTTCAGAAGAAGAACTGCTCACCAATGGGGAAGCACAGGGAGAGAAACAGAAACAACTTTCAGATTCCCATTTTCAGAACGTTATGGGCATTTCATTTGCGATTGTCATTTTGTTGGCGGGGGCATTTTTCTTTCAGATCAGAAAGATATAATCCAGAAAGTAATTGTTAGAATTTTCTTAATTAGCTATAATTTAATTGAACAAATATGAGTAGAAGCAGGAGGCTGGGACATATCGTGACGTATACGCCTATATGGGATCTGGATGTCTTTTTTAAGGGAGGCAGCGGGTCACGGGAATTTAATGACTATCTTGAGCAGTTAACTGCGGAGCTTGGCGTTTTTAAGGAAAAAACGGAGCGCTTTCAGCTCCGGGAGGATTCCTCAGAATCAGAACTCTCTGAAGTGCTGACGGCATTTCAATACATAGCAAAGCAAGTAGGGCAGGCCGGGGCATATGTAAGCTGTTTGCAGGCTCAAAACACGAAAGACGTTCAGGCTGGACTACTGCGGGGGAGAATCACAAATATCAGTGCAGAGTTTGGAGTCATACTTGCTCAGCTGGACCAAAAACTGGCGGAAATTGATGACTTCTCGTGGAACAAGCTGCTGAACAGCACCTTCACGGAGATAAAGTTTGTCCTCAATGAAAGAAGAGACAGGGTAAAAGAAAAGCTGTCTTTACCAGAAGAAACAATGATTCAAAGTCTCGCAGTGGATGGCTATCATGGGTGGGGACAGCTGTATGATACCATTGTCAGCAAAATGACTGTGAAAGTCGAAGAAAACGGAGAGACCAAATTGCTGTCTATCGGGCAGGCATTCAACAAATTTTCTGATCCTGACAGAGAAGTAAGAAAATCAGTTTTTCAAGGCTGGGAAGAAGCCTGGTCTCAAAATGGAGATTTATTTGCTGATACGCTCAATCATCTGGCAGGTTTCAGACTGAGCGTTTACGAGAAAAGAGGCTGGAATGATGTGTTAAAAGAGCCCTTATCCCTAAACAGGATGAGCGGGGAAACACTAAATGTCATGTGGGAGACAATCAGCAGGAACAAAGGGCCTTTCCTAAAATATTTGAAAAGAAAGGCAGAACTTCTTGGAGTAGAAAGGCTGGACTGGTATGATCTTGACGCTCCTGTTGGAAAAGCCAATAGTAAAATGGGCTATCAGGAAGGTGCGGAGTTTATACTGAAACAGTTCGGGCAGTTTGGCTCCCAATTGGAGAGCTTTTGTAGAAAGGCATTTGAGGATAACTGGATTGAGGCCGAAGACCGTGCTGATAAAGCACCTGGAGGATTTTGCACAAGCTTCCCGGAAAGCGGACAAACCAGAATATTTATGACCTATTCAGGAACACCGAATAACGTTGCTACCCTTGCCCACGAACTTGGTCACGCATTTCATCAGCATGCGATGGAGGATGTGCATACTCTTAATCAAAATTATGCCATGAACGTTGCTGAAACTGCATCCACTTTTGCAGAGATGATTGTAGCGGACGCATCTGTGAAGAAAGCCGGCACAAAAGAGGAGCATTTAGCGCTTCTTGAAGATAAAATACAGCGCAGTGCAGCGTTATTGATGAATATCCATGCCCGTTTTCTTTTTGAAACATCTTTTTACGAGGAGCGGAAAAAGGGAGCTGTCAGTGCTGAGCGCCTGAATGAACTGATGGAAGGTGCGCAAAAAGAAGCTTACGGCGACAGTCTCGGAACTTATCATAAGGGTTTTTGGGCTTCAAAACTTCACTTTTATATTACCGGTACACCATTCTACAACTTTCCGTATACTTTCGGATATCTCTTTGCGCTTGGTATTTATGCGAGAGCCGGCAAGGAAGGAAAAAGCTTTGAAGAGAAGTATATCTCCCTTTTAAAAGATACCGGCTCCATGACAGTGGAGGAGCTGGCTGCAAAGCATCTCAGCGCTGATATAAAAGCAGCAGATTTTTGGGAAGAAGCTGTCAAAATGACTTTGAAAGATGTTGAAGAATTTTTGGAATTAACAAAATAGCAGGATTGAAAAAATTTGTGATTGCAAATGTGAAAGTATTTTCGTATATTTATATTAATTAAATTTCATAGGTGCTTAATCCCAACAGGGAGCGGGGGAACCAACAGCATGCATGTCATGCAGGGGTGAATCCATTAGACTGGTAGGACTGCTCTTCGTCCGAATCCGACAGCTAACCTCGTAAGCCAGGAGAGACTGCAGAATAAAATAGCTCTGTTCTTTTATAGAGCTCAATAAAACCGCGAGATCTCTCGCGGTTTTTTTATTTATGAAAATTGAAGGAGGAGGTTACTTATGCAACTGGCAAAGAAAATAATAATTGCACTGATATTGGGTGCAGTGGTGGGGATTGTCTTAAATCTTACGGCCCCGGACTTATTTGAAACTCTAAACACGTACTTATTTTTCCCTCTTGGAAGAATCTTTCTTAATCTGATCAACATGCTTGTCGTACCGATCGTATTCTTTTCAATTACCCTGGGAGTTGCAGGGCTTGCTGATCCAAAGAAGCTGGGGAGAATCGGTTTAAAAACCATCCTGTTTTTCCTGGCTACAACAGCCATTGCAATTACGCTTGGCCTGACACTTGCATCCGTCATTCAGCCAGGCAATATTGGCTCATTTGATACACAGGGTGCTGAGTATGAGGCGAATGAGGCACCATCCATTGCGGATACCCTGCTGAACATTATCCCTACCAACCCTATCAGAGCGATGGCTGAAGGAAATATGCTTCAAATTATTGCCTTCTCCATTTTGGTTGGTTTCGGAATTTCTAAGCTTGGCAATAAGGCTAGAAGCTTGCTGGGCGTTATTGAACAGGGTAACAGCCTGTTAATGTATCTTGTAAATCTTGTCATGAAATTTGCTCCGTATGGAACTTTCGGATTAATTGCATCAGCGATTGGCAGTCAAGGGTTTGACGCCATTCAAGCAATGTTCCTTTATATGTCGGTTGTGCTGCTGGCACTGATTCTTCATGCCATCATCACGTATGGCGGTGCGGTTTGGCTGTTTGCAAAAATCAATCCGATCACGTTTTTCAGAAAGTTTTTCCCGGCTATGACGGTTGCATTCAGTACTTCAAGCAGTAACGCAACACTGCCGGTATCTATGGACATCGCTCAAAAAAGGCTGAAGGTTCCTGAACCAGTCAGCAGCTTTGTCCAGCCGCTCGGCGCCACCATTAATATGGACGGCACCGCCATCATGCAAGGGGTGGCAACAGTCTTTATCGCACAGGTTTACAGCGAAGCGCTGTCTTTCCCTGAACTTCTTATTATTGTTTTAACCGCGGTTCTTGCGAGTATCGGTACAGCGGGGGTTCCTGGTGTCGGATTAATTCTCCTTGCCATGGTCTTAAATTCCGTTGGGCTGCCGGTAGAAGGAATTGCATTAATTCTCGGTATTGACCGCCTGTTGGATATGGCTCGTACAGCCGTTAACATTACTGGAGATGCTGCATGTGCAGTTATCGTTGCAGAAACAGAGAAAAAGCACGGCGACATTTCTGTACCTCATGTGAAAGAAACTGAGTCTCTATAACAACCGAGCAGGCTGCTAAATGAAAATTAGCAGCCTGTTTTTTCTTTTGTCAGGAGCTGCATGTTTGAAGCAGCAGAAGATTTTTACAGATTAAAAGGTATGCAATCCCAGCTTGATATAGCCTAGGGGGGTATAGTATGATGAAGAAGAGGTGTCAGGATTGAAAAATGAAATGTTTGTTGCGCACTGCCATTCTTCACAGGAACGACAAAGCCATCATTCAGAAGCCATGAAGAAAAATTTGATAACCAGAATGAACAGAATTGAGGGCCAGATCAGGGGCATTCACAGTCTTATTATGAAGGAAACTTACTGTGATGATGTTCTCACTCAAATTTCCTCTGCCTCTTCAGCACTGAACTCAGTCAGTAAAATCCTCCTTGAGGAGCATATGAAAAGCTGCGTCATTGAAAGGCTGGCAGATGGAGAAACCGAAGTGATTGAAGAAGTCATTTCCACAGTAAGAGATCTACTTCAAAGTAAGTCTGCTGTACTGCCGGGAGATGAAGGAACTCTCGACTCTCACCTTACTACACTTGGCGAAAGAGCCCGGAAAATCAAAGAGCTGATTTCTGAGGATACGTATTGTAATACTGTTCTCAGCCATATTGCCAGCCTGCAGTCGGGTCTACAAGGTGTAAGCGAAAAGCTGCTTCAGCAGCATATGAAAATCTGTCTGGGCGAACGTCTTCAGAACAATGATGCTGAGGCAATCAGAGATATGATGATTACAGTGAAAAAATTAATGAAATGAGGAATAACCATGGAAAACGCAGTTCTTCAAGTGAAAGGCATGTCATGCAATCACTGTGTAAAAGCAATACAAAGCAGTGTTGGAGCCCTCCAGGGAGTGAATAAGGTGAACGTCAGCCTTCAGGAAGGACAAGTGGAAGTTGAGTACAGCAGTGACAAAGCGAGCCTGCAAAAAATTAAGGAAACAATTGATGAACAAGGTTATGATGTTGAGTAAACAAGCTCTCTGCCTGATATATGGCGGAGGGTTTTTTTTCTTTATTGGTGTCAGCGAAAAGCCTTAAATTATTTAGAAAGCGTATGAAAAGAATGGCTTTGCCTATGAAGGGGGCTGGAAATGATTGAATTTGGCTTCAGCAGCTGTTTTTTCCTGCTTTACTCTGCGCATGCTGCAGGAGTAAGATATTTCCATTAGAGAGCCTCTTGCGGGTGATAGCATGTAAGTACGGGCAGTCTGAAACGCATTGATTTTAGGACAGGAAAGCAGGAGAAACCGTGAACATTCCCAAGGTAATAAAATTAAATCCGCCACAGCTGCTAGTGGTGGTATTTTGCGTATCCATCAGCGTTGGCACATTGCTATTAAAGCTTCCAATTGCAGCAAATGGAAGCATTGGCTGGATTGATGCTCTTTTTATCGCCACCTCGGCTATGACTGTTACAGGGCTTGCTGTCGTTGATATTGGCACAACTTTTACTGTATTTGGACAATTCATCATTGCACTGCTGGTTCAGCTTGGCGGGTTGGGTATTATGTCATTTGCCGTACTCATCTACATTGTACTGGGAAGGAGAATCGGCATCAAAGAAAGACTGCTCATGCAGCACGCCCTTAATCAGACATCTGTTGGGGGAATTATCAAATTAGTAAAGTACTTGTTCCTTTTTTACTTCAGCATAGAATTTTTTGCTATGATGATTCTCTCAATCAGATGGGTTCCTGAGCTTGGTTTATGGAAGGGGTTGTTTTACAGCGGATTTCATGCCATTTCAGCATTTAATAATGCAGGTTTCTCATTGTTTAGTGACGGGTTAATCGGCTACAGGGCTGACCCGCTCATAAATTTAACCATTTCCATTCTCTTCATCATTGGAGGTATTGGCTTTACTGTTCTGGTTGATATTTGGAGTAAAAATTCATGGAAAAGACTATCTCTTCATACTAAATTGATGTTATGGGGTTCACTCATCCTCAATGCAGCGGCAATGCTATTCATTTTTGCAGCAGAGTATACCAACCCGCTGACACTTGGAACTCTACCGCTGGGAGAAAAGCTATGGGCTTCTTATTTTCAGGCAGTGTCGCCCCGTACAGCCGGGTTTAATACGCTGGATATAGCGAGCATGGATGAAGCTACCTTATTCTTTATCATTGTTCTTATGTTTATTGGGGCAGGAAGTGCTTCGACAGGTGGGGGAATCAAGCTGACAACCGCACTAGTGATCCTCTTGGCTACACTGACCTTTTTACGGGGGAAAAATGAAATTAGCATCCTGAGAAGAAGTATACACAGCAGTATTGTTATGAAAGCACTCGCCATCTCAATGGTTTCAATTGTGTTCGTCATTTTCGCATTACTAATCTTGAATCTGACAGAAGCACAGTCCTTTATGTCGATCCTGTTTGAGGTTGTTTCGGCATTTGGAACTGTCGGCCTTTCTATGGGAATTACCGGGAGCTTAACTGCTGTCGGAAAGATTTTGATTATATTTATCATGTTTTTAGGAAAAGTGGGGCCGTTAACACTGCTCTTTACGCTGGCAAAACCTGCAAAAGAGAAGTACAGCTATCCGAAAGAAGATATACTAACTGGCTGAAAATATCTAAAGAGAAGTAAGAAGCAAGGAACACAGCAGGCCAAGGGAAGAGACAAGGCCGACAATCGCACCGCCTTCTTCAAAGGCTTCCGGCATCATAGTAGCTGATACCATTGCAATGATGCCGCCTGCTGCAAAGGAAGCAATAAAGGCCAGGGCAATTGGAGTACTGTCATGAAGCAATGAGTATCCTGCAAGAGAACTCACAGCTGACAGCAGCAGAATGCCGGTCCACATGATTAATATTTTTCTGGAAGAATAGCCATCTTTTTTTAGGCCTATCGAGCTTGACAGACCTTCCGGAAAATTGCTGATAAAAACTGCTACTACAACAAGATAGCTGATATGCCCATGATTCAGAAGACTGACTCCGATAATGAGGGATTCAGGAACAGCATCAATAAGCGTTCCTATCAAAATAGAGAGGCCGGAGTGGCTGACAGGATTCGTTACTGACCTCTTCCGCTCATGACCTCCTTTTTTCGTGATCACTAGCTCAGCTGAAGTATATAATAATGCTCCACTCAAAAAGCCAAGTGAAGCAGCCAGCATCCCGCCCTCTGCAACAGACTCGACCAAAAGCTCAAAGCTTGCTGCACCGATCAGCACCCCCGTACCAAAAGACATCACTAAACCGCTCAGCCTGCGAGGTATATTCACATATAAACCAAGCAAAGCTCCTGCCAACAGGGAAGATCCAGCTACGGCTCCCCAAAAAGCTGCCTCTGCCACTTTCTCACTCCTACCAAGCTTGATAACATTAGCCTTCCAATCTTTAGAAACAGCATACATATAAGTATGAGGTTTTTCTGCTGCAATGGGGAAGTGATAGTCCTCGTCTGCTGACAGAGGAATGGTCTGAGTACCTTATCTGGCAGTCCACTTCTTTACTGACAGGGAGGTAGGATCTCGAGTACCAAATCAAGTGGTTTGCTTTCATCTGCAGGAAAAAGGCTGAGCATCATATGTTCTTATCGTCAGGGGGAAGTGTCTGAGCATCACACTTGGCAGGCTCACTTACTGGCAGGGGATAGGATTTCGAGAACCAAATCAGGTGTTCCGCTCTACTCTGCAGGAAGAAGGGCTGAGCATCATATATGCCGGATGTTCTTATCGTCAGGGGGATGTGTCTGAGCACTACACTTGGCAGCCTCACTTACTGGCAGGGATAGGGTCTCGAGTACCAAATCAGGTGTTCCGCCGCTCTACTCTGCAGGTAAAAAAGGCTGAGCATCATATATGCTGGATGCTTTTATCGTCAGGGGGATGTGTCTGAGCACTATACTTGGCAGCCACACTTACTGGCAGGGGTAGGGTCTCGAGTACTAAATCAGGTGGTTTGCTCTACTCTGCAGGTAAAAAAGGCTGAGCATCATACATATATGCTGGATGCTTTTATCGTCAGGGGAAAGGGGCTAAGCACTACACTTGGCAGCCACACTTATTGGCAGGGATAGGGTCTCGAGTACTAAATCAGGTGGTTTGCTCTACTCTGCAGGAAAAATGGCTGAGTATCATATATGCTGTATACTCTTACGTCAGGGGGAAGGAACTAAGCACTACACTTGTTAAAAATAGCCGTAACATTTCCGCTTAACTAGCAGATAGCATCAAAAACAGCTTCCAATAAACGGAGGTATTCCGACTGTTATCTTTAAAATGCTAGAAATAGAGCATTTTCCTTAGCTTAACCGGAATTCCTTCCCCTATTTTCCCAAAAAATAGCTTGAAATTGCATTTAACAGGAATTTCTCCGTTAATTTTTCTCTTATTCCAGCGATTCTGGTCTGAGCATGCTGCCTGAACTTTCCGCTCTATTTCCAATTTCATTCACTTTTGTTACAATTGCGGCAGGAAGATAAATGACTCAACAATCCTATAAAAGGAGGTAAGAGTGATGGAAAAGGAATTTATTGAAAAATTTGATGGGCTGCTTGATAAATATACAGAGCTCCTGCTTGGGGAAAGCGGCGAGGATCTTAATGAAAAAGTGAAAATGTGGGCATTGTACTCTCATATTGCAAAATCAATGTCGCCGCTTGCAAAACATTGGAATGAAACATATCCGGAAGCAAAAGAAGAAATGAAAAAGCTGATTGCAGAAATTAAGGAATTAAACGAAAAAAACAGGCAGAAAAACTAGAGGAAAGCAGATTGCTTCACTTTGTGAAATGGTCTGGTTTTTTTTTGATGTGAAGATTGTTTGAGAATTTAATCAAGGGTTGTTTGTACTCAGCTGGTAAATGCCTAAATAGTAGAACAAAACCCCTTCTTTGTTATAGTATCTCGAAGATAGTAGAACAAAACCCCCTGCTTTGTTATAGTATCTCGAAGATAGTAGAACAAAACCCCCTGCTTTGTTATAGTATCTCGAAGATAGTAGAACAAAACTCCCTGCTTTGTTATAGTATCTCGAAGATAGTAGAACAAAACCCCCTGCTTTGTTATAGTATCTCAAAGATAGTAGAACAAACCCGCCCTCTTTGTTATAGTATCTGGCAAAAATGCGAAGATAGTAGAACAAAACCCCCTGCTTTGTTATAGTATCTCGAAGATAGCAGAACAAAACCCCCTGCTTTGTTATAGTATCTCAAACATAGTAGAACAAACCCGCCCTCTTTGTTATAGTATACGGCGAAAATGCGAAGATAGTAGAACAAAACCCCCTTCATTACAACACGCTCCCTCACAAAAGTAGAACACCCGCCATGCTTCATCACCAACACCCTAAAAAACCGGCAGTCCCCAAGGGACTGCCGGCCTCACATTATGCACTTACACTCCGATTGAAAACAGCAGGCATTTAATTCAGGTAAGGAGATTGCTGATCTGCATAGCCTGAAAACTGGTCATATGTTTGCTGCAGTTTTTGTGAGTCAACTGCTTCTACCTTGTACCACCCGTACTGGAACATTAAATTGTAGAGCTCTCTCTGGCAGTCCTGCGTATCATTAAAGATGCTCAGCACGTCTTCGTAAAGGGAAGAGTGGCTTAGTTCATTAAGCGCAGTGGAGTAGGATGCAGTCATATATTTTTCAGTGTTGAGCATATCATTAACAAAATCCCGCTCATTCATTTCAGGTGTTTTAGGAACGGTTGTTTCCGGATTCCCGATTTTACTGTCATTTGACGGTGTCATGTGCCAGCCTCCTATGTTGTTATTGTTTTGATTGCAGGTGGGTCAGTATTCTTTCGTAGTGGCCGCTGTGCATTGCGCCGACTTGATTTAGTGCATCTTTGAGCTGCTGATCCTGACATTGACCGGCAAAGAAATGCGCTTTTTTCATTGCAAGCAGATTCCAGGTCAGCATGTCTGAAAGGTAAAGATGATCCTTTGTTGTCAAGACTGCAGGCGGCTGTTCGATTACTTCGGATGAACCCGTATGTTGCTGCTGTTCCATAGTAGCTTACCTCCTCTGATATGTAATCAATCTTAGATTCCCACGGAATGAACTTTGTATTCTGATTCTCACAATTTGACACCTCTCGACATTTTTATGAAACGTATATTCAAATTGCCTAAAAGGTGATAAAATTATGTTAATTGTGAATTCACTTATTTCTTACCTGTATAAAAACAAGATATAAACCTTTAATTTTATTTTTTTAGTATAATTGTATGCGTTTTCCAGGAGGGCTTTTGCATGGAGCAATTAATGCGTAATTTTTTCTTATTCCTATCGAAAAATCGAATGTTTACAAAACTGGCTAAAAAATACGGTCTGCGGTTCGGGGCGTCCCGTTTTGTAGCCGGAGAGTCAATAGAACTTGCTGCTGAAGTAATTAAGGAACTCAACAAACAGGACCTTGATGTGACAATAGATTATCTTGGGGAGTTTGTAGACAACGAAGCAGAAGCGAATGAAATGGCTGATAATTCTATTCTTGCCATAGAAGCGATTGGCAGAGAAAATTTAAGATCTCAGCTGTCATTAAAAATGACTTCAATGGGACTTGATATCTCAGATGAGCTTGTGATGAACAATATGAGAAGAATTTTAACAGCAGCCAAAAAGAACGATGTGTTTGTAACAATTGATATGGAAGATTATTCGCGCTGCCAGAAAACAATTGAGATTTTTAAAGAGCTTCGAAATGAATTTGATAATGTAGGGACTGTTATACAATCCTATTTATACAGAACTGTGAAGGATATTGAAGATCTCAATCAGTTCAGCACGAACCTGAGGCTTGTAAAGGGTGCTTATAAAGAATCTCCCGAAGTTGCATTTCCAGACAAGAAAGATGTAGATGAAAATTTGAAGAAAATAATTAAAATGCATTTGCTGAATGGAAATTATACTGCTGTCGCTTCTCATGATGAAAATATGATTTCATACACAAAAGCCCTTGTTGAGGAATACAACATCTCTAAAGATCAGTTTGAATTTCAGATGCTGTACGGCATTCGGCCTGAACGCCAGCTGGAACTTGTGAAGGAAGGCTACAGAATGAGGGTGTACGTTCCTTATGGTACTGACTGGTACGGTTATTTTATGAGAAGGCTTGCAGAGAGGCCGGCTAACGTTTCGTTTGTATTAAAAGGTGTTTTCACTAAATAACATGTGATAGCTGCCGGGATTCCCGGCAGCTTCTTTTCTTTATGAATGATCCATATTGTGTTTTTTATACTGCTGATTACTGCTGGTTTTTTTATTGGTATCTTCAAGATGAGTAGGACCCGCGTTTCCTTTGACACTCGCTGCGCTCACTCCAGCTTTTGATGGATTACTTTTCAATTTGGCCATTTTGTCACCTCCTGTATTTAACCTTGCCCTGCAGCTTTTTATCCATCCTAAAAATAATTTTTGCATAAATTTGCTTGAACAAATTTTCTAAATATTTTATATTAGTAAGTAGAGAAGAGATTCTTCATTTTTTTTCATTAAAAAATGAATGAGTGTTCATTCAAAAATCTGGAGGGAGAGAATGCGATGGTCCAGCAAATTAAAAAAGCCGCAGTATTAGGTTCGGGAGTTATGGGGTCTGGTATTGCAGCACACTTGGCTAATATAGGAATTCCTGTACTATTACTTGATATAGTCCCCCGTGAATTATCGAAAGAAGATGAAGAGAAGGGTTTGTCACTGAATGACAAGTCTGTCAGAAACTCCATTGCAAGAAAATCAATAGACAAGCTTGTAAAACAAAAGCCGGCACCGCTTACGAGAAAAGGAAATCTTGAGTTGATCGAGGCTGGAAATTTTGAAGATGATATGAGCAGGCTTTCAGAGGCTGACTGGATTATAGAAGTAGTTGTTGAAAATCTAGATGTAAAGCATAAGGTTTTCTCACAGGTTGATGAACATAGAAAGCAGGGGAGCATTGTCAGCTCCAATACATCAGGCATTTCCGTTGAAGCAATGTCAGAAGGGAGATCAGAAGACTTTAAAAAGCACTTTTTAGGAACACATTTTTTCAACCCTCCACGTTACTTAAAGCTTCTGGAAGTGATACCGACAAAAGATACCGACGCTGAAGTTCTTTCATTTATGAAGAAGTTCGGCGAGGATGTACTAGGTAAAGGTGTGGTAGAAGCAAAGGACACGCCTAACTTTATTGCCAACCGTATCGGGACTTACGGGCTGCTTGTTACAGTGCAGGAAATGCTGAAGGGAGATTACAGTGTAGGGGAAGTCGACTCTGTTACCGGACCTTTAATTGGCAGGCCGAAGAGTGCTACGTTCAGAACGCTTGATGTTGTCGGTCTTGATACCTTCGCGCATGTTGCCAAAAATGTGTTTGATCAGGTAGAAGGAGCAGAAAAAGCAGTTTTTGATTTACCCGACTTTTTGAAAGAAATGCTGGAGAATGGCTGGTATGGAAGCAAATCCGGACAGGGCTTTTATAAAAAGGAGGGCAAAGAAATACTGGAGCTGAACCCGGGGACATTGGAGTATCAGCCTAGAAAGAAATTAAAAGCCGCATCTGTAGAAGCTGCAAAACAAGCTAAAGGAACAGGCAGCAAACTGAAAGCGCTTTTATATAGTGATGATAAAGCAGGATCACTTCTTTGGAATATTACAATGCCTTCACTCATCTATTCAGCAGAGCTTCTTGGAGAAATCGCTGATGACATCGTTGCTGTTGATCAGGCAATGAAGTGGGGATTTGGCTGGGAAAAAGGACCGTTTGAAATTTGGGACAGCATCGGTATTGAAAAATCAGTCCGCAAGCTTCAGGCTGAAGATCGTGAGGTTCCGGGGTGGATTCTCGACATGCTTGAGAAGGGCAACAGCTCTTTTTATATAAAAGAAAATGGCGAGACGTTTTACTATCATCAAGGAGAATACAGAAGAGCGGCAGAAAATGAAAAGGCATTGAACTTAAAAGTGCTGAAAGAGAAAAACGGCGTGATTAAAAAGAACAGCGGTGCAAGCTTAATTGATTTGGGAGATGGAGTTGCCCTTTTAGAATTCCATTCTCCTAATAATTCAATCGGCCTTGATATCGTCCAGATGATCAACTTTGCAATAGATGAAGTTGACCGGAATTACAAAGGGCTTGTGATCGGGAATCAAGGCAAAAACTTCTGTGTCGGCGCCAACCTTGCCATGATTTTAATGGAAGCACAGGATGACAATTATTTTGAAATTGATATGGTTGTTAAACATTTTCAGCAGGCAATGATGAAAATTAAATACAGTCCAAAGCCTGTCGTTGCCGCACCATTCGGCATGACGCTGGGCGGGGGAGCGGAAATTTGTCTGCCTGCCAGCAAAATTCAGGCTTCAAGCGAGACATACATGGGGCTTGTCGAAGCGGGTGTCGGACTCATTCCTGGAGGGGGAGGCAATAAAGAGTTATATATTAAACATCTAAACAGCCTTCCGGAAGGAATAGAATACGATCTGCAAAATGTTGCAAATAAAGTGTTTGAAACAATCGCCATGGCTAAGGTTTCTACGTCAGCTGCAGAAGCAAGGGACAACGCGTTCCTGAATGCTCAAGACAGCATTAGTTTTAACGGTGATCACCTGCTGTATGATGCGAAACAGGCTGTTCTTGAATTAGCGGAAAAAGGCTATCAGCCGCCGGTTCGCAAAAAGGTTCCGGTAGTAGGGGAAACCGGCTATGCTGCCCTCCTTCTTGGAGCGGAAGCCATGCATTTATCAGGATATATTTCAGAGCATGACTTGAAAATTGCTAAAAAGCTCGCATTTGTAATAGCTGGAGGCAAGGTTCCATTTGGAACGCTGGTTGATGAACAATATTTATTAGAACTGGAAAAAGAAGCATTTCTAAGCTTGGTAGCTGAGCAAAAATCACAGCAGCGGATGCAATTTATGCTTGTTAAAGGAAAGCCATTACGCAACTAAAAGGGGGAAGGTTCAATGAGGGAAGCGGTCATAGTAGCAGGAGCGCGGACACCTGTTGGAAGAGCAAAAAAAGGAACGCTCGCGCAGGTCAGGCCTGACGATTTGGGGGCGCTGGTTGTCAAAGAAACGTTAAAGCGGGCCGGCGGCTACGAAGGAAATATTGATGATGTGATTTTTGGATGTGCAATGCCAGAGGCAGAGCAGGGGCTTAACATGGCGAGAAACATTGGCGCTCTGGCTGGTCTTTCACATGATGTGCCGGGCATTACAATCAACAGATACTGTTCTTCCGGCCTTCAAAGTATTGCTTATGCAGCAGAAAAAATTATGCTGGGCCATGCAGATACTGTTATCGCGGGAGGAGCGGAATCCATGAGCCTTGTGCCGATGATGGGTCATACTGTCCGTCCTAACGTCAAGCTCGCTGAGTCTGCTCCGGCTTACTATATGAGCATGGGTCATACTGCCGAGCAGGTTGCTGGCAAATTCGGAGTCAGCAGGGAAGATCAGGATGCGTTTGCAGTAAGAAGTCATAAGCGTGCGGCGGCGGCAATTGCTGCAGGAAAGTTTGATGATGAAATTGTGGAAGTGAATGTGCCTGTACGTACAGTCGGGGATGACCATAAGCTTCAGGAAAGAACGATAATATTTTCAAAGGATGAAGGTGTCCGGGAGGGAACAACTGCGGAAATTCTGGCGAAGCTTAAGCCTGCCTTTGCAGCAAAAGGTTCCGTAACAGCGGGGAACTCTTCACAAACGAGTGATGGTGCGGCTGCTGTAATGGTCATGGACCGGGAAAAGGCGGAAGCATTGGGACTTCAGCCCCTGGCAAAATTCCGTTCGTTCGCAGTAGGCGGAGTGCCGCCGGAAGTCATGGGGATCGGTCCTGTGGCAGCTATTCCAAAGGCCCTTAAACTTGCAGGCTTAAGTTTATCGGATATTGATTTGTTTGAACTGAATGAGGCGTTTGCTTCACAGTCGATACAGGTCATCAGGGAACTTGGGCTGAATGAAGACAGAGTGAATGTAAATGGAGGAGCGATCGCGCTTGGCCATCCGCTTGGCTGTACAGGATCAAAGCTTACACTTTCTCTTATACATGAATTAAAACGCAGAAATGAGCAGTTTGGAGTTGTGACCATGTGTATTGGCGGAGGCATGGGAGCTGCTGGCGTATTTGAATTACTATAATCCAAAAATGGGGGAATGAAGGATGGCAAAAGCATCGGAATCATTGGTAAAGGGCGGAAGTTTTTTAATAGAGGATGTTCCATTTGAGAGTGTGTATACTCCTGAAGATTTTACAGACGAACATAAACTGATTGCAAGAACAACAGAAGAATTTGTTGTAAATGATGTGCTTCCCGAGCTTGAAGATATTGAAAATCATCAGTTTGAGAAATCTGTAAAGCTTTTAAAACAAGCAGGAGAGCTAGGACTTCTTGGGGCGGATGTTCCTGAAGAGTATGGCGGTCTTGGACTGGATAAGATCAGTTCAGCCCTGATTACAGAAAAGTTTGCGAGAGCTGGCAGCTTCTCTTTATCGTATGGAGCTCACGTAGGAATTGGGTCATTGCCAATCGTTCTTTTCGGAAACGAAGATCAAAAACAGAAATATCTGCCTGACCTGGCGGTTGGAGAAAAAATTGCAGCTTATGCTTTAACTGAACCGGGTTCAGGATCAGATGCACTGGGTGCGAAAGCAACAGCCCGTTTAAATTCAGAAGGCACTCATTACGTGATTAATGGTGAAAAGCAGTGGATCACGAATTCAGGCTTCGCAGACGTTTTCATCGTGTATGCGAAGGTGGACGGAGAACATTTTTCAGCCTTTATCGTTGAAAAAGAGTATGAAGGAGTTTCCACTGGACCTGAGGAAAAGAAAATGGGCATCAAAGGATCTTCCACAAGAACACTGATTCTGGAAGATGCACTTGTGCCGAAAGAGAACCTTCTGGGTGAGCTTGGCAAAGGGCATGTGATTGCCTTCAATATCCTGAATATTGGCCGCTATAAGCTTGCGGTTGGAACGATCGGCGGGTCAAAGCGCATTCTGGAGGTTTCCCTTCAATATGCAAATCAGCGTCAGCAATTTAAAACGCCGATCTCTAAGTTCTCGCTCATTCAGGAAAAGGCTGCGAATATGGCTTCAAAGCTTTATGCGATGGAAAGTTCCGTCTACCGTACAGTAGGATTATTTGAAGACAGAATGAGCAAATTATCACCTGAAGAAGTGAAGGATGGCCGTGCGGTTGCAGAGTCAATTGCAGAATATGCGATTGAGTGCTCTCTGAATAAAGTATTTGGTTCAGAAACATTGGATTATGTAGTGGATGAAGGCGTTCAAATTCATGGCGGCTACGGCTTTATGCAGGAATATGAAGTAGAACGGGCTTACCGTGACTCCCGTATCAACAGAATTTTTGAGGGTACAAATGAAATTAACCGTCTCCTCGTGCCTGGAACATTTCTGCGCAAAGCAATGAAAGGAGAACTTCCTCTTCTGCAAAAAGCTCAGGCTCTTCAAGAAGAGCTGATGATGCTCATGCCTGAAGAAGTTGGAGATGGACTTCTTGAGCAGGAAAAGCATCTTTTGAAAAACGCTAAAAAAATCGGCTTGATGATCGCCGGTCTTGCAGCGCAAAAGTATGGAACTGACATTCAAAAGGAGCAAGAGGTTTTGGTAAACATTGCGGATATTATTAGCAATGTATATGCAATGGAATCAGCGATTCTTCGTACGGAAAAAGGAATTGCAAAGTCCGGCGAAGGAAAAAACAGCCAAAAACTGCTTTATACTCAGGTGTTCTGTCAGGAAGCCTTTAATGAAATCGAAGCACATGCAAAAGAATCACTTGTTGCAATTGAATCCGGTGATTCATTAAGAATGATGATCTCCGCATTGAGAAAGTTTACACGACATACTCCAATCAATGTAATTGCAAAAAAACGCGAAATTGCTGCCGTGCTGTTTGATGCAGAAAAATACGCATTGTAAGAGAGAGACAGCTGGCTAAAAGCCACACTGCGAAGGTCATCCTGAGTTCAAGCCCGGGATGACCTTTTTTCTATCTAAGCAATGTTTGGAATGCAATGAACCTCCAAGGCAAATACTATATCTTGAAATTGTAAATAGTATGCTAGAGAGCAGTGAATATGATAGTATAGAAAAGTGGAATAATTAGCCTGGTGGTGATAAAAATATGGCATTAACGTTTTATTTATATCCAAAATGCGGGACATGCAGGAACGCAAAAAAATGGTTTGAAAACCACGGGATAGAGACGAAAGAAGTACATATAGCTGAAAATCCCCCATCAGTGGAAGAGCTGAAGGAAATGTATCAAAACAGCGGGCTCCAGCTGAAAAAATTCTTTAACACGAGCGGCCAGAAATACAGGCAGCTGGGCTTAAAGGACAAGCTTCCGGACATGACGGAAGATGAACAGCTGAATCTTTTAGCGACTGACGGCATGTTGATCAAAAGGCCGATTGTCACAGATGGAGAAAAAGTAACCGTGGGATTCAAAGAGGAAGACTATAATCAGGCGTGGAACTCTTAAGAAAAGGACCCAAAAGGTGTCTTTTCACTATAATAATGAATGATAAAAGCTGGAGGGATTACAATGAACACACCAAAAGAATTAAGATATTCCGAAGAACATGAGTGGGTAAAAACAGAAGGAGAAAAAGTTCGAGTGGGTATCACAGACTTTGCACAGTCAGAGCTTGGCGATATCGTGTTCGTTGAACTGCCTGAAGTAGGCGATGAAATTAAAGCTGACGAGCCTTTCGGCAGCGTGGAGTCTGTTAAAACAGTATCAGAATTGTACGCGCCAATCAGCGGAACAGTTGTAGAAGTTAATGAAGACCTGGATGACAGCCCTGAGTTTGTCAATGAATCCCCTTATGAAAAAGCATGGATGATCGTTGTGGAACCAGCAGATGCTGCAGATATTGATAATCTGATGACTGCAGAACAATACGAAGAAATGATTAAAGAAGACTAACAGCATGATGTAAAAGAAGATGGGCACTCTACTAATAAAACAGGGGGTGCCCATCATATGAGCTTTGAAAAAAAGAAATTAGATATCACTGACAGAGTAACAGGCAGGTTTATTGAAGGCCAAATGGAGCTGTTTGTTGAAAAAGAGCAAATTGGCCAGATGACTTACGGAGCCGAAGGCAGCCAGGTGAATTTAAAGGATGGCTATCAGTTTGAAGAAAATCGCTTTTATCATTATACTGATGTATTGTCCAAGGGCGAAGAGCAGTATGTGGACTGCGATTACGAGAATGGCTGGTGCTGAAATTAGCAGTGGATTTCCACTGCTGTTTTCATTTTCCCGAAGATGTCAGAGGAAACAACCATCACTTCTTGAATAAAATATAGAAAAAGCCGAAAACTCAGGTGATGACAGTGACAGATGTTGAGGTTGGAAAAGTAATTATAGTGGAAGGCAAGTCTGATAAGAAAAAGGTTGAATGCGTAATTAAAGAACCTGTTCAGATCATTTGCACAAACGGTACTATCAGCTTATCCAGACTGGACGAACTAATCGAAGAGTTATTTTCAATGGAAGTTTTTGTTTTGGTGGATTCTGATGAAGCAGGGGAAAAGCTCAGAAAGCAATTTAAAAGAGAATTTCCTGAAGCAGCCCATTTATATGTTGATAAAATGTACAGAGAAGTTGCTTCTGCCCCTGAACAACATGTGGCTTCGGTATTGCTAAGTGCCAATATAGATGTTCATGCAAAATTTTTATAGGGAGTATGTTTGATGAAGGAACTCACTCAGCCTGAAATAGCTGCTCATATGGATGATGAAGTGTTTTTCTTGTATTTGTTCGCACCCATGTGCGGTACATGCCAGCTAGCCAAGAAAATGCTGCTGGTTGTTGAAGAAATGCAGAAAGATACAAATTTATATAGCAGCAACCTGAATTATTTGCCCAACGAAGCAAAGCAATGGGAAATTGAAAGTGTTCCCTGCCTGCTGATTTTTCATAGTGGTGCTATTGTCAAAAAAATATACGCTTTTCATTCGATACAGCACTTGTCAGAAATCATATCGCAGCAAACCGCCTGACCGGCGGTTTTTTAATGCGTAAAAAACATGAAATCTGGATTTGTCGGCCACTTTGCGCGCTGTTCCTTATTCTCTTGCACTTTGAACTTAGCCAACAGGCTTTTTCCCTGGCTGAATGAGCCAATTATTTATCTTCTTTCCGGTTACAATCGAAATTTTAGGAAATGATAATGGCAGTATTGAGAGAAGAGCGGAATTAGAGGCAGTGCTGCACACTCAACTTGACGGAGGGAAGATGCATGGGAATTGGTGAGTTGATGATCAGGCAATTGGTCACATTTTCTACTTTGTTTGTTCTCACAAGGCTGATGGGAAGGAAGGAAATCAGTCAAATGACCTTCTTTAACTTCACATCTGCCATTGCAATAGGTTCTATAGCAGCAAATATTTCAGTAAACTTTAACATTCCTCTTGTAACCGGAATACTAGCTTTGGCTGGCTGGGCGTTGTTTACTCTTATCATGGGATACATTGATATAAAGTCAAAGAAAGCCAGAAAGATTACGACCGGAGAACCTATTGTGGTAATTAAAGGCGGAAAAATCATGGAAAACTCCCTGCGTTCAACTCGTTTAGATATGGATGCATTCAATTCATTGCTCAGGCAAAGCGGAATTTTCTCACTTAAAGATGTTCAATATGCTGTTTTTGAAACTAGCGGTTATCTTTCAGTTTTGAAAAAAGATAGAAAGCAGCCAGTTACAAAAGAAGATATGAATGTCAAAACTCAACCCTCCTTATATCCTGCCTCAACTGAAGTAATCTCAGATGGATACATTAATAGCAAAAATCTTTCCAGACTGAACCGTGATCAGCAATGGCTGATGCAAGAAATGAAAAATCAGGGTGTGCAGAACCTTTCTGAGGTTTTTTATGCAGAAATCCAGCAGGATGGCTCTCTCTATATTGATCATAAAGATGACAGGATGAGAGAATAACGTTTATAAGCTTCAACACAAAAGCCCGCGAGATACAGGGAAAGCAACAGATTTCTGAAGTAATTTGCTGCTGTGTGCTTTCTTTTCGTCATTAAATATAATCATGCAGCAAATTTCTCGGGAAATAACTGCCTGTTTATTATTTCTGGGGAGAATGTGTCGATTACTATTAACAGGATAGTCCCTTTAGATGAAGAATGTATGAAGTACATTCTGCATTGGAGGGTTTACAATGACACTTGAAGCTTTTTTGCATCAGGTAAACAGCATAAATCTCCTGGTACCGCTTCTTCCTGCGAAGAATCTGCTGGTGGAACTTCAGTTTCCTGATGAAAAACATACTCTTGTTTTTTGTCGAGACGGAATTGCTTCACAAGCCAGTGGTTACGATCAGCCTGATATTTCCATTGTTGCATCAGGAATCACGCTGGAAGAAATTCTATGGGGCAGTCTTAGAATCCGCCAGCTGCATAAGCTTGGATTAATTGAAATGAAAGGGAGCTATAGAAACATACTAAAGCTCGAATCAATTCTGTCTCTGTCTCTATAAGAAGTTGAAATAGTTTGAAATTTCTGTTGACAATTCAAGGGGATGTGTATTATTTTGGTTATAACAACTTTATAACTTATCAAGAGAGGCAGAGGGACTGGCCCTGTGAAGCCCGGCAACCGGTTTGTGAACACGGTGCCAAATCCTGCAAAGCAATCTGCTTTGAAAGATAAGAAGAGACATCTATTCAATCAACCTCTTCTCCGGAAGAGGTTTTTTATTTTTAAAGGAGGATGAACATGACAAAAAAATACCGGGAAGAAACAGTTAATATTCACGGAGGTCTTCAAAGGGAGAGGGAAACAGGGGCAAGGGCGGTTCCAATTTATCAATCCAATTCATATCTGTTTGAAAACACTGACCACGCTGCTAATTTATTTGGTCTAAAAGAGGAAGGATATATTTATACAAGAATTCATAACCCTACTTCTTCAGTGCTGGAACAAAGAGTGGCTGAACTGGAAGGGGGGATCGGAGCTCTGGCTGTTGCAAGCGGGATGGCTGCTGTTTCACTTGCTATCCTGAATATTGCAGGTTCAGGCGATGAGATCGTTGCAGCATCTACTTTGTACGGAGGTACATATAATCTTTTTTCAACAACACTGCCCAAGTACGGCATTAAAACCATTTTTGTAGATCCTGAGAATCCTGAAAATTTCCGTAAAGCCATCACGCCTAAAACTAAGGCTGTTTTTGCGGAAACGATCGGCAATCCAAGTCTTTCTGTTCTGGATATAGAAGCAGTGGCTGAAATAGCTCACGAAGCCGGTGTTCCGCTAATCGTGGACAATACGTTTGCAACTCCTTTTCTCACTAAACCGATTGAGCATGGAGCTGATATTGTTGTTCATTCAGCTACAAAATGGCTGCTCGGAAACGGAACAACGTTAGGTGGGCTGATTATTGATGGAGGCACTTTTGACTGGTCGTCATCTGCCTATCCGGGGCTGAACCAGCCGGATCCCAGCTACAACCATATCGTCTATTCTGAAACCTTCGGAAATGCGGCATACATTGTGAAGGCAAGAGTTCAGCTGCTCAGAGATCTCGGTCCGTCATTGAGCCCGTTCAATGCATTTCAATTTACACTGGGGCTTGAGACACTTCATGTCAGAATGAAGGAACATATTGCGAATACGAGAAAACTCGTTGAATATCTGTCAGCACACCCTGCTATAGAATGGGTGTCATATCCTGAGCTCGACAATCATCCTGCCCAAAAACTCGCAGCAAAATATCTGCCCAAAGGCGCTGGAGCCATCATCATCTTTGGAATAAAAGGAGGCAGAAAGGCTGGAACTGACTTGATTAATTCTGTAGAACTCTGGTCTCATGTCGCAAATGTGGGAGATGCCAAAAGTTTGATTATTCATCCTGCCAGTACGACACATCAGCAGCTGAGCGGAGAGGAACTTGAAAAATCCGGTGTAGCAGAAGACTTGATCAGGCTGTCAGTAGGTCTTGAACACATTGATGATTTAATTGAAGATCTGGAACAGGCCATTGAAAAAGCAACAGGCATCACGTTCAAAAGAGAAGAAGGGGTCAAGTCGTAGTTAAAAAGTTATATATTAATAGTTGACATGAAAAAGTTCATCATGATATGATCACTCTCGTAAGTATTTCTCACTGAATTTTACTAACGCATTAACGTATTAAAATAGATTAATAGTCTCTTATCGAGAGAGGTGGAGGGAAGTGCCCTGCGAAGCCCGGCAACCGTCAAGAAATTGAAATGGTGCCAATTCACTCAAAGCAATTGCTTTGAAAGATGAGAGAAAGGTTATAAACAAAAGCCTTTCTGCTCATTTTATGAACAGAAAGGCTTTTTTAGTTGGTTTAGGGTAATAACCAGTGAGTGTATTGCGAAAGAAGGTGAAGTCATGATCAAGTTATCTGATGTAATAAAGGTGTATAAAGCGAAATCCGGAAATGTTACTGCCGTTGAAAATGTGAACCTGGACATTGAAAAAGGTGAAATATTCGGCATTATCGGCTACAGCGGAGCAGGAAAAAGCTCACTAATCCGCCTGCTAAACGGGCTGGAAAAGCCGTCAAGCGGATCCATAGAAATAGCCGGCAGAAAAATGCATTCCATTAAAGGAAAAGAGCTGCGGGAAGCACGGCATGAAATCAGCATGATCTTTCAGCATTTCAACCTCCTCTGGTCGAGGACAGTCAGGGAGAATATTGCATTTCCGTTAGAAATAGCGGGTGTCAGCAGAGAAGAGCGTGCCAAACGTGTAGATGAATTAATCAAGCTGGTTGGACTGGACGGCAGAGAAAACGCCTATCCTTCCCAGCTGAGCGGAGGACAAAAGCAGAGGGTAGGAATTGCAAGGGCACTTGCAAACAACCCTAAAGTTCTTCTTTGTGACGAGGCGACATCTGCATTAGATCCTCAAACAACCGATTCCATCCTGGAACTGCTTGTAGATATCAATGAGAGACTTGGCCTTACCATCGTTCTGATTACACACGAAATGCATGTAATCAGGAAAATCTGCCACCGCGTGGCTGTCATGGAGGCTGGAAGAATCGTTGAAAAGGGTGAGGTTCTGACTGTATTTAAAAAACCGCAGCAGCAGATTACGAAGCGGTTTGTCCAGCAGGTAACTGAACCTGAAGAAACAAAAGAAACCATCGAACATCTTCTTCAACAGTATAAGTCAGGTGAGATTGTCAAGCTGACATTCGTTGGAGACAGTGCCGAACAGCCGTTGATTACCGGCTTGATCAGAATGTTTTCTGTAGATGTGAACATATTGCAGGGTAAAATTTCACAGACTCAGAGCGGTGCCTATGGCACGTTGTTTATTCACATCGATGGAGATGATCAAGAAGTAAGCAAGGCTATCGAATTTCTCAACAGCCAGCAGGTTGAAGTGGAGGTGATTGCAAATGCTTGAGACACTTCTTCCGAATGTACGCTGGAATAGAATCTGGGATGCAACATATGAAACAATTTATATGACAAGCATTTCAGTCATTGCTACCTTATTTCTTGGAATCATTCTCGGCTTGCTGCTTTTCTTAACCTCAAAAGGGAATATTTGGGAAAATACAGGTGTAAATGCAGTTGTAGCAGGGGTAGTGAATATTTTCAGATCTATCCCGTTCATCATTCTGATCATTCTTTTGATTCCTTTTACAAAAGCGCTTGTTGGAACCATGCTCGGAGCAAATGCTGCGCTGCCCGCACTGATTATTGGAGCTGCTCCTTTTTATGCGCGGATGGTTGAAATAGCACTAAGAGAGGTAGACAAGGGAGTGATTGAAGCTGCCAAGTCAATGGGAGCGAAAACGTCTACTATTATAATGAAGGTATTGCTTCCCGAATCGATGCCTGCACTTGTATCGGGGATTACTGTCACTGCGATTGCTCTTGTAGGCTACACAGCCATGGCGGGAGTTGTCGGTGCCGGAGGACTTGGAAATCTGGCCTTTCTGGAAGGATTTCAAAGAGGCCGCAATGATGTAACACTTGTTGCGACTGTTCTCATTTTAATTCTAGTATTTATCATTCAATTTATTGGAGATATCATAACTAAGGCTTTAGATAAACGATAGGAGGAAAATTAGATGAAAAAATTAGTATTATCAACAGTATTAGCTTTATCAACAGCAGCACTAGCAGCATGTGGAGGTTCTAATGGCGGTTCAGGAGAAGGAGAAGACACGTCAATTAAAATTGGTGCATCTCCAGTCCCTCATGCTGAAATTCTTGAAGAGGCAACTTCTTTGCTTGAAGAAAAAGGCTATCAGCTGGAAGTTGTAGAGTTTACAGACTACATCCTTCCAAACAAGTCTCTTGATGAGAACGAATTGGATGCTAACTACTTTCAACATGAACCATATCTGAAGTCTCAAATTGCTGACAATGATTATAACTTTGTCAGTGCGGGCGGAGTCCACATTGAGCCGATTGGCGTATATTCCCAAAGACATGATTCACTTGAAAATCTTCCGGATGGAGCAACAATTCTAATGAGCAACTCTGTGGCTGATCATGGCCGTATGCTTTCCATGCTGGAAGAAAAGGGCTTGATTACTCTTAATGAAGGAGTAGAAAAAAGAGAAGCAACAGTAGATGATATTGCTGAAAACCCAAAAAATCTTCAATTCAAAACAGATGTTGAAGCAGCATTGCTGACAAGAGCTTATGAAAACGATGAAGCTGATGCAATCATGATTAACGGTAACTATGCACTTGATGCGGATTTAAATCCTGCTGAAGATTCAATCGCTCTTGAATCTCCGGAAAACAACCCATATGTAAACTTGATTGTTGTTCGTGAAGGCGACGAGAATAAAGATAAAATCAAAGCGCTTGTAGAAGTTCTTCAGTCTGAAGAAATTCAAAGCTTTATTGAAGAAAGATATCAAGGTTCTGTTCTTTCTGCAAATAAATAAGTGATAGAAAAGGCCGGTGAATTCTTCATCGGCTTTTTTCTATGAAGAGACTCTGTCCCCCTGCAGAGTCTTACAGTAAGTTTCGGGCTGCACCCACCTGAAGAAGCGCAGTTTTCTTTGCGGATGTGAATAAAAATATTTTTTTCCAGCATACTAACTGTGACAAATTACTGAAATGGAGTGCATCTATATGGAACATTTTTCTGAACCTCGTAACTCTACAGAAGCAGCCCTGCTCGATTATAAAATGGGACTAGGAACGTTTACACAGAAAATGCCGGAGATTGCCGGTCATTTTAATACTTTTACAGAAGCGTGTTTTAAAGAAGGCGTTCTGTCACAAAAAGAAAAACAGCTGATTGCACTGGGAATCAGCGTTGTTTCTCAAGATGAATATTGCATGATCTACCATACAAAAGGCTGTCTTGATCAGGGAGCCAGTGAGGAAGAAATACTTGAAGCACTAGGCGTAACTGCAGCGTTCGGCGGAGGAGCTGCAATGAGCCAGGCTGTCACGCTCGTTCAAGAGGCCATATCAGAACTGAATCAGCTGCATTAAGGGCCCTAGTCAGGGCTTTTTTTTTGCGGTTTTTTGGGATGTTGAAATTTTAGTTTTACAAGACGTGGAAAAATAAGCATAAGAAATGCGGTTATATGTGAAAGCAACGGAGATGTCTTTCATAGGGGACACATAGTCGGAAATCCTCCTTTTATTTCAGTCCATTTCATTGTTTTTTCTAAATAGGCGGAGTTACTCCGTTTATATGTGTGGTTAAATGTCCTTTAGCAGGGATTGAAGGACAAATTTGAGCTGAACAGCAAGAGAAATGTCCTTCATAGGTCATGAAGGACATTATTGGGTGAAACAGCAAGGGAAATGTCCTTCATATGGCGATGAAGGACAATATTGGGTGAAACAGCAAGGGAAATGTCCTTCATAGGGGTGATGAAGGACATTATTGGGTGAAACAGCAAGGGAAATGTCCTTCATAGGGGCGATGAAGGACATTATTGGGTGAAACAGCAAGGGAAATGTCCTTCATAAGGGCGATGAGGGACATTATTGGGTGAAACAGTAAGGGCGATGAGGGACATTATTGGGTGAAACAGCAAGAGAAATGTCCTTCATATGGGCGATGAGGGACATTATTGGGTGAAACAGTACATGCTTCAATACGCTGTGATTAAAAGCATTCCTAAGCATTCCTGATTACCATTGCTGATTCCGGCACTTAATCAAATATTTGAGGTTTGACCTTATGAGACTAGGGTAATTACAATATGAAAAGAAAATTTGAAAGGATGATTCATTATCAACACGCAGGAACAACTTGACCTGAACGTGACAAATGAAATGGAAAAAGCCATGCATCAAGCCCATGGAATGGGTTATGCGGAGTACAGCAATAAACACGAAAATAGGATGCTTGTTGAGAAAAGAAGAGAAAGGGACTATGCGGCAAGTCAGCAGATTGTTGCAGAAGTAAACCGTAAAGTCCACAATAACCTATCTTAGCCAACGGAAATCTTTCATATATGAAACTAACCGGGAACCAGTGATATTCACTGGTTCCTTTTCGATTCAGCGCGGCTGAATTCTTTTTTGATAAATCGTTTACAATAAAGAGGATAATATGTTTGAATGGGTTGACAGAAAGAATTATACTTAAGGTTGATGCGTGCGGGCAACTGCGGGAGATTTAATTTGATTCTACTTTTAATTTGTTATAAGATAAGAATGAGAATAAAATGAGAATGGATAATAAAATGAATTTTATATATTATTGGAGGTATCGCAATGGCAGCTTCAACTTTAACAATTAAGGATCTACACGTTGAGATCGATGGGAAAGAAATTTTAAAGGGTGTAAACCTTGAAATAAAATCAGGTGAATTTCATGCAATTATGGGACCTAATGGAACTGGTAAATCTACGCTTTCTTCAGCAATCATGGGTCATCCCAAGTATGAAGTGACAAAAGGCAGCATCACATTTGACGGTGAAGACGTGCTGGAAATGGAAGTGGATGAGCGCGCACGTGCAGGTCTGTTTCTTGCTATGCAGTATCCAAGCGAAATCAGCGGTGTGACAAACGCAGACTTCCTTCGTTCTTCTATTAATGCCCGACGCGAAGAAGGCGAAGAAATTTCATTAATGAAGTTTATCCGCAAAATGGATTCCAACATGGAAGCTCTTGAAATGGATCCGGATATGGCTCAGCGTTATTTGAATGAAGGTTTTTCAGGCGGAGAGAAAAAACGCAATGAAATTCTTCAATTGATGATGATCGAGCCGAAGATTGCCATCCTTGACGAGATTGACTCCGGTCTTGATATTGATGCATTGAAGATTGTAGCTAAAGGAATCAATGAAATGCGCAGCGGAGATTTCGGCTGCCTGATGATTACTCACTATCAGCGCTTGCTTAACTATATTACTCCAGACTTTGTGCATGTAATGATGCAGGGAAGAGTAGTTAAATCCGGAGGTCCTGAACTTGCTCAGCGCCTTGAAGCTGAAGGTTATGAGTGGATTAAGCAGGAACTGGGCATTGAAGACGAAACAGTTGGCCAAGAACAAGCGTAAACGATAGGGGGATTATCATGACTTTGGAAAGCAACTTACAAATCAGCCGGGACTATCTCAGTAACTTTTCTAACGGACATGGCGAGCCGGAATGGCTAAAAAATCTTCGTCTGGACGCACTCAGTAAGGCAGAAAGTCTTTCAATGCCAAAACCGGACAAGACAAAGATTGATAACTGGAATTTCACAAATTTTAAAAAACATACAGTGGACAGCAGCGTGTATTCTTCTTTGGAAGAACTTCCTGAGGAAGTGAAAGCACTTGTTGATACAGAGCAGGAAAGTCAAGCTTTGTACATCCAGCGCGATCATACTCCTGCTTACCTTACCCTTGGTGAAGAATTGAAAAACCAAGGAATCATTTTTACAGACATTCATACGGCTGCCAGGGAGCATGGAGACCTGCTGCAGAAGTATTTTATGACAGAAGGCGTTAAGGTTGATGAACATAAATTAACAGCCCTTCATGCTGCACTTGTGAACGGCGGTATTTTCGTTTATGTACCGAAGAACGTGGAGGTTTCTGTGCCGCTTCAGGCAGTTTATGTACACGAAAATCCTGATACAGCGCTTTTTAACCACGTAATCGTAGTGGCGGAAAACTTCAGTTCAGTGACATATGTAGAAAACTATATTTCAGTAACAGATCAGGCTGAAGGTGTGTTTAATATTGTAACTGAAGTCATTGCCAGAGACGGAGCCAAGGTTGTATACGGTGCTGTGGACACATTGGCAAAAGGCGTTACAACATATGTAAACCGCCGCGGTACAGCTGGAAGAGATGCGAAAATTGAGTGGGCTTTAGGACTGATGAATGACGGTGATACCATCTCCGAGAATATTACAAATCTGATGGGTGACGGCTCTTATGGCGATACCAAGACTGTTGTTGTGGGGCGCGGCGAGCAAAAGCAGAACTTTACAACAAGCGTTATCCACTTTGGCAAAAACTCAGAGGGCTATATCCTGAAGCATGGTGTGATGAAAGACAATGCATCCTCTATTTTCAACGGAATCGGAAAAATTGAGCATGGGGCTTCCAAGTCAAATGCTGAACAGGAATCCCGCGTCCTGATGCTAAGCGAAAAAGCGCGCGGTGATGCCAACCCGATTCTTTTGATTGATGAAGATGATGTAACAGCAGGACATGCTGCATCTGTAGGCCGTGTAGATCCGCTTCAGCTGTATTATCTAATGAGCCGCGGAATCACTAAAGCTGAGGCTGAAAGACTTGTTATTCATGGCTTCCTTGCACCTGTAGTAAACGAGCTTCCTATCGAAGGAGTTAAAAAGCAGCTTACTGCAGTGATTGAAGGGAAAGTTAAGTAATGAATGTACAGGATATTCGCAAACAGTTCCCAATTCTGAATCAAAAGGTCAATGGCAAGGATCTGGTTTATCTTGATAGTGCAGCTACATCCCAAAAGCCGATCAAAGTGATTGAGACTCTGGATCAGTACTACCGCGAGTATAACTCTAACGTTCACCGGGGTGTTCATACCCTTGGGACGAAGGCAACTGATGCATACGAGGGTTCCCGTGAAAAGGTCCGCAAATTCATCAATGCCAAAACGTATGAAGAAATTATTTTTACCCGCGGTGCGACGACTGCCATTAACTTTGTTGCATCCAGCTATGCCAGAGAGCATTTGCAGCCCGGGGACGAAATTGTCATAACCTATATGGAACATCATGCGAATATTATTCCTTGGCAGCAGGTTGCCCGTGCCACCGGTGCAGTGTTAAAGTATATCCCGCTGCAGGAAAATGGGACCATTTCCCTTGAGGATGTACAGGAAACTGTAACAGAAAACACAAAAATTGTTTCAGTCATGATGGTTTCCAATGTGCTTGGAACAATCAATCCTGTAAAAGAGATTGCTGACATTGCTCATTATAATGGTGCAATTATGGTTGTCGATGCAGCTCAGGCTGCTCCTCATACAAAGGTGGATGTACAGGATATTGACTGTGATTTTCTGGCATTTTCAGCACATAAAATGTGTGGCCCAACCGGTGTTGGGGTACTTTATGGGAAAAAGGCTTTGTTGTCTAACATGGAACCGGTGGAGTTTGGCGGAGAAATGATTGACTTTGTCGGCCTGGAGGAATCCACCTGGAAAGAGCTTCCGTGGAAGTTTGAAGCCGGAACACCAATTATCGGCGGAGCGATTGCCCTGGGTGCTGCAATTGATTTTCTTGAAGACATCGGCTTGGATAACATTGAGGCTTATGAACACAAGCTTGCAGATTATGCCATGGAACAGCTTTCACAAATTGACGGATTGACGATATACGGACCGGGTCCGGGCGAACGCGCCGGACTTGTAACATTTAATATAGAGGATGTACATCCTCATGATGTGGCAACTGTGCTTGATGCAGAAGGTATTGCTGTACGTGCAGGCCACCACTGTGCACAGCCGCTGATGAAATGGCTGAAAGTTTCTTCTACAGCAAGAGCGAGCTTTTATCTCTACAATACTGAGGAAGAAATTGATGAGCTTGCTGCGGCTATCAGAAAAACGAAGGAGTATTTTACAAATGTCTTTTAATGCGAATCTTGACACTTTATACCGTCAAGTCATCATGGATCACTACAAAAATCCCCGGAACAAAGGATCACTGGAGGACAGTATAACAATTGATATGAACAATCCAACCTGCGGGGACAGAATTCATTTAACTTTGAATATCGAAAATGGCGTGGTAAAAGATGCGAAATTTGATGGTGAAGGCTGTTCCATTTCCATGGCATCAGCTTCAATGATGACACAGGCTATTAAGGGTCAGGAAGTGGACACAGCATTAAAGCTTTCAAAAATATTCTCAGATATGATGCAAGGAAAAGATTATGATGATAGCATTGACTTAGGGGATATTGAGGCGCTGGCCGGTGTTTCAAAATTTCCTGCCCGAATAAAATGCGCAACGCTGTCGTGGAAAGCCATGGAAAAAGGCGTTTCTCAAGAATAATTATGTCTGGTAAACTGCCGGACAGAATGGAGTGAAAGCGGATGGCTAAAAAAATGCCTGATATCGGCGATTACAAGTACGGTTTTTCAGATAAAGATGTATCCATTTTCCGCTCTAAAAGAGGTTTGACAAGGGAGATTGTTGAAGAAATTTCAAGAATGAAGGAAGAGCCGCAATGGATGCTGGACTTCCGCCTTAAATCTCTAGAGCATTTTTATAATATGCCAATGCCTCAATGGGGAGGAGATTTGGCTGCACTGAATTTTGATGAGATTACGTATTACGTTAAGCCGTCAGAAAAATCTGAGCGTTCATGGGATGAAGTGCCGGAAGAAATCAAGCGTACGTTTGATAAACTTGGTATTCCTGAAGCAGAACAAAAATACCTTGCAGGTGTTTCCGCTCAATACGAATCTGAAGTTGTTTATCACAACATGAAAGAAGATCTAGAAGAATTGGGCATTGTCTTTAAAGATACAGACAGCGCCTTAAAAGAAAATGAAGACATTTTCAGGGAGCACTTTGGCAAAACGATCCCTCCAACTGATAATAAATTTGCCGCTTTAAACTCGGCTGTATGGTCAGGCGGATCTTTCATTTATGTGCCGCCTGGAATAAAAGTGGATACTCCGCTGCAAGCGTATTTCCGCATCAACTCTGAGAATATGGGACAATTTGAGCGTACACTCATCATCGTCGACAAAGACGCACATGTACACTATGTGGAAGGCTGTACAGCTCCTGTTTATACAACCAACTCTCTTCACAGTGCTGTTGTAGAAATCATCGTAAAAGATGGCGGCTACTGCCGTTATACGACAATCCAAAACTGGGCAAACAACGTATTCAACCTTGTAACAAAGCGTGCTGTATGTGATGCCAACGCAACAATGGAATGGATTGACGGAAACATCGGCTCCAAGCTCACTATGAAATATCCTGCTGTTATTTTGAGAGGAGAAGGCGCTCGCGGAATGACCCTATCCATTGCTCTTGCAGGAAAAGGCCAGCATCAGGATGCAGGGGCGAAAATGGTTCACCTTGCTCCAAACACGTCGTCCACAATCGTTTCTAAATCAATATCCAAGCAGGGCGGTAAAGTAACATACCGTGGAATCGTACACTTTGGCCGTAAAGCTGAAGGCGCACGCTCCAATATTGAATGTGATACACTCATCATGGATAATCAGTCAACTTCAGACACCATTCCTTATAATGAAATTTTAAACGATAACATTTCATTAGAGCATGAAGCGAAGGTTTCAAAGGTTTCTGAAGAGCAATTGTTCTATCTAATGAGCCGTGGAATCTCTGAAGAGGAAGCAACTGAAATGATCGTAATGGGCTTCATTGAGCCATTCACAAAAGAGCTTCCAATGGAATACGCAGTAGAAATGAACCGTCTGATCAAGTTCGAAATGGAAGGTTCAATAGGATAACAAAAAAAGCTCGCCAGCCGGCGAGCTTTTTTCATGAGCAAAAGTTTTCAATTTTTCACTGCGAAACAATCAGCCTTAGTTTGCTTCAGCAGGTTTTTTAGTCATATCGGATGATTCTGCCTGCTCGTTCATTTTTATCCCAAGAATAATAAAGGCGCCAAAAATGATGACAGAAAAGCACCAGCCGTACACCTTCATATAAAATAGAATGGAATCATAATTAGCAACGCCGAACGTCTGAATGAGGTAGCTTCTTAGTCCGCCCGAAAGAAAGCTTCTTAATGCAAAAATTCCTGATATGATATAAAACCAGGGAAGCAGTTTTGGTGTCATATAAAGCTTTTTGCTTTTTGCACGGGACTGACCCTGCATATAGGCAATGTCAATTGCAAAGTAAAGGGCAAGCGGCCGTCGGATCAGCATGGTGAGAATCCAAAAACATCCGAACCCCAGCGAGAGGTACACATTATTCCATTGCATGTTGGCGGCTGAGCCTGAGATGACGTCGACTGTAGTGCCTACAACAAGACTGCTCAAAATAAATAAACCTGTTACGTTAAATTGCCGTTCTGATAAAAATCTGAATATTGTATAGAAAATTCCCGGAACTGTTGAAAGCAGCATGGCATAATAGTCTCCCAGCGGAGCTTGTCCAAACTTCCAGATCAGGTACGGAAGAGCTAAATAAAACAGCAAATCACCAATAATCAAATGTTTCTTCATAGCGCCCTCCTTTTTTTCCCATCATACCATATTCTTTTCTACTAAGATAAGAGAAAATAAACAAACCTCTGCCTGTTGGATGTTGGATGAAGTCCGTATAAATGTGTAAAAGGAAGAGTTCTTTTAATTACTCTTGGCAATGCTGTTTTCAGCTATTAAACAATCGTTCTAAAGAAATCGGTTATAAATTCTACATTCACAAAACGCCATATCCCAACAAAGAAAAAATAAGCGTAGAAATTCCGGTTACATTCAGAATAAGCCATATCAAAGGGGAAATAAGGGAATAAATTCCGTTTAAGCTGCTGAAAATCATCAATTTAGCAGTTTTTTAGGTGTATAGACGGAATTCCTCCGTTTACTTCAGGCCATTCTCATTGTTTTTTCTGAATAGGCGGAGTTCTTCCGTTTATATCTGAATAGTGGCTTTCCAAGGCCCCTTTCAAAAAGGATGTATATAGGTATTTACACAATCTTATGGCTTGATGGGATGTCGGACAGTCTTGTTTTGAACGTGCTGTTCGTCCGACGCTTTTGGCAAAAGGTGCTGCCTCAGCAACGAAATCTGTCATTAGGCGAAAAAATAGGGTATAAAGAATAAAACCGCTTTGGGAGATTCTGTGATACGGGATTTCAAGGAAAGAAAGCCCCCAACTGCGGCTGCTTACGCTTTTCGTTGGGATTGTTCCATGAATGTATTGTATATTGGATAAGAGGTGTTTTTACCATGATATATGTAGGTGTTACGGGCTGGGGAGATCATGATTTGCTGTATCCCCAAGGAATATCTTCCGGAAGCAAATTAAAAGAGTACAGCGGGCATTTTCCAATTGTGGAATTGGATGCAAGCTTTTATGCGATACAGCCTCAGCGCAATAACGAAAAGTGGATAAGAGAAACGCCTGATGTCTTCAAATTTATTATTAAAGCTTATCAAGGCATGACCGGACATCAGCGCGGGGATATTCCTTTTGACAGCAAGGAGGAGATGTTTGCAGCGTTTCAGCTGTCAATATCCCCCTATATAGAAGCAGGAAAACTGGCCATGGTGCTGTTTCAGTTTCCGCCATGGTTTTCTTGCAAAAAAGAGAATGTGGAATACCTGCGTTGGTGCAAGCAGCAAATGGGAGATATCCCCTGTGCGTTGGAATTCAGGCATCAATCTTGGTTTAAGCCGGAATACTATGAAAGAACTCTTTCTTTTATGAAGGAAGAAAATTGGATACATAGCATTTGTGATGAGCCTCAGGCTGGCGAAGGGTCCATACCTGCGATACTTGTTCCGACAAACAGCAGCAGTACTTTAGTAAGGCTGCACGGAAGAAATGTACATGGATGGAACAAGACCGGCAGTGATGAGCATTGGAGAGAAGTGAGGTATCTTTATCAATATAACAGAGCTGAACTGGAAGAATGGGCCCAACATGCATTATCACTGCAAAAATCCTCAGAGCATGTGTTTATACTATTTAACAATAACTCCGGTGGAGATGCTGCTGCAAATGCAAAGCAGATGATCCAGCTTTTAGGAGTGGAATACAACGGGCTTGGGGATCGGCAGCTGGACATGTTTGACGAGTAATACGGTTTAGTAGGAGAGAGGTATATGAAGGAAACATTGCATATTTATCACACAAATGATCTGCACAGCCACTTTGAGAAATGGCCTCACATTGCAGCGGTTATAGAAACAAGAAGGAAACGGCATTTGGTCGACAATGAACAACATCTGCTTTTTGATATCGGAGATCATGTAGACAGGTCACATCCAATAACAGAGGCGACACTCGGCAAAGCGAATATTAATCTGTTAAATGAGTTGAACTATGACGCAGTGACAATTGGCAACAACGAAGGAATTACTCTGCCTCATGATGCACTGGATAACTTATACGGATCTGCCAGCTTTCCTGTTGTTCTCTCCAATTTGTTATATCAGGGGGGAAAACGGCCGGATTGGGCCGTTCCTTATTATTTTATACAACTTGCAAATGGAAGCAGAGCCGCTGTGCTGGGTATTACAGTTTACTATGAGCTTTTTTACAGACTCCTGGGGTGGGAGGCTGTTGATCCTTACATCAGCCTGCGCCAGTCACTGAAAGAGGTGAAAGGTGCGGCGGACTTAATTATTCTTCTTTCTCACCTGGGAATTTCAGAAGATGAAACAATAGCAGAGAGTTTTCCGGAAATAGATATCATTATAGGAGGCCATACACACCATGTTCTTCCGCAGGGGAAAATGGTGAATACAGTATTGCTTGCCGGTGCAGGAAAATACGGCCAGTATGTTGGATATATTGCGGTTGATTTTGATGAACACGGAAATCTCCTTTCAAAAACTGCTGAACTTCTGGAAACTCCTGAGGAAGCAGGTTGTCCCCGCACCCTTGCAGTTCTGGCTGCTGAAGAAAAGGTAAGCAATGCCATTCTGTCTGAGGTGATTGGCCGTTTAGATGAGGATCTTCAAGCAGACTGGTTTGGTGAGTCTCAGCTGCCGCGCATACTGGCTCAGGCTGTTAAAGAGTGGTGTAAAACTGATTTGTGCATGCTGAACGCCGGCCTGCTGCTTGAAGGGCTGGCAAAAGGGCCTGTTACAAAGGCAGATTTGCACAGAATCTGCCCTCATCCGATTAATCCCTGTATTGTTTCTTTAAAAGGAAGTGCACTGAAAGAAGTGATCCTTGAAGCAAGGACGGAAAGAATGGAGCATCTTCAATTGAAAGGCCTTGGTTTCAGGGGGAAAGTCATGGGGAGAATGATCTTTGAAGGAATCGAAGTCGAGACTGTTACCCTGGAAGACGGGAAGGAGCACGTTGCATCCATTTCTGTACTTGGTGAGAAATTGGACCTTCATAAAACCTACAAAGTTGCCACCGTTGATATGTTTACGCTGGGGCCGCTCTTCCCGGTCATATCTCATGCAGAGCATAAGGAGTACTTTATGCCTGAGTTTTTAAGAGATGTACTTAGCTGGAAGCTGCAGTATTTACTTGGTTCATAGCCTATACACGATTTCCCTGCTTTTTCATAAAGTGGAGTAAGAAGGGAGTGTAATGACTATGGTGACAATGTCTCCTATTTCTATAGATGGTGAGCAATTTACTGCAATAACTGTTAAGCTGCCCAAAACGAATTTTATGGCTGTCACAAGTGAAAATGGCTATATTATGTGTGGAGCGCTGGACGTAGCGCTATTGAATGAAAAGCTGAAGGACCGGAAAATTATAGCAGGCCGTGCTGTTGGTGTAAGGACAATCGAACAGCTGCTTGATGCGCCCTTGGAATCGATCACATTCGAAGCGGAAAACAGAGGGATTACTGCGGGGATGAAGGGAAGAGATGCACTGCTGAAGATGCTGTGAAAATCAGCCTTCAAGAAAGTTATTATTTTCCAGGTAAAAAGTATTGCCCGGCACATAAAAACTTGTTAGAATGAATAGAAATCAATTGAATACCATTCACCTTATCTTACGATGAGGTAGAGGAGCGGGAATTAAGAGTATGCAAAAGAAGGCTGACAACCGTTGATTTTTGCTGAAAGGATTTTTCGCCGAAGCAGGTAAAGCTGTCAATCTTTATCTGCTGGGGTTGCCTTGAACAAGGGTAACACTGTCATTACAGAGAAACTTCTGTAGTGGAGGGCTACTGATCGTGATGGAGGATAATATATTCATAACCTGACCGGTTGGAGTAATGATTATTTTCTATCATTGCTCTTTTTTATTTTCTCATTATCCTGCATGCGAAATAGTGCCCTCGCCCTATAAATTATTTGGAGGTTTTATTATGGAAGGCACTATCTTTTCAATTCTTCCCCCCATTATTGCCATCATCATGGTTATTCTTACGAGAAGAGTTCTTTTATCACTTGGTGTAGGAATTCTTTCAGCGGCCCTTATTCTTGAAGAGTTTTCTATCCTTGGTACGCTTCAAGCTGTTGGCGGAGCGATTGCCGGCGTTTTCATTGACGAAGGTGCTCTGAACACATGGAATGTATACATTCTCTTATTTCTCATTATTTTAGGTATTGTCACTGCACTTATCTCTATTTCTGGAGGAAGCCGTGCTTTTGGCGACTGGGCGCAAAAGAGAGTGAAGACGCGCACTGGTGCACAAATGACGGCAGCTTTTATGGGAATTTTGATTTTTATTGATGACTACTTCAATGCTTTGGCTGTCGGACAGGTCAGCAGACCGATTACGGACCGCCAGCGAGTATCCCGAGCTAAGCTTGCTTATATTATTGACTCGACTTCTGCTCCAATCTGTGTGGTTTCACCGGTTTCAAGCTGGGGTGCATACATTATTGCGCTGATCGGCTCTATTCTTGCAACACATGGTGTGCAGGAATATACACCGCTTTCTGCGTTTGTTGCAATGATTCCAATGAACTTTTATGTAATTGCCGCCATTGCGATGGTATTTGCGACAGCATATTTTAATATTAATATTGGCAGCATGAAGGTACACGAAGAGCGTGCCATCAAAGAGGGTATCGTTGCAGACCCTGATAAAGCGCCGGTAGGTGAAATTAAAGACAGCCTGCCGACAAGTGACAAAGGCACTGTAGGGAACCTGGTTTGGCCGATTGTGGCATTGATTTCAGGTACAGTAGCTGCTATGCTGTTTACTGGATATTCCAATATTCCGGGAGATGCTCCAACAAACATCTTTACTATTTTTGAAAATACCGATGTCTCTGCGTCACTTGTTTATGGAGGATTGTTCGGGCTGATCGTGACGCTCATTCTTTTCTTTAGCAAAGGAATTAACAGTTCTTATCTTCCTCAAGCTTTCGTGGAGGGTTCAAAGTCCATGCTTCCAGCTATTTATATTCTTATTTTTGCATGGGTGATTGTAGATTTGATCGGGCAGCTGAGAACTGGTGAATATCTGGCCGGTTTGGTTGAACAATCTAATATGAATATTGCTTATCTTCCGGTTATCTTGTTTATACTGGGTGCTTTTATGGCATTCGCAACGGGAACATCATGGGGCACGTTTGGTATCATGCTTCCAATTGCCGGAGAAATTGCAGCCGCTACGGATATCTCTATGCTTCTGCCTTCATTGGCGGCAGTTTTAGCTGGAGCCGTTCTGGGAGATCATTGTTCACCAATCTCAGACACTACCATTCTTTCTTCCACAGGTGCCGGAAGCCACCATATCGACCATGTTTTAACTCAGCTTCCGTATGCCTTGCTAGGAGGAGCTGCCGGCGCAGCAGGATTCCTGATTCTCGGCTTAACAGGCAGCACATTGCTAAGCCTTGCAGCGGTACTGGTCCTGCTTGCAGTGATGGTGTTCTTTCTGCGTGACAAAACACAAAATGCTTCAGCATAGGAAAAAACCGAATACATTGTCGACAAAAGGTAGTGAGAAGCCCTTCTCGCTGCCTTTTTTGTTTAGGATCATGGTGTGAAAAAGGCTGATTTTCGCTTCGGGTGCGGGCGGTGAGCCTCTTCATCGCTGACCGCTACTGTGGAGTTCCACCTGTCCTGCTTCAATCAGCTGTAATATTCTTAGTACTTGACTCCAAATCTAGTGCCTAATCGGAGTGGAAATCTCACCACATTGGAATTTCTATACATTTATTAAAATAGACCGCAGGCAAACTTGGAATTCTCGAGTTTGTCTACGGCCTGAAACCGCTTCGATTTCGCGAATCGGTTTTTTTATTTACTTCTTCTATGAATCCCGACCATAAAGCTATGTATTCAAAAGTGTTTCTGTTTATAAGGTATTGCATAAAATCACGGCTTACCTTGTTCCTAGTAGGAAGATAGTGGCAGATAATCATCATAGTAAAATAGTAAATAAATAAAATTTTATTTTGACATAGGCATAATGTCCATTTATACTATGTATAGATTAATTAAATAATCAGAAAATATCAAAATTTCCAACTGTTTATAGATGGTTGGACTAGGGGGGTCTATACAAATGGATAATCGTCCTCAGTGGGGAACACGGGCAGGCTTTATCATGGCAGCAGTAGGATCTGCGATTGGATTGGGTAATATCTGGAGATTTCCGGGTGTTGCTTATGAAAATGGCGGAGGCGCATTTTTTATTCCGTACTTATTTGCATTATTAACAGCAGGTATTCCGCTACTAGTTTTAGAATTTACCATCGGGCATAAGAACAGAGGCTCAGCACCTTTGTCCTATGCAAGACTAAATAAAAAAGCTGAATGGGTAGGATGGTGGCAGGTAGCAATTGCATTTGTTATTTCCACATACTATGCAGTCATTATAGCTTGGGCAATGTCCTACAGTGTGTTCTCATTTAATCTGAGCTGGGGAGAAGACACAAATGGATTCTTGTTCGGCGAGTATCTGCAAGTTGCTGAACAGCCTGGACAGCTCGGCGGTCTGGTAGGAGGAGTATTCATTCCTTTGGTGCTTGTGTGGGTCATCACCCTTGGTGTTTTATCTGCAGGAGTAAAGAAAGGTATTGAGAGAGCGAATAGGATCTTTATTCCGACTCTAGTTGTTTTATTTCTGATCATTGTCATCCGTGCAGTTACGTTAGATGGAGCAGCACAGGGACTTGATGCATTCTTTAAACCACAATGGGATACCATTTTAAATGGTAAAGTATGGGTGGCAGCATACGGACAGATTTTCTTCAGTTTATCAATTGCATTTGCTATTATGATTACTTATTCCAGTTACCTGCCAAAAAAATCTGATATTACAAATAATGCATTCATTACTGGTTTCGGAAACTCGGCATTTGAACTGCTTGCCGGAATCGGTGTATTCAGTGCTCTTGGTTTCATGGCCATGCAGCAGGGGGTTCCTGTTGGGGAAGTTGTGTCAAAAGGGATCGGGCTGGCATTTGTTGTCTTCCCGCAAATCATTAATGAATTCCCTGCATTTAATGCATTCTTTGGATTCCTCTTCTTCGGATCTCTCGTGCTGGCAGGACTGACTTCACTGATCTCAATCGTTGAAACATTTGTAGCCGGTGTACAGGAAAAATTCAATGTTTCCCGCAGAAAAGCAGTGCTGGTAGGCGGTGGAGTGTCAGCTCTCATCTCCGTTCTTTTTGCAACAAGAGGAGGCTTGTACTTCCTTGATGTAGCGGATGAGTTTATCAACAGCTTTGGGGTAGCTTTGGCCGGTCTTGTTGAAGTTATCGTTGTGGTATGGTTCCTAAAACAGCTGAACTCGCTTCAGTCTTATGCAAACAGTCTTTCCGATATTCTGCTTGGCACGTGGTGGAAGGTGTGCCTTGGTATTATTACACCGGTCATTCTGGGCTATATGATGTTCGATAAAATCAGAACCAATATCACTGATCCATACGGCGGAGGAGATTACTCTCAAACCTTCCTTTTCTATTCCGGATGGCTCGTTGCAGGTGCTGCAGTCCTGCTCGGCATTGCATTCTCACTTATAAAATGGCAGAAGGGTTCCATTGAACTTCCTGCAGAGAAGGAGGTTTCCCGATAATGAGCGGTGGAGCAATTACAATGATGCTTATAGGAGTCGTGGTGATTTGGGGAGGATTGGCAGCATCCATTGCGAATGCTGTAGTGAAATCAAAACAAGCAAAATAATATAAAAGGCGGGCTGCCTGCAGTCCGCCTTTTATTATGGAGTCAGATGGTCGCCAAAGCCGGCGGGTTTTTTACGGTTTTACTTTTTCTTTCTGTTTTTTTGCCTTTCTGCCCGCTCCCACAGGCGCAGGTGGGGATGAGGGTCAAAAGACCATTCTGTTCTTCCATTGTCTTTATACATACCGTAATGCAAATGTGGAGGAAATTTTCCTGAGGTCCCCGGCGGCCCATAGCCTGAGCTTCCGACAGAACCAATCAGCTGGCCCGGCTCCACAATTTGTCCAGGATGAAGACCGTCAGCAAATCCATTAAGATGAGCATAATAATGATACGTGTTATTTAAATCCCGTATTCCAACCCTCCAGCCTCCGAATCTGTTCCATCCCTTCATTTCTACTACGCCGTATGCGGTAGAGCGCACAGGAACTCCATAATTGGCAAAAATGTCAGTACCCTCATGAATTCTGCGTCCACCCCAGCCGCGGGCATCTCCCCATGTACTGCGGTAGCTGTAGTTTGACCGAAGGGGAACGGGAAAAGCATGTTCTGTCAGATGAATATGTCCGTATTTTTTAAAAATTTTATGATGGCCTACAATGATGCCAACAGTTTTATCGCGGTGATAAAAGTTCCATAAGCCTATCTTGATATTATCCATGTCACTGCCATACTTACCTAAAACATGTGCAAAGGTATACAGCAGATCTTCATCATCGGTTTTGCTTGCCACTCCATCTCCATTGCCATCCTTGCCAATACCTCCGAAAAAATCAATTCTCGCAGGGTTTGTATCCTCTTGAAGGGGATTTAGGGGTCCCGCCCACAGAGGTGCAGGAATATAAATGCCGATCAGGCCTTCCTGCTTAGACAAATCCCGCCTGGATCTTCTAACATTTCGTTCATACTGATCTGCCGCAGCAAGCACATGCCAAGGTACATTTGTCACTGCAGCTGTTTTCTTATATAAAAGTAACCGCTGTTCATCCGCCTGTTTTTGATCCAAAGTTTCTGCCCCCAGGGCATTTAGGGGAAATGCGGCGAAAAAAAGACAGCTTATCACGGCCAGCCAAATGTATCGCACGTTTTTTGCTCCTTTCCATACAATCATATCTATAGTGTGAACAGCAACGCGTTTTAAATAGATAGAAAATGTTAGAAATTGTATCCGTTCTCTTTTCCTTGTCCTACCTTTCTTTGTTGTGTTAAAGTGGAATTTGTAGAAATCTTTAGAGTATCTGAATGGAGAACTGATTTTTTTATAATTCTTCTCTGGATATCATCCTTTTTTATACAAATAATAGGAAAAACTATACTAAATGGAGCTGATCATGATGGCAAAAAAAGAAGAACATGTCCGTAAGCCGGATTGGCTGAAAATTAAGCTTAATACCAACGAAAACTATACCGGTCTTAAGAAAATGATGAGAGAGAACAATCTAAATACAGTGTGCGAAGAAGCAAAATGCCCTAATATCCATGAATGCTGGGCAGTCCGCCGAACAGCTACATTTATGATTTTAGGTGCGGTTTGTACACGCGCCTGCCGTTTTTGTGCAGTAAAAACAGGCCTTCCAAACGAATTGGATTTACAAGAGCCGGAACGAGTAGCGGATTCAGTTGCGTTAATGAATCTTAAACATGCCGTAGTAACAGCGGTTGCAAGGGATGACCTGAAGGACGGCGGATCCGCTGTTTTTGCTGAAACGGTCAGAGCCATTCGCCGTAAAAGCCCATTTACAACGATCGAAGTCCTTCCTTCTGACATGGGAGGAGTATACGAAAACTTAAAAGCGCTGATGGATGCACGTCCAGATATCCTGAATCACAATATTGAAACAGTAGAAAGGCTGACACCGAGAGTGCGCGCGCGCGCAACGTACGCCCGTTCACTGGAATTTTTGCGCCGAGCAAAGGAAATGCAGCCTGACATTCCTACAAAATCAAGCATCATGATCGGTCTTGGAGAAACCAAAGAAGAAATTATCCAGGTCATGGATGATTTACGTGCCAACTCTGTGGACATTATGGCTATCGGCCAATATCTGCAGCCATCCAAAAAGCATCTGAAAGTACAAAAATACTACCATCCAGATGAATTTGCAGAACTGAAAGAAATCGCAATGACCAAAGGCTTCAGCCACTGCGAAGCCGGACCGCTTGTCCGTTCCTCATACCATGCTGATGAGCAAGTAAATGAGGCATCAAAGCAGCGCCAGGCTCAAGCTTAATAGAGATGACCCGAAAAGCCGTTGAATTATGGGAGCTTTTCGGGTCATTTTTTTTTGGGTGAGTGGTTTTTTGGTGCTGGTGGGGGGAGATAGTCGTAGATCGTGAATGAGGCCATGGGAAAGTCGGGAGGACAATGCGTTTTGTTATAGTATGTTGCTGATTTTCGAAGATAGTATAACAAAGAGGTGCGTTTTGTTATACTATCTGGCTGATGCTATAACAAAGTCAGTTCCATCCAGCAAAAAGCTGCATTCCCCATCAAAAAGAGGGCATCCCAAGAATATGGTTGGGATGCCCTCACCTTTGAAATGTGTGCACTAGGCCCTTCGAGGTCATAAGCCAATCCGGCCTGAAGGTTAAAGAACAACCTTCATACCGGCTCGTCTTATGCTGGTCAGGGCTGAGCGGCGCCTTCCGCTTTTCTATTGTCCAGCTCCGGCAGCTAGGCTCTCGAGGTCATAAGCTGTCTTGGCCATAAGGGCAAAGAGCGCCCTTACGTCCAAGCCATCTTATGCTTGTCGAGCCTTGCAAGCTGCCTCCGCTTTTCTACATTGTCCAGCTCCGCCGGCTAGGCCCTCGAGGTCATAAGCCAAGCATCTCAAAAAGGCAAAAAGCGCCTTTTAGAGATGCTCGTCTTATGCTTGTCAGGCCTGGTCAAGCCGGCTCCGCTTTTCTACATTGTCCAGCTCCAGGCGCCAGCAGCTCGAGGTCATAAGCTGTCTTGGTCAAAAGGTCAAAGAGCGACCTTTCGTCCAACCCATCTTATGCTTGTCGCT
>NZ_WKKI01000009.1 GCF_009674805.1 Metabacillus lacus | reverse complement strand
TAAGGGGATAATTCATATAACCATTTAACTGTTGAAAACACTTGTAAGGAATTTTACACAATATTAAGGACTTGACTCCTTCATCGCCTTTATGAAGGACATTTCCCTTGCTTTTCCACTCGAAAATGTCCTTCATCACCCCCATGAAGGACATTTCTGATGATTTTCCGCTCACTTTTGTCCTTCATCGCCCTTATGAAGGACATTCCCCTTGCTTTTCCACTCGAAAATGTCCTTCATCACCCCCATGAAGGACATTTCCAAAGCTTTTCCATTCACTTTTATCCTTCATCAGCCTATTAACGAGTTTCAAATCCCTCATCATTACCTAAACAATAAGTGCTGGCTGTGCAGTCCCGCCTTTTTCAGGAGGGCAATGAGCTGTTCCTGTTCCTCGGCGGACAGTCCGGAGAATGCCCTCGTCATACGCAGCGCATGAATGGGGTAGATGTCATCCATGTAGTTCGTGCCCTTATCCGTCAGCTTTGCATATATGGACCTTTTATCCTTTGGATCCTGCTCCCTGAAGATATAGTTGTTTTTTTCTAATTTATCAATGACATAAGTGACATTTCCACTGACCAGAAGCAGTCTTGAGCCGATTTGCTGCAGCTTTTGAGGGCCCTTTGTGTACAGAAGCTCCAGCACAGCAAATTCAGTCGGATTGAATCCATGTTCCTTACTGTCCCTGATGGAGTGTTCTGAAACACTTTTAAAAGCCCTGGCAAAGATTTTGAACAGGGTATTTGCCCTATCTATCTCTTCTTGTGTATAAGTCAGTCTCATACTTATCGCCCTCTTTAAATTTCTCAAAATTCAAACTTCCACAATATTATTTTACTATGAAAGGTGGCAAGAATCTATGAAAACCTTTTCAAAAAGAAAATCAGCCTCCTATGTAAGACATTTCCACTTTGTTACGCTTTTGTTTTCTATTCATTCTTTCTTCTGAATATTTGTCATCTCTTACTTTCCACAGCTCTGCAAGCCTGTCTGAGAGCTGCAGTTCTGTATAACCCTGTTTTAAAAGCTCCTTAAGATCGTGTCCGCTGTCCGTAAATAAACATGTATACAATTTACCTTCCGCAGATATCCGCGCCCTTGTACAGGAAGAACAAAAGCTTTCTGAAATGGATGAGATGAAGCCTACCTCTCTATCAGTGCCTGTATATCTGTACCTTTTAGCTACTTCACCAAACTCACCCTTTATTGGCTCGATGTCTTTCCAACTGCTAATTTGCTTCAGCATTTCTTCCATGACAGAAACACTTTCTGCCTGCCAGTTATTTGTACTGCCTACATCCATAAACTCTATAAACCTTACCGTAATGCCCATATGAAAAAAATATTCCGCCAATGCCCTTACTTGATGTTCATTGCTGCCTTTTTTTACCACACTGTTGATTTTAACGCCGAGCCCGGCTTCCCTTGCAGAATTTATCCCTTTAAGCACAGCTTCCGGTGAAACATTCCTGCCATTCATCCTCCGGAATGTTTCCTCATCCAAACTGTCGAGGCTGATGTTGACTCTATTCAGCCCGCTTCTTTTTAGCTCCTCCGCAAGCTTGGGCAGAAGTATGCCGTTGGTTGTCAAAGCAATATCAGTTATGCCGGGTATTTCAGCAAGGATAGATAGAAGCTGAGGCAGATTTCTCCGAAGAAGAGGCTCGCCGCCTGTCAGCCTGATCTTGTTTACCCCAAGATGTGAAAAAGAAGCAGCCAAAGTGCCTATCTCCTCAAAACTCAGCAATTTATCAGTTTCTAAAAATTTGTAATTGGGGCCAAAAATTTCAGCCGGCATGCAGTACGTGCACCGCAGGTTACAGCGGTCGGTGACAGAAATTCTTAGATTTCTCAACGGCCGGTTTAACGTGTCAATCACACCCATTTAGTCAGCTCCCGTCTGGGATTTTGAGATAACTATATCATGTCAGCAAAGGATATTGAAGTGCATGATTTGTTATCTTGATGTTACGCCCTCATTCATGAGTACATAGCTGTATTTCCTCTGCCTATTTAAGTGCTGTGATGCAGCAGATCATGTGTTTGAATCAACGGATACTTTCGCTTAATATGTTGAGGGCCTTTAAGCGCGGCATTTCTAATCATTGCTATGCAATCTAACCAGTCCTCTTCAACCCTTTTCCAACCACCAGATGATTATTGCAACTTTCATAAAACTTCAACTATCATGGCCCTGGAACTTTCTTAATACCAAAAGAAACAGCCTAATTTTAGAAACTTGGACTGCTAACATGTGTGGCTCCTCTATCAGGAAAACCTATAGAAATCTTTTACTGCGTTTTCTTTCTTTTTACTTCAGGTATGCAGTGGTAAAAGTAATGATACTCGCTTTTCAGTTCAGTTATTGTCATATTCTTTAATACTGACTGATTATAAACTCCGATAGCCAGAAGTTGTTTTGAATAATAATCTCTTTGCTCTTCCAGAGCAGTTAAAAGCCACTTTTTCACCTGTATCAGCTCCATTCAGCAGATTCTTACCTCTAAAATAACCAATCATTATTAGTGCATGATTAATTCAATGTAAAATTTAGCCATGGAGATATTAAGATTTTTATAATTATGATTAAAATTGAGGCAGGCAGTCTACACTGTTCAAAAAAACAGGAGGCTGCTTATGAGTCTTAAAAACTTTGTTCCTTTACTATATTCTATTCAGCGAGGCGTTACAGACATCTATTGCTTGAACACTGATGAACCAAAGCATTCACAGCTTTATCTTTTTAAGAAAAAATTCGACTCTGGTTATCAGATGTTTGTTTTTGAAGAGAAAACAGCTTCTTTTGCTGATGTGACTGCTATGTTTGATGATCTTTACGTTGCCCATATTTTTCGCTCGCTGTTTTTCATCTGCACATCTTCAATGGAAGAAAAAGTGTCTTCTTAAGCTTTGTTTTGTGCACATCTAAGCAATAAATACGCTTTGGATCCTGCCGCCTTTAACAGTTCCTCCCAAAGCTCATCTCGCTTGAGATCAAGCCTGATTAATTCCTCAGCCAGCTGTTCTGCACGTATGTCACTCAATTCTTTTCAGCTCCTCTTTATCTTGTTAATATAAAGTATAAAACTGATAAAATTTATTATCTTTACTTATGTAATATAATCTCACTGAAAATATAAAATTTCTGCTCCTTCATGTAAGATTTCCTCACAAAACCCTTCTTTCTTAATATTCTGAGCAGTATAATAAAGAAAATATTGTTAGTTAATGAGGTGAGACGTTGAGCAGTGGGGAAACCTCCTACCGGGAGAGAAAAGTAATTTCTATCGGAACTGTCAGTGAGCTAACAGGTTTATCTGTGAGGCAAATCCGATATTACGAAGAAAGAAAGCTTGTGCTGCCTCATAGAACAAATAAAGGAACCAGAAAATACTCCTTTACAGATGTCGAAAGATTAATGGAAATTGCCAATCACCGTGAAGACGGTGTGCAAACAGCTGAAATTTTAAAGGAAATGAGAAAGAAAGAGCAAAGAGAACTGAATAAAGCCGGCTTGAAAAAGCAGATGCTGAGAGGACAGATCAATGCCCAGTTTCAGCGAGGGCGCCCATAAATGCGAAGAAAACCCTGCTGTGTGCATACAGCAGGGTTTTTCAGATAAGAACGTTAAAATGTGAACTTATTTACCGTTTCTGTCAGTTTTTTTGATAAGCCGGAAAGTGATTCCGCATTTCCATGAATGCCTTCCATTGCCGAATTAGCCTGTTCGGCGGATGCAGCAGTTTGTTCAATTCCTGCCGCAGATTCCTGCGATACTGACGCGATATTTGTGATTGCTGAATTCATGGCTGAACCATTTAACAAAATATCTTGAAAATGCTCCTGCATTTCCTGAATGCCGGCCGACATCTCTTCTATATGGACTTTTATGACTGCAAAAGATTCACCTGTTTTATGAACAGATTCAGTACCTTTCACAATTTCTGCGTACCCGCCGTTCAGGTTGTGAGTCACCTCATCCGTTTCCTTGCCCACATTGGCTGCTATGCTATGAATATCTACAATAGAGCTTGATACTTGCTCCGCAAGCTTTCTCACTTCATCAGCAACTACAGCAAACCCTTTTCCGTGCTCTCCTGCCCGCGCAGCTTCTATCGCTGCGTTCAGTGCAAGCAGATTGGTTTGATCTGCTATCGTTTGAATCACTGCTACAAGCTTGGAAATTTCCTTTGACTGTTCTCCAAGACTTTTCATCTTTTCCACAGTCCCCTTCATTAAATCATGTATTGTTGTCATTTGATCAACTGATTTTGTCATCAGCAGAGTACCCGCGCTGGTCTGACTGATAGCTGCTTTAGAAGTTGTATAAGCGCTGGCGCTGGCTTCATTTGCAGTCTGAATTTTTTCCAGAAAGTCTGCCATAGCACCTGAGAGTTGTGATGCGGATGATGCTTGGTTTTCTGCGCCGGAAGTGAGCTCCTGCATCGTGGAAGCAATTTGTTCACTGCCTTCTCTCACTTCAGAGGAAGAGTGAAGCAAGTGACCGCTTTGCTCGCCAACCTGCCGTGATGCTTTGAATATTTCTCCGACAAGCAGTTTCAGCTGATCATTCATGCCATTAACCGATTCAACCAAGTCTCCCACTTCGTCCTTTCCTTTGTAGTGCAATGGTTCGTGATGCAAATTTCCTTTGGAGATTTCACTTAGATGACGGGATAACTTTTTCAGCGGCAGCGTAATGGATTTTGAAATGTTAAATGCCAAGAATGCGCTGATCCCTACAATCAGTATAGAAATGGCCAGCCCCAGGATACGCATTGTATTACCGCTGCTGATGATTTGTGCACCAGCATCACTAATTTGCTTTTCGCTGGATTTTGCTATTTCATCCAGCTGAGCAACCAAATTTTCGGATTGTGACTCAAGCTTCTTAAAAGATTGTTCAGCAGAAACTTTCATGCCTGCTGAAGCTGGCTTTATCACATTTTCATTCAATTCCCTTTCCCAATTGTCAGCCTGCTTGATTACGTTTTCAACCTCCTGATTATTCGAAAGTTGCAGCATACCTTGTTTCAGAATTTCACTGTCTTTCTGAAGTTGGGCTACTTCACTCTGATATTTTCCGCTTCTGTACAGGAAAAAAGCTCTAACTGATGAGATCTGTTGAGCCATGTTATAGCGCAACTGTTCAGATTGAATGAGGGCCTTGCTTTCTTTTTCGACAATCTTTTCTGTTCCGTTATGTATAAATGTCATGCTGAAAAAATTGAAGCCAGACATCAGCAGGCAGAGCACCACAATAATGCCAAATGCTTTAAACAGCTTGCCCTGCAAAGAACTTTTCTTTGCGTTGATCTTACTTGTCTTTTTCTGTTTCTTTAACTGTTTCATGGTCCCCTCCTGTATCCATGGATACATATTATATCGTCAAACTTTCGAACTATTTGAGTATTTAAAATAATAATATTGTTGGAAAAAAACCTAATTCATTGATAAATAATAAAAGTTTTTAGATAGAGAGAGGGGTGTTAAGACCTGCACGCAGAAGTAAAGCCAACTTCTTTAAATTCATTGGGAAAACAGTAAGCATCGCTTGCATGGACAGTTTTTCTAGATATCGTAAGGTTGTCCATCGCATACCATGCTTCTCCTTTGCATCGGCAAACACACGTTGGATCGTTTCCTTGCGTCCAAGGAGCTTTGCGACTGAGAAAGCTCAAGTCTCACCCCGCGGAAAGCGTTCGCCCGGAACGGTAATCAACAGATTCAATGGCTATCACTTTATATTAATTTAAAAAAGACTGTAGGCAAACTCAATTGTTTGAGTTTGTCTACAGTCTGAGAGACTTAAAACTAATACAGTCTCTTTTTTATGATCTCACACTCATTTAACTTTTAGCTCAACATCAATGTTTCCTCTTGTTGCCTTGGAATACGGGCAAACTCCATGGGCTTTTTCAACAAGCTCTTCTGCCTGTTCGCGTGAAACGTCAGGAACCTCTACTTCCAGTACAACGCTCAGCTTGAAGCCTCCGTCAGTATCCTTGCCAATTGAAACGTCTGAAGTAACTGTTGTTTTGCCAACCTTTACTTTCTCGTTTCTAGCAACAAGATTCAAGGCACCGTCAAAGCATGCAGCATAGCCTGCAGCAAACAGCTGCTCAGGGTTTGTTCCTTCAGCACCGCTTCCGCCAAGACCTTTTGGCATTGTTAAAGGCAGATCAATAAAGCCGTCCTCTGATTGGACTCTTCCGTCTCTTCCTCCAGTAGCGTTCACTTTTGCAGTATAAAGTGGTTCCATTTCACTTCACTCCATTCCATTAGTAATGAAATTAAATTGTGGGCAATTTAATTTTACAAAATCAGTTTACCTCAGCTATAATACTATGACAAGCAAAAGGACTCAGGAGGGATAGAATGAACGATCAAGAGAGCCTACGCCTGCATAATCAGCTGTGTTTTACGGTGTATGCCTGTTCAAGGGAAATGACCAAACTATACCGGCCTATTTTAAACAGTCTACAAATAACATACCCTCAATATCTGGTTTTACTCGTACTTTGGGAACATAAAAATATAACTGTGACAGAGCTTGGAAATCAGCTTTTTTTGGATTCCGGTACTTTAACACCTCTTTTAAAAAGACTTGAGGACCATCAGTTGATTTTGAGAAAAAGATCTGTTGAAGATGAGAGAAGGGTAGTCATATCCCTTTCCGAGAAAGGCGAGAAATTAAGGGAAAGAGCTCTTGAGGTACCTCCCTTTTTAATAGAGCAAAGCGGGTTAACCTCAGAGGAATATTTGAAACTCTTAGAGGAATTTCAAGGCTTGTTAACAAAATTAACAGCTGCAAAAGAGGAGCAGTAGAATTCCTAACCTTTAAAAGGAAAAACTTAACAAATGTTGTTTTTCTCCCGATAAGAATATTAAGAGAAAAAAAGCGAAGGAGGGTGTAATGATGTATGAGCAGAGAATTGAAGAATACAGAGAAAGTATGCTGCAGGCCGCTTCCAAATATGGCTATACTTCTAAAGAAACGTTAGCCGCGAGCCAGCATCTTGATAAAATACTGAATTTGTCTTTTAAATCTCAAGAAATCATCCCTCCCTCGAAAAGCAAATAACCTGGCGTATCTATTAATAGTAAAAGCCCCGTTCTTCAGGAACGGGGCTTAATCTATTACATCAATTGATTTAAAAATGCAGTTGCAATACCAAAGTAGATCATCAAGCTGAGAATATCATTTAAAGTAGTGATCAGGGGACCGGATGCAATGGCAGGATCCACGTTAAATTTGTGCAGAATAAGCGGAATGATTGTGCCGGCCATTGTTCCGATTATCAAAGTCAGGAACAGCGATGAACCTACTACAAATCCGAGCAGAGGGTCTCCCCGCCAAACCAGCGCAATCAGTGTAATCAACAGACCGCACACTGCTCCGATAATAAGGCCGACACCCAGCTCTCTGCCAAGAAGCTTCAAAACTGTATTTCTGTCAACCTCTCTTGTTACAAGCCCTCTTACTACTACAGCAAGCGACTGCGTTCCTGTGTTTCCGGTCATACCAGCTATCATCGGCATAAAGAAGGCCAGCGCGACGACCTTCTCCAGCGTACCTTCAAAAAAGCTGATGATGCTTCCAGAAACCAAGCCGATAAACAAAAGGAGAATCAGCCACGGCAGCCTTCTGTAGGACGCTACCAGAGCCCTTGTATCAAAATCAATAGATCCGCCGGAGGCCGCAAATTTTTCATAATCTTCATTTGCTTCTTGAATCACAATATCGATAACGTCATCGACTGTAATTATGCCTACAAGGACATGATTTTCTTCAACAACCGGAATGGCGAGAAAGTCATATCTTTCTATTAATCTGGCAACTACTTCCTGATCTTCATAGGCACCAATGGATATCACCCTTGAGTACATAATATCTTCGATTTTATCCTGAGGCTCTCCCAAAATTAAATCACGGTAGGAAATAACACCTACAAGCTGTTTTTCTTCATTTATCACATATAAATAGTTAATGGATTCAGCGATTTCAGCAAACAGCTTCAGCTTTGTAACAGCATCTTTAACTGTATAATGCTTTGGAATCCACACAAATCTGTTAGTCATGATTCTTCCGGCAGTCTCAGCCGGGTAGTTCATCAAGGTTTGAACTGCCTCTGATTCTGAAATTTCCATACTGGAAAGAAGATGCTCTTTCAAGTCAGGATCCAGTTCATCAAGAAGCTGGGCCAGGTCATCATTATCCATTTTGTTCATGACCTTAATTCCCTTTTCCTTGCCTACCTTTTGAAACATCGCAAGCTGATAGGGACGTTCCAGCTCCTGCATAAGCTCGGTAATGTCATCAACGTTCAAAAAGCTGAAAAACCGGCTGTGATGCTTATCAGGAAGTTCTTTATAAATACTGGCCATATCATATGGCTGCAGCTCATCTACCAATTCTCTAAATTCTTTTCTTTTTCCATCCTTTAAAAGAAGAATAATTCTTAGCAGTATTTCATCATATGTCATATTTTTCACCATGGAAAAACGCCTCCTGTTCCCAGGCCTGCCAGTGCGTTACCGTGCCGATGGTATGGCCTGTTTCTTCTTTGCTGCTATTAATCTTTTTAAACTAAAGGGTATACTGGGACCATCCATCTCAACACCTCCATGTTGATTTCATAAAAAAACGCACCCAAATGAAGGTGCGTTTATGCAAGCATGCCAAATAAACCTTCATTCGTAGAGCTTTAGCACTGTACGGCATAGGACACAGCCAGCTACGTTAAAAACCACCTTAATTCGATAGTTTCTGTTGACCCATTGGCGTCTTTGGACATTTTTGGGCAGCAGCATATCTCCGTACAGGAGCCTCACCTAACGAAGTTCCTATGAAATTTCTCATTACAAACTGAGGTTACAGAATTTTAAGCTCTGTGTCAATTTATTTTATGGCAAGCATGTAAAAAGTGTACACCCATTTTTCCTTAATGAATGTCTTTCTTCTTAAATCTGCCGCCTTTTACCTCATTGATATTACCTACAGCGAAAAACGCATGATCGTCAAGCTCTTCTACAATGGCTTTCAGCTTCGCTTCTTCAAGTCTGGTTATAATACAGAAAATCACTTTTTTCTCGTCCCCAGAATAAGCTCCCTCACCAGAAAGGTAGGTTACTCCGCGCCCAAGCCTGGCAAGGATTGCTTCTCCGATTTCTTTATGCTGATCGCTGATTATCCAGGCAGACTTTGACTCATCCAGCCCCTGAATGACAACATCAATCGTTTTGAAGGCAATAAAATATGCGATAAAACTGTACATAGCCCTGTCCCAGCCAAACACAAAGCCTGCTGTCGTAAATATGAACAAATTGAAAAACATAATCATTTCACCGACAGAAAAAGGAATTCTTTTATTAAACAGAATTGCAAGTATTTCTGTCCCATCAAGCGATCCGCCATTCCGGATAACCAAACCCACTCCCACGCCTAGAATAATTCCGCCAAATACAGTAGCTAGTAGCAGATCCTCTGTAAAGCTAGGTGTATGATGAAGCAAGGTTGTAGAAACAGATAGTACGGCAATGCCTGACAGGGTGGAAAGTGCAAAAGTTTTGCCAATTTGCTTATAGCCCAGGTAGAAAAAAGGAATATTCAGTAAAAAGATGAATAAGCCCAATTTGAATCCCGTTAAATGGGAAAGGATGATGCTGATGCCGACGATGCCGCCGTCAAGAATGTTGTTTGGGACTAGAAAAAGTTCTAATCCAACAGCCATTAAAACTGCGCCGAGTAAAATGAAAATACCTCTTTTTGTAATTTCTGTTGGTGACAGCTTCCTGTGATTGTTTTTAACCGGAAGCCCAAGCTCTAATTCCGCCAAGGAGATCACTCCCTTTCTTACATAATAATGGGTATGACCAGATATCATATTATATCATAAGCCCTTGGCAGACATGCTTCTTTTCAGTTAATGAAGGCACCTAATGTGTATACTTTCCATTTAGCATGCGGACGTCAGTTCTCAGACTCCCCCAGATTCTTTATCCCTTTTTTATCCATGATAATGCCCAAAATCAGCACTGAAATAATTGGAGCCAGCGCAACAAGTGCAATCATGCCAAAACCATCCATCAGCGGATCACGACCCTCAGTAACCGCAGCCACACCTACCGCAATAGATAGAATAAACGTAACTGTCATAGGTCCTGTTGCAACACCGCCGGAATCAAACGCGATTTCAATAAAGTTTTTATTTGTAAAATACAGTAAGATCAAAGCAGCTGTATATCCGGGAATCAAAATATAAAACAGCGGAATTCCAGCAAGAATTCGAAACATGGACAGAGCTATGGAAAAACCTACTCCTACAGACAGCGAGATCAGCATCACTCTTTGAGACAAATTTCCGGAAGACACCGATTCAATTTTTTTATTCAGAACACGGACAGCCGGTTCAGCAAAAGTAGCAACAAATCCGAGCACAAAGCCGATCGGGACTATAATCCATGTGTAAGGAAGCTGCCCCATGATCTGACCCATTTCTCTTCCAACCGGCATGAACCCGATATGCACCCCCTGAAGAAATAACGCAAGTCCGATATAGGTAAAAACAAAGCCAAAAGCAATTCTGGCAATCTGTTCTTTAGGCAATTTCAAAAAGAATATCTGAAAGACCAAAAAGAAGAAAAGAAGAGGAGTAACCGCAAAAGCAACTTCCATTAAAATGTCTGTAAAGCCCTCAAAGATTTTGACTTCCATCAGATGAACACCCCCAGGAGAAGCACTGCAATAATCGGTCCGATAGAAGCCAGCGCAACGAGCCCAAACCCTTCCTTGGAAGAAGAGTCCTTGTTTATAACTGAAGCTACCCCAATACCCAGGGCAAGTATAAACGGCACCGTTATCGGACCTGTTGTCACTCCGCCGGCATCAAAAGAGATTGACCGGAAGGATGCAGGAGTAAATGAAGCCAGGATAAACACAATACCGTATCCCCCAATTAAAAGATAGTGAATGGGAATTTTGTAGATTGTCTGTGCCATAGCTATTGCAATAAAAACTCCTACTCCCAGTGCGACTGCCAATATCAGCATATTTGAGGATATTTGGCCTTCTGATACCTCTCCCACCTGAGAAGCAAGGACACGAACATCAGGCTCAGCCACTGTTACTGAAAAACCTAATAAAAATGCTGTAAAAATGACCAGCAGCATTTTGTTGGACTTTGGCAGGACTTCTCCAATCTTTTCTCCAATTGGCAGAAGGCCCATATGAACGCCTACCAGAAAAAATATAAACCCCAGCATGACCATGAGCAAACCTACTAAAAACTGTATAAACATCTCCGTTGGAAGCCAAATAATTGTAAACTGCAGCAAAATGACTACTACAGCAACAGGCAAAATTGCCAGCATCACTTCCCGGACTGATTCTTTGATTTGATCCAAGAGCTCTCCTCCTATTTTTGCAACTTCGTACTTCAACTAGTACCCCTAAAAACACTGAAAAAAACCAGTGGAGTCTCTCTAATTCCTTTGAATTGTTCTGTTTACTGGGCTACACTATTAGTGAAATCATTTATTGTATATATTTTTAGCTTCCTGCTCTAATTCTAAAAGACACAATAAGCTCCTTGAGTATCAGCAACAGGTTCATCCGGGCACGAATTCAGTACGTGGAAGAGTAAAAACGGGTTAGCATAACCTTCAGTGGAAAATTCCGTACTCCGAAAGGACTTGAAGAATTATGAAAGGCACCATCATTTCACTTAGCAAAGGAAAACCTAAGAAATTGATGTCAGATGGAAGATCATTTATTTCAGGCATTGCAAAAACTGCTGAAAAAGAGTTATTTGTAACAGGTACTGAAATTACAGGTGACGCAGTAGCAAATACTTCCTTTCATGGAGGAGCAGACCGGGTCGTATGTGTGTATTCTCATGAACACTATACCTATTGGGAAAAGGAATTAGGGTTACCGCTTCAGCAAGCTGCATTTGGAGAAAATTTGACTGTAAGCGGCATGGTAGAGGATCAAGTTTGTGTAGGAGACCGTTTTTCAATAGGCACTGCGATACTTGAAGTCTCACAGGGCAGATTTCCCTGTGTTACGATCAATCTGTACAACAGCCAGAATCAACTGTTACAAAGTATCTTTGAAACAGGATACACCGGTTACTTTTTTCGCGTAGTTAAAGAAGGAAAAATAGAAACAGAAGATATTCCGATTAGAATATTTGAACACCCTGCTAAGCTTAGCGTTGCATTTATTCACCACATCTTCTTTCATGATAAGAAAAATGCAGAAGCTATATTTGATATTCTTCAACTGGATGAGCTTGCGGAAGAATGGAAGAGAAAGTTCCTGAAGCTGCAGGAGAAACTCAATATAGAGGATTGAAGTAAAATAACGAAAACCCGCCATAGGCGGGTTTTAAGCTAGATTCCAAACGGAGTGTATACTGATTTGGGAATTTTTTCATAATCCAACGGATTCAGTTTATAAACAGAGTCATCTGCATATCCTTCAATAATCGCTTCCAGTCCGGTTTCAACCGTTTTCACAAGCTGACCCTTCATTTTCTGTCCGTAGTTCTGCGTCTGTCCTTTTACCTCAAACAATACAGTTCCGCTGCCGTTTAGCGCAAAAGAACCCAATGCTGTTCCTGGAAGATCCAAGCCTTGTTCATACAGCGAAATGTGTGTAAAAATAGAATTCCCTTTAGCCTGCAGGGCATTATATGCTGCAAGGTTTAGCTGCCTTGAAAAGTCATACTGATAGTTTCCTGCGTACTTGCTGTATTTAGCTCCGGCAGGTGTACGCGGATCTGGAACAAACTGCCCGGACAAAGACATTGTGACTACCTTGTCTGTTCCCTCCACATAAGGAAATCCTTGATGATGAAGGTCGACGAACACATCAACATTGCCATGAGAAGCTTTTAAACCCTTATAAATGTCTCGAACAACTTTGGATTCCGGTGTGATATACCAGCCTGGTTGATTGGAAGAACCAGGGAAGTCTTCTTTTTTCGCAACATAATTTAAGTCAGGATGAAAATCCCTGTTCACATCAAAACCGGGCTTTGCTGCATAGTCATCTCCCTGCAGCACCCTTGTATAATAATTCCAGGAAGGCTGCGCACCCTGCAGTTGCGGGTAATTTTTCAGAACTTCCTGCCATGTATAATCATTTCCCCTTCGATCAAGTTCGGAAGCATCCGGATTCATCATCGGTACAGCTACCAATGTAATTTCCTCTCTCAGCTTTTTCGCTTCTGCTGAATTTGAACCCAGCTTTTGCAGGATATTAACCAATGCCACAGTTCCCGTCTTTTCATTTCCGTGAATTTCACTTTGAACAAGTATCACTTTTTTTCCTGTTCCCACAGTTGCTTTCCAAATAGCCCGGCCCCGATTTGATGTTCCGGCTACCTCCACTTTTACTCTACCTTGGCTGGACTGCTGAATAGATTGCAGCTTTTTCCCCAGTTCAGCATGGTTAATAAATCCTTCAACCGATAAAACTGTCGAACCTGCTGGAACCGGTTTAGCGCCTGCTGCCTCTACAGTCGCCGGAACCATTAAGGCAGCAGCCATTGCCGCTGATCCCAGCAGCCGTAAAGATTTGTTTTTGAACATACTTCTCACTCCTATCAGAATAAGTTATCAGAATTTACAGTTATTGAATTCTGCGTTCATTCTGCCCATACCTTCTATCCTTAACAGAAAGAGATATAAGGAACTACAGCGATTTTTACTCCCAGTCATTTACCATACTTTCCGCCCTCATTTTTCTTCTTCTTTTGTCTCATGTTCACTCGAACTGCAAAAAGACATCTAAATAAACAAAAGGGTGTTCCAAAGCTATGCTTTGAGAACACCCTCCTCATAATCATTTTGTAAAAATAGAATTGGATAAAAGTCTAAACAGATAATCTGTATGATCTCTGAATCCAGGCTCAAGCCCAATCAGTAAAACATCTTTACCTTTTTCTTTTACAATCACAGGCTGTCCTTTAGCTGCAGTGCGGGTTGTACCTCGCCAGTGTCCTGCCACAAAGTAGCTGTCACTATTTTCATAGCTTGCCAGAACGTCAGTGCTTCCCGTATTCGTATACCAAGCAGGAGCATATACAAATCCATAATCAGTTGAATGATATCCGGCTGTAACAGAATGGCTGCCGTAGTTCACTTTTACAATTCCGTTTGAATTGCCGCCGCCAGAATTCACTGTAACATTTGTGAGGCCCAAAGTTCTTGAAGCAGCGGATGCACCGGCACCCACAGCGATATATTTGCCTCCGCTTGCAATATATTCTGTCACTTTACCCTTGAATGCAGCAAGTTCAGCTGCATTTTCAAGTCCGAATCCTTTATTTCCTCCAGTAAGGCTTGTGGAAATCATCGAAGAACTTCCACTGTAAATAAACACATCTGTATCACCCAGCCCCTGTTTTGCAACCTCTGCAGGAGTCAGCTCTCTTACATGGAAGCCCAGTCTTTTCAGGGCGGCCAGGGTCCCTGCATGAGATTGGGACTTATTAAGCCCGCCGTCTCTTAATATGGTTACAATTTGACGTTGGAGAAGCTGCGCATCCTTTGGTATTGACTTCGTTTCAACAGTCATTGGCTGTTCTTTTACCAGCGCCGAGAGTTCTCTTTTAGCAGATGCCGGCAGATAGAAAGTGCCATCTTTTCCTCTTTTCACCTCATATCCCCTATTAATAAAGGAGTTTGCAAGTTCCACTGCTTTCACAGAACTGTTTGAAACAGCAAAAGGACCATTGCCAATTACCTGTCCGCTTTCTTTCACAGATTTCACTGCAGTCGTTTTAGCAGTAAGTGCTGCATTTGCAGGTACTTGATGGGCTTCAAAGCCCCACAATTCAGGAAGGCTCCATGCAGAAATATCGTACATGGCAGGAGTGTCATTGCTTATATCCTCTCCATCCCACAGCATGGTGTTGGCCAAGCCCGCTTTAGCCTGATCCATTTCCACAATATAAGTTCCTTTCGGATAGGAAACTCCCTCAAAAGAAAAAGTCTGCTGTGCTTTTGATACCGTAATATCATTTGCCTGAAGATGCTCCACCGCTTTCTGAAGAGCAGTCTTGTCTTCCTGATTGTCTGTTAAAATATATGCCTTCGGGAAAAAACCTTCATGATGGAAAGGATGATCAAAATTCACACCCCGTTTAAAAACTTCAATTTGGTCATGGATCATCTCATTTTTGTTTTCTCCGGAAAATTTAAGGGCTCCGATAATTGCATCATACGTCCATCTGACGCCATCCCAATCATTGGTTGGCGCTTCCAGCGTGTAGCCGTAAGCTCCGTGGTACATTGCATACATAGGAGTAAAAATCGGTGGATAATCGTCCCAACCCGCTGCATCATCACGCTGAGGAATATACGTTCCTTCCATTCCTTTATAGTCGACCCTTGATGTGGCTGTGTTGGTATTTTCATAGTTTGCACGCTGTGAAACAATTTCATTTTCCATAGATTTTGCCTGATCCATTGCCCATTTGGAGAATAAATCGTACTCATAATTCGGATTATGAGGAGGTGTACAAGGTTCAATTAACCCGGGATGCTTAGCACCCCCGTAATTTTTTACATAGCCGTGAAGATCCAAAAACACCATCGGATTCCACTCTGTAATTAAATCAACAACATGCTTTGTTTCCGGCTGCGACTGAGTAATAAAGTCACGATTCAGGTCAATTCCTTTACCGTTAAAACGTGTTGCATCAATTCGGCCGTCCGGATTAGAAACCACGTTAAAGATGAGGATATGATCATTCAGAATTTCCTTTGTTTCAGGATCATTATCCAACGCGAAACGTTCAACAAGCTGCAGAACAGCATCTGTTCCGATAAATTCAGTTCCGTGAATGGACCCGTTGATCATCACGGGAACTTTAAAGTCGGGGTGCTTCTTTAAGAAATCCTGGGCCTTTTCAGGTGATTTCAGCATTTTCTTACGAAGACCTTTTTGGTGACCCTCTTTTCCCTTCACCTTGGAATCTGCAATTTCAACAGTAAACATGGCATGTCCCTGTGAAGATTGATATGTACTCTTTTTCACTGACACTCGTTTGCTCTTTTTCGCCAGCTCATTCAGCTTAGATTCTATTTGTGAGTATTTAACAAAGTCATAGTTTTCGGAGTTGAATAAACTTCCATTTTGCTCATGAAGAAGCTCATTTACATTGACATTCTGCCATTTTTGCGCAGGCTCAGCTAAAACGTTTACAGGAATACTTGCTAAAAGAGCAGCACTAGTAAATCCGGCCATTAGTTTCTTTTTCATAGATACTTACCTCCTAAAATAACGATACTTAATATTTTAGTATATTTATGCAATTATAGGAATGATTAATTTTTCCTGGATAAAAATACCCATCCCCTTGTAACGCTATTCTTATAACAAATTTATATAATAAACATAATTAAGAGTACATCACACTCTCTCTTGTAATCGCATGAATATGCAAAGCGATCCTCTTGAACGGTTTATTGGTGACCATAGGAACACCATAAAATTGAGTGCTTCATACTGTCAGTACTGTGAAGGCTGCTCTGTTTGCATACAGAACAATAATAGGTTGGAGAACCACCCTTTTCCTTTTCAAATTCTTTCTTTGGGTAATTAGGATAATAAGCGAATGTATTCCGGTTAAAAGCAGGATTCCTTATTTGAGCGGAAAAGAGGAGGAAGTATTACGGATAGCTTTAAGAAAACCCTTCATTCGGCTATGTAATAGATGAAGTGCACCAATCAATGCCTCATACTCTCGGTTATTATTCCATACTATTGTATAAACGTTCTCGATAATCTAAGAGCCTAAAGTTGAAGGAATATACCCTGCAAAAAAACTTTGTTAAAGTACTAAAAATAGCAGTCCCATTTAAATATCATGTGGACTGCTGTATTTACATTTCAACACTCTATCCTCAATAAGGCATTCTACCCTTCAGTTTGCTGCAGATCCTCGGCTGACAGCATGTGAAAGGATTCATGAAGAAACAGTGCCAGCTCATCCTGATTTTTAGGATGCGGCACAAGTTCTGCATGGTTAATATTCATAGCATACTCTTCTTGATGTTCATCTTTCATTGAAAACCCTCCCTTCTTTATATTTGTATGTTTTGTTAAAGGCAGCAAAATTATTGCACTTTTGTACATACTATCCTAAGAATGAAAAAACTGGCCGATCTGCAACAAAAGGGGCAGAGGGAATATGCACTTCCTCCTTTCACATGGAGGGGGAATAGATCAAAAATAAATTTTTCCTTACCTTTACTTTCATCCTAAAGATAATGGAGTGATATACATGGAAGAATTTCCGGTTATACATACGAACATATGGGATGTTGTACTTGCTATCCCTCTGGTTGTTATCGCCACACAGATCATGAAGTACATTTTCCGCATTCAGAGTCAGTTTGTACCTACTATGGCAGTAATTTTTGGGTTGTCTCTTTCTATTCTGTTTGCACATCAACATCATATATGGGCAGCATTGTTTATGGGTTTTTTTTACGGTAATGCCGCAATAGGCACGTATTCATCAATGAAAACCAGCATCTCCTGGTATAGAGACAAATACAATTGAATAGGGCCATATGGATGTTCCTGCTTGCCATCTTCATTTATAATGTTGTTATACATATGATTAGGAAGTGGGAAAGTGCAGAAAAAGAGAAGACGATTACTCTATTTAGTCCTCGCCATTCTAGCCGTGGCAGGAGCCAGCTTATTCTTTTATTTTACTCCCTACGAACATGATGAAAGAGCACGAGCCGCTTTAGAAAACGAAAATGTTACCAATTACAAAGATTGGATTGTATTTCAATCAAGACAGCAAGATGCATTACCTTCTATCATCTTTTACCCGGGAGGATTGGTCAAACCAGAGGCTTATGCCCCTCTTGCCTTATCTCTGGCAGATAAAGGACATACCACTTACATTGTAAAAATGCCACTGCACCTCGCTGTACTTGGCGGTCAAAAAGGGAAAGCCCTGCTTAATCAATTTCCGGAAAGTACATTTTTTATAGGAGGACACAGTCTTGGCGGAGTGATGGCTTCACGATTTGCAGCTGACAATCAGAATTCAATTGAGGGGGTTTTTTTTCTTGCTTCATATCCTGATGAGGAAGGATCACTTGTGAATGCTAACATGCCTGCACTATCAATAACAGGTTCAATGGATGGGGTGTTAAACACAGAAGCCTATCAAGCCGCTGCAAGCTACCTTCCCACGGATGCATCATATCCTGTCATTTCAGGAGGAAATCACAGCCAGTTTGGCAGCTACGGCCAGCAAAAAGGTGATTTAAAAGCTGAAATTCCTCCGGAGGAACAAACAGAGGTAACAGCAGAGCTGGTTTCTGACTGGATTAAAAAGGCTTTTCTGCAGCCTCAATAAAAGGGACTTTATAGTCGAGAATATGATTAGAAAAACGTTTTGTATTAAGTACATTTCTAATAGCTATGAAAATACAGAAAGCAATGAAATCTACCATTGCTTTCTGTATGAATTCATATACATTTCTTGTTACATTTTAAATTGCTCTAAATATTTATGCAATTTTTGACATCCACTTCTGAGTTTAAAAAGGGCCGCTTTTCATTGTCCAGCTACGACGGACAGGACGTCCTAGTGCCGGCATTGGCACAGGACGTGCCGATCTTAGCCGGCCAGTGCCCAGCGGCTAGTGGACTTCGCCCCCTTCCCTGCGATAAGTCAACATGTAATCGCTTACGCTCTTCGTGTTTCCTTTATCTCAGTCAGGGTGCTCCAGTCCATACGCCGCTGAACGGGCACTTCCGCTTTTCTTTATTGTCTAGCTACGACGGACAGGACGTCCTAGTGCCGGCATTGGCACAGGACGTGCCGATCTTAGCCGGCCAGTGCCCAGCGGCTAGTGGACTTCGCCCCTTCCCTGCGATAAGTCAACATGTAATCGCTTACGCTCTTCGTGTTTCCTTTATCTCAGTCAGGGTGCTCCAGTCCATACGCCGCTGAACGGGCACTTCCGCTTTTCTTTATTGTCTAGCTACAGTGCCCAGCTGCTAGTGGACTTCGCCCCCTTCCCTGCGATAAGTCAACATGTAATCGCTTACGCTCTTCGTGTTTCCTTTATCTCAGTCAGGGTGCTCCAGTCCATACGCCGCTGAACGGGCACTTCCGCTTTTCGTTTAATCATGAATATATTTAGATTTTTTGTCAGAAAGGATGCTTTTATGAATCCAGATGGCTGCTTGCGTTGCTTCTCCCATAGCGATGGTGGATTGTTCTGAGTGCGCTACAATGTCGCCAGCCGCCCAGACATTTTTCACTTTTGTCTGCTTGGTCCTTGGATCAACGAGGACATGCTTATTTTCCAGTCTTTCTACCCCAAGCATTTTAGCTAGATCTGTACGCACTTCGTTGCCACCGAATGCGATAAATCCTCTTTCTGCATCAATCTGCTGGCCGTTCGCCAGCCGCACTCCTTTAAAATTAGAGGTATTTTCAGTCAGGAGGCCCTCTATTTCCTCTTCAATATAAGTGATTCCGTTGTCTCTCAGTTCTTGAAGAAGGGCTTCATCCAGCTCTGCTTTTTCATGATTGATATAAGTGATATCTTTTGTCCAGTAAGTGATTTCCAAAGCCATCTTCGCACCTGGTTTACCTGACCCCATAATGATCACGGATTTATCAATTACCTCATAGCCATCGCAGTCGGGACAAACGAAAAGAGTCATGCCCAGACAAGGTTTGATATTTGGAATAGGAGGAATTCTGTCCATCACCCCTGTAGACAGCAGCAGCCTGTTTGCAGTGTGTGTTTTTCCACTCTCTGTTTCCAAAGTAAAGATTCCGTTCTCCTGTGCTGCTGATAATACTTTATCTTCTTCAAAAACAATTCCATAGGAGGAAGCCTGTTTTCTCCCAAGCTCCCTTAGTGTTTCGCCGCTGACACCGTCCGGAAAGCCGAGAATATTATGATATTTTCTGCAGAGGTTGGATCTGCCGTTGTTAGAATCAATCACCAGCACATGGTGCTGATATCTTCCCAGCTGAACCGCAGCCTGCAGTCCCGCAATTCCTCCGCCTACAATAATACAATCATATACATTCTTATCCACTGTTCAATCTCCTTTTCCGGATTCTATCCATGCTTTTTTCAAAAGTTGTATGCCCTGTACTATTTCTCTTTCACCTAACCCTCCATAGCCGAGTAAAATTTTGAGGAGATGCTTCAATTTTTCGCTGATGTGAACTGAGAGCCCAAAGACAAGGACACCATGCTGCTTAGCTTTTTCAAGCAGCCAGTTCTCGCTTACCGGCAGGTTCACTGAAATGACAACATGCAGCCCTGATTGTTCTCCGATGACAGAAACAGTTTCTCCGAGCTCACTTTGCAAACAGCTTATCAGCACTTCCTGTTTTTTTCTGTAACGCACTCTCATTCTATTTAGGTGGCGCTCCCAATGTCCTTTGCTCATAAAATCTGACATAGCCATTTGAGACATCAACGGTACAGTGCTTTTGTAATGACGCCATTTCTCCTGATAGATGTTCAGTAACCCTTTAGGCAGAACCATAAACCCCATTCGTAAAGAAGGAGTGAATGCTTTTGAAAAAGTTCCAAGATAAATAACGCTGTCATGGGTGTCCAGGCCCTTTAGAGCAGGAATCGGCCTTCCCCTGTATCGAAATTCACTGTCATAATCATCCTCAATAATAAATCCATTATTTCTTCCAGCCCATTCAAGCAGCTGCATTCTTTTACCGACAGGATATACATATCCCATGGGGAACTGATGAGAAGGCGTGACATAGACAACATTAGCTTCACTCTGCATAAGTTTCTCTATAGATATTCCATCAGCAGCTATCTCTATAGGAAGAGGCAGATAACCACTCCCTCTTAACGTTTCACGAACCCTGAAAAAACCCGGCTCTTCCATTGCATAAACTTTTTCACCCAGTACTTTTACCAAAAGCTCCAGCAGTGTAACCCTTCAGAAAGTTTGAGACACAATCCAAGTCAAACCCTTGATATATCTACCCCAAAATTCATAAAGGCTGAGATAGCCGTTCATTATGTTTGAGACAGGATGACTTTATTTCATAAAAATTGAGATACGAAGAAAAACTCCATTCTCACGCTTTATGAACAATGAGATACTAGATAAAGTGAATCAAACAATCCATTTGCGTGAATGGGGTACTACTTATGAACGATACACAAAAGAAATAAATCACCATGCACGGTATATATAATTTAATTAAATGAAAAAAAAAAGACTAACGGAGCTAATAATGTATTGGGGCAATTTTCTACCCTTAAAAGATAGAAAGCGCAAACAGTTGTTTACGCTTGTTTTTCCAATTATTTAATTCGTCATAATAGAAATCCTGTGCCTTCGTAACCTGGCAAGTTTTTTTAAGTCTTCTTCATCCAAAGAACCAGTCTCTAATAGTTTTTCATAAACTTCACTCACAACTCCATCATTTTCTGACAATAAGACGGGATGGGACTGAGTAGCAATAAAATAATAGTCGGAAAATAAATTTCTAATCCTAATCTCTGCTTCCCCATCAATCCATACACTTTCCCCATCAATTTCTGCTACACCATCGTCATATTCATGCCTGCTAATATATCGGTCCCTAAACCACGCTGCTTCTTCCCATCTCACGCCCCCGGCGTCTCCATAGATTCCAAACGGAGGCATTGGCTTTGTTTGGATAACGATGAACTGATGGTCTAAGGAATAAGAGTTTTTCAATACCCATATCTTCTCAATTTGTATTTCCATTCCATCCATTATCCATGTATCTTCGTTTATCTTCCTAATTTCATTCGAAATATGGCTGTTACTGCTTCCTTGTGTCCACCAAAGGTCTGTTTCTCCAATTAGTTTGTTGATTTCCGACATAACCGTATTTACCTTCGTTGGAATATCTGTTTCAATAAGCCCCCGCTTACCAGGAAAACAAAATAAAAGAACATCATTAAATCTTCTCATTTCCCCAATAACTCGGTTTATCTCCTTTTGTAAATCAACTTCCTCGTTTTGCCTTTGAATCGCTATACGAATCATATCTCGTATTGTGTCAATACTTTGAGGTCGTGCTTCAGGTTCACGAGATAACATCTTACCGACAACTGGCTCAATTATTGCAAAAGATTTATCGACTGAAGTCAGTGGTACACGGCTTCCTCTAGCGACGCCATTAGTAATAAGCCAGGTGATAATCTGTCCCAGGGCAAAGATGTCCATGGTTGGATGTGGTTTACTTCCCTTTTTAAACTGTTCAGGAGCTGAAAAGTCAAAGTTTGCCATTCTATCTTTTTTGTCCGTATGAACAAATCGTTCATAAATTTCCGGGTCGAACCATGATATACCAAAGTCAGCTAAAACCATCTCACCTTTCTCCGAAACCAAGATATTTCCCGGCTTTAAATCCCTGTGAACGATATTATTCTTGTGAATGACAGAAATAATATCAAGAAGATTTTTTAATATTCCTTTTAGAGAGTTAAAGTCCGCAACAGGATTGGAGGTGCTCCATGATTCAAGAGTATATGGGTACTTCTTCATTAATATATATGGAAACTGTTTTTCACCAATTTCCAAAAGTCCAAAGTAAAAGATAGGAACTACCGCTCCAGTATCGGCTAACTGAACTATTTCCCTAAATTCTGTAAGGAAACGCTTGTATTTGGAGCTGCCTTCCTCCTCGGCTACTAATTTTAATGCTACCTCATTTTTTCCAAATTGAGCATTATACACCAGGGCGCTTCCACCTTCACCAATACCTTCTTTCACTTCAATCACACCTAAAGGAGATTCAATTTTATTATCACCCTTAATAAATTGCCTAATCTTGTTTTTATTTTCTTGAACATTCACTAATACTCACTCCGATTTTTTCACGTTATAAGGTATAATGACAGGAAAGATTTATGTCTGTCAATCAATATTTGGTAATTATTTCATAGTTTTCACTTACATAAAAAGATTTTAACTACCAGTCTATGAATAAAAGAAATAATATTTTTTCTCAAACAAAGGAGAAATGTTCATGGAAATATATTTTGATGAATCTGGGAATACAGGTTCAATTAAAACAAGCAACGATAGATTAAACTATGATAATCAAAGACATTTTGCCTTGTGCGGAATTGTGTTTGAAAATAAAAAAGAAAAAGAAATAATGCAGAAAAAATACATGACTCTGTTAGAGGACTTTAATATTGAAGGTGAATTAAAAGGAAGTACCCTTCTTACCAGAGACTACAATAAATTGTTATCTCGCTTTATTGATGAAATTCTGGATGAAAAACATTTCAAAATCAACATTTACGACAAAAAATTCTACTTGCTATCAAGAATGTTAATTGCACTGTCCGGTTATGAATTCAAGGAGGAGTATCCTTTAGAATTTTATCAATTAGTTAGCAGCCTTGTTACAGAAAATGATGATATTCTCCTGAATTATTGTCTGCTGGAAGGAAGTATTACTCACGAAAACCTCATGGCATTTCTCGAATTTTTAAAGGATTATTCTTATAGGAACCAATATAACTTAAATTTATCTTTTATGGCAGCAGCCATTTTAAGAGAAGGATTTATCGAAGATGTTTTAGATGTATTAAAAGGTATAAGTATATACCAAGGAACCCGTTCCGCTAATTTAGTTAATCTTTCAACCTTAGCAGAATTTATTTTTTCATTAAAAAATGAATCGACTTCTCCATTAACAAACAGCTTATTGCATTTAACTCATGACAAAATTGATGGTCTGTCTGATGTATTTTCGCATGAATTATCAGCATTCGGTATCAACTTAACATTTGCGGACAGCAATGAGAGCCTCCCCATCCAAATAGCTGATAATGTTGCAAGTATGTTCTACAAAGTGATAAATCAAATGGTCAACATTTTTGAGAACAAGAATGAATGGCAACAAAGTAGCGGATGGATGTTAGAGTTGACATCAAAATTAATTAATTCAGTTGGATTAGATAACATCAAATTCACATTGCCAATACAAAACTGGGCTGTTGCCTTAACTGTAAAAGAAATGTTTGACCCCTCTTACAAAGAAGAGAATAGAAATAATATGCATTTTAACAGTTACTATATCTACTACCTTTCAAAAATTAATGATGAAATCAAAAAGAGTCCGGCATTCACTTCAGATAACATTATGAACATAATGAAAAAATAATTTAACAAAATAAAGACCTAATCACCGATAAAAGATTAGGTCTTTTCGTGTTCATATTACATTAGAACACTTTTTAAAGTTGTAATCCCGTATAGTTTTTCTATAATTTCTTCTGGGCACCTTTTTAAAAAGTATCTAACACATTCGGGATTATATAAAATAACATGGACAAACCCTTTATTGTATTCAAAATCCATGTCTCCAGGTACTCTCCACTCACGCTCATGAGTCCAATCTATAATATCCCAACGATTATCATATTTAAAATCATAATTAACAATTCTCCACCATTCATCTGGCGGGAGCAAGTCCCTTGCTTTCTCTTTTTTTTCGTAAATAACTGGTCGCCCATTATAGGCATTATAAATATCGGCTTTTACAAAAGACAACCCTACGCCGCAATAGCGAAGCTTCTCATCTTCTCCAGATTCTCTTCTGCTACGTTCATGTTCAACATTCTGAATAAGCCCATATAAAGGTACATCTTGGAAACATACTGCTCGCTTGTTCCCAACTATAAATCCCTCTTTTGAGCTGCCATTAATCCTCTTATCCTTCAGTATTTTGATTAAATTATCTACTGCCATTTTATTTATCTCATTAAAAGACATTCCATCGGTAATATCTTCTGCAGGCGGTCGAGTAAGATGGGTTACTCTTCCCGTCAAGTCAGACCTGCTTGCTATCCTTCTCTGCCATTGTTCAAAATTTATTCCCATACTCTTTTCTCCCTCTGTATTGTTTAATAGCTATATTTCATTTCCATTTTTATTGTAGACCCTTAAAGAAATTACATGGTACTCTTGTTTTTCATTATAAGTACAAGCATTCAACTAAATCTATTACAGAAAATTTTATCTCTTTCGAATCACAGTTCATTTTACGTATAATAAAAGGGAATGTAAAAAAAAGGGAGGCTATATATGAGAGATTTAGTTGAAAAAGCCGGTCTACTAGAAAAAAAGATAAAAAGTCTGAGTGAACAGGGCGAAAAAGAAGCATTGATTCACATAACACAAGAAATGTCTGAAATATTATCTACTGCATTATCTCGTTTTCAAAGTGTTACACAAAAAGAAACAGATGATAATATCCTTTCTTTTATTTTCAGGAGATTAGAAGCTATTAAGAATGATGAAGCTCCAATCCCCCTTCATCCAGGAGGTAAAGCAATTATTCATATAGTTCCTATTCATGGGGTTAAAGACGATTTAAGTCTTGATGTTTCAATATTAAGGGATAAATCGCAACAGCTCCCACAACTCTGTCAGGGAGGATTTAATTTCCGGTTTAATTTTGATGGATTTCTCACTTACAACCGCACAAACCACAAGAGCTCCTATGTACAAGTGTTTAGAAACGGTTGTATGGAAATAGTTGAAAACGGAATTTTTAAATCTGCAGATAAATTAATTTACATTAGCAGATTCGAGGAAATATTGATTCATGTATTACCTAAATACTTGAAGATATTGAAAGAATGTAAAATATGGGTACCTCACTTCGTATACATTACACTTAGTGGAGTCAAAGGATATTCGCTTTACCATAACACTTTTTTGGTTGCACATGAAATTGAAAAAGATGAGCTGCGACTGCCAAAGGTACTGCTTGAAGAAAGTGATGATGCACTTGAGGTATCTTTAAAACCCGCATTTGATGTTTTATGGAATTCAGTAGGAATTCATGGTTCTTTAAATTATGTAGAAGGCACTCGGATACAAAGGAAATAATTATTAGAGGTGAAAAATAATGGAGCAAAAAACTGCTTTTATTAATTACAGTTGGGATAGTGAGGAACACAAGCAATGGGTAATGGACTTAGCTAACCACTTAAGACGTAATAAGGTTGATGCGAAAATTGACAGATTTATTACCCAATCAAGCACAACCAATTTAAATGCAATGATGATTACCAATATCAAAAATAACGACTTTGTTATCGTTGTTTTAACTGAAAGATTTGCGGAAAAAGCTGATAACCTTCAAGGAGGGGTCGGTTTTGAAACAGTATTATCATTACCGTTTTTAATGGAAAGTCCAGAAAAGTTAATCTTCATACTAAGACATCAAGGCTCCTTTAAAGATGCTTTCCCTTTCCATTTAAAAGGGTATTACGCTATTGATTTTTCTGATAATAAAAAGTTTGATGATTCCTTCCAAGAACTCTTACACCGGATTTACGGTGTTCCGCTTTTTGTAATGGAACCTTTAGGAACAGCACCTGAATTAAAACCCAGAAGCAGTAATAAGCCTACAACTTCTATGTTTTCAGATATGGAATTTCCTAATTTACGAAGGATAACGGAAAAGGATAAGCAGGACTTTTTGAGAGAAAGTTACGGTGAGATGGTTGGATTATTTACAGAACTTTTTAGTGCGATAAAATCGGCTAATCATAATTTCGATTATACAGTTGAAACTCTATCCCCCACCAAATCGATATTTTTGCTTTATACTGATGGAGAAACAAGAACAGGATTCAAAATATGGCATGGTACAGTGTTTGGCAGCTTTGGACACAACAGCATAAATCTGTTGTATGGTACCAGACAGTGGGATTTTTCTTCGGATAATTCTTATAATGAATCTATTTCTTGTGAAATTGCCGAAAACAAGGAATTAAAGCTAAAGATGACAATGAATATGTATGGTAATAAAAATTCAGATACTCCTGAAAAAATTGTTAAAGAAATATGGAAAAACAACTTATCACATCATATTAGATAAGGGAAAAGACCCAATGGATAGGTCCCATATTTTTTTAAGCAATAGTCAACTACCCCACCACTTAAACCTTAATCGGTTTTGTAGTGTGGAATTTACAAAGCCCTGGTCGTCTAGCCTCAGCCTGTATGAACTAGGTTCTAGGGGTGCATCCCCTGGGATGATTCCCTAGAACTAGGCTCTACGGGTGGCACTGTAATAGTCTTGATGAGTCGAGACGGTCACCCCCCCCCTCAAACATTGGCGAAGAGAAACAAACTCTATAGGAGGGACAAAACTTACGTGTCTTTGTCAAAAATATGCGCGACGAAGCACTCATGCCTTGTTCAACTAGATAAGCGAGAATGGGTATAAACTCTTTACCATACAGCTTCTCACTGAGATAGGTGAAAACAAACAAGAAATCCATCTTGGTAAGGATACAGGCGCGAAATATGTCCGGATTGCCTTGACAAGTGAAGACAAGGGGTTGACGAAGTGCGAAATGCACCTTCGCCAGGACGTAGCAGGCTCCAAGGGAAACCTACCGAAAAAGCAGCCAGCAGCGGAAAACCAGCTACCGACAAGCACGTTTTCAAAACCGCGAGAAAATAGAAGGATGGCTTCTGCAATCTATAGAAAACCGCATTCAAAATACATTGCATTGGATAGACAAGTTCTCCTCCGTTAAACAAGATATTGAACATAGCTCCTCAAGATTAATTTTGGGGTCCTTCTATATGACAAATTCTTTCAGATGACTAGAGTATTTTGTGGCTTCTGCATGAAAAGAAAATGGTCATCACCGACACGAACAGTCAAACCTATTCGGATTGCGATAAAAAAGAAGAAAAAGTCTAAGATGTTTAGGTGCGAAAATGGATATGCTAATCGCGGGGGAAAAGCACGATAAGATGTCAATGCGGCAAAAATATTTCACAAGAAGGTTTAAATAAACTAGTTGCAGTAGAATAATAGTTATGGGTAGTTTAAAACACATCAGAGAAATTTATCACTCTCTAATATTGAATTTAAATACTCATCTGCTACTGAGAACTCCCACCCATTTATCACCATTAGAGCTTTTCTTGTTTCGTCGATTGAGAAAACTTTACTTTTTGTTCCGCACCAATTTGTCTTTTCACAGGGCATACTTATTTTGCCCTCTTCAATCCATTTCCTTATTCTAGGTTCCCCTACCCTGAAAACTTTTTGCAATTGTTTCATTCGAAAACCAAACTGTTTAATCAATTCCTTTTGTTTCGAATTTACGAATTTTTCTAGTTCAAAGGCATTTATACATATCCCTTTTATATTTTGCTGGTCTTTTAGAATCGAGTATGAAAGCATTCCCTTTTGCAGCAATTCAATAAGGTCAATAGTATCTAGACCCACTGAGCGTAAAGAACAATTAGCAGTCTCAAATGGAGTCCACTTACTATTGGGGTTATTTATTTTCTTTTTTGCTCTTGCAGTGAAACTAATCAAAAATGATTCAACTTCATTACGATTAAAGTACCAAATTTGATACCCATCTTTCTTAGGTCCGTGCAGAGCGTTGATAAACCCTCTTTCAGCCAATTTGGTAGCAATACGGAAGTTCACTCCTAAATAGGTTGTGAGTTGATTCAATGTCATGCTTTCTTTCTTCATTTTTAAATAATTTTGCACACTTTCTTTTTCAATTAAATAAATATCCCTATCGCCATTCGTTGTTTTATGCAACTTTAATAATCCATAGTCGCAGAGGTTCTGTAAGGTGGTCCATTCACTCTTTATCATCTTAAAAGCTTCTATACGAGTAATAAATTTTTTATCTTCAAGTTTTCCTTTGAACAACTCCTGTTCATTGGCATAAATATCTTTACGCTCAAGGATATACTTATCATACACTTTCTGGTATAGAGTGCTATCTTCATATCTAAATATTTTCCTTAAATAACCAAACATATTTTTATACGAATCTATTGAACTATTTTTGACGTTATCGATAGCCATTAAAAGTTCTTTTAAATATATATCAGGCTGAGAAGTAAATGCATTTGCTGCGGCAGTTATATATCTCATCATCCTTACGTCTCTTGTGTCTGTATTTAGCCGTAAAAAGTTGGTTTTACTTACAGAATCAATATTTATAAACGATGGTAGTTCCTCTACATTTACTTTATCTAATAGAAAACACATATGAAAAAAAATATAAAAATAATCCTTAGTGGATTCCTTTACACCTTCTTCTTTATTAAAAAGAAGTTTATATATCACTTTCTGTGCAGCGGACACTAATTTGTCACTTTCAACAACAGAGTTGGCTTGATTAAATTGAAATCCACACTTACAACGATTTGCCATAAAGCGACCAAGCAAAATATTTCCTTTACACTTTGGACAGGCATCAATAAGAACTGTATTATGTTTTTGGCATATTGTTAGAAGAGATATATCCCACTCAAATTTATGATAGAAGTCCTCTTGAACACAAGCAGGGCAATATTTAGTCCCATATTTTTCATAAACTCGATGCGATTGAAATTCTTTTGCTTTTTTTGAAGAGTAATCCATACAGTCAATTAGGGCGTAATCGAATTGATTTAATGTATGCTCATATATATCTAATCCCAGCACCTCTGCTAATTCTTCTAGAAAAGGTGTAGCAACTTGTCCCTTTTTGATGTAGTTGCAATTGTTCGAATAGATGAAGTGTCCAATTTCTTTTAGCATAGAACCTAAATGTTCAAAATAGTTGGCTTTGGCTGACCTATATAAAATGGAATATAAACTTTCTCCTTTTTTTGGTTTTACGTTGTTCAACAATCGCTTCAATGTCTTCACCCCTCCCCTAAATTTGTGCAATAAGAAAAGCATGGTTCTGTTCCATGCTTTTCTTATGATGTTAGTTTGAAATCTTTCTTAACAAAAGGATTGTTCTCTTCGCCTAGAAGGATATAGGAATGTAATTGATATGCTTTTGCCATATCAATCATTTCTATTTGTTCTTTTTCTTGTTCAAGAGCAATAAGAGCAGCTTCTTTAATTAATTTCATAATTGAGTTCATTACCCCTCCCGTTGCAGTCATTATCCTATCCGCAAATTCCGGATTTTCTAATCCTGCCAATTGTTCAAAAGGGAGCAAATTATCCAACTGTTTCATCAACATTCGGAATTCTTTTTTTCGATTTTCTTCCTCATATCCAAATGGAGGGATGGAATACCTCATAGAAAATCTTCTTTTTAATTGCGGATTACATTCAAGAACCGTCTTAGCATCATCTAATCCAAAAAGTACAACTGGCACCTTTGTCCGATTAATAAGTGACTTAAAACAATCTGCAACTTCATAGTTTACTTTTTGATTTTCTGTATTAACAAAGTGCTGAAATTCATCTAGCATAATAAGTTCCACACGGCAATCCTTAATGAGATTTACCAGACGATGATTTTTGTTGCCAATCGTACCTCTAGTTGGAGCAGGGTCTCCTAACTGCTCCAACATGGTTTCTAGGAAGGTGCTAATTCGAGTTGGGCTTGGAATCTCTGCCCACAGAACGACTCTTTTTGTTCTTGTTGATTCATAGATGATTTTGTCATTAAACTGCCGATAGGTTTCAAAAATAGTTGACTTCCCAGAACCAGAGGGACCTGTGATTAACATACATCGTGGGTCATCTGAAATTGAGGATGAGTCATGGCAGCGTTTAATTAAGTCTAAAGCTTTTTTAAAACGCGGATGCGCTATTCTTAGGTTTCTTATCTGTTCTTTTTTTTGAACTAAGTCCATAGATGAATATTTTTCCCTGGTATCAGTTTGCATCAAAGTGCCCCCAATCATTATCGATATCGATTCCTAAAAGGTCTAAGTTTTCCTTCTTAGATTCGTTTTTCTTCTGATTAACTACAACTTTAAGCTTTGGTTTTGTAGGTTCATCAGTCAACTCTTTGTCAGACCCTTTACCTTCAAAACGTGCATTCTTTTTTCTTTCTTTTAAAGAAAAGTTCTTTTCTTCTTGCATCATCTCTACTAACTCTGCTCTTGCAGCAGCTAAAGCACTCTTATCAACCTTTTCCGAATCTTCTTTGGCTTTTTTCAATATCACTCTATGAGCGTATTCATTAAGCCCTCTAGAATACTCTTCATCTGTACATGGGACCTCAATGTATTTATTGTCTATTTCATCATAGACATAAATCAAAGATAAATCAGTCGGGTCCAATTTGAATTTCACTTGATTTCCCTTGCCTTTAGCTCTAAGTTTTCCCTTCAATAAACTTAACTCAGGCGATTGGTAAAAGAGATGTAATCGCCTTATCCCAGTTCTTTGTATGCTGCCGAAATCCAATTTCATCAAAGCAACCTTCCAATCTAGCTTTGTAGAAGGAACTGCAGGTTTTGGGCTATGCTCAAATGCTTTCTCCCAGAGAACAGCAGGAACACCTCTGACTCCGCTGTTGTATTCCTGTGCATACTCATCAATTAACCATTTATGAAAAATCTCCAATAGTTTATTAAAACGGATAGAAGCTTTCTTGGTGGAATCATAATCTCCTTTTTTTACGGTGTTTGAAAAAGTCGTTCCTGGAGATTGATGAATTAGTTGCTGGTTAATGGTCCTAAAGTGCCTTTCAACTGCTCCCTTATACCACGGCATTTTAACTGGACAATAGTAACGCTCAATACCCAGTTGCAAACATGCCTCTTCTAGATGCTTGCTTCTGAACTCTTTTCCGTTGTCCATTACTAATAATTCAGGTAGCCCATATGCATTCCATTCATTTTTCACCCTTGGATATTTACTTTTCAAATAGGTTTGTGGTGAAATTGCATGTAAAAGTGCATACATGACCGAAGTATAGGATGGAGGTTCAAATCCAATATAAATGCCTAAAGGATATCCTGTATAGACATCTAATAAGCTTGTAATTGTCGGTCTACCAATAGGCAGCAATGTTGTGTCATCCAATACCTCTAAATCCAGTGTTGTATGGTCGCATTCCACTCTTTGTAGCGGATATGTTGGTTTATTTTGTCGTGTAACCTCCATATATTTATTTCTTATTGCATTCATACCCTTTCTCGCCTTATCCACTTCAAAACTGTCACGAGAACCAATCCTTCTTCTAATGGTGGATATCGAAGGATGATTTAACTTTTCTTGATTATCACGCTGTTCGTTCTCTCTATCTATTTGATGGTAGACCAGCCTGTAGATGGTTTTAACTGAAATTTCCTCGCGAACAAGATAATGCTTGTCAATTACTTGATTTATAATTAAATCCACTTCTTTTTGCAGTTTATTATCTTGTGGTCCACACTTAGTGATATTGGAAACTAAAGAACGGATATCTTCTTCACTCTCCTGATATGCTTTTAACCAACGAAAAATGGAAGCTCTTGAAACTTCATATCCACTAGCTTTTAACTCATTAACACGAGAGAGAACATATGGATTCAAAGATTTCACCTGAATTCCCAATAAAGGTTTGATTGCATGCAATCGGAATTTCGCCCTTTCTTGAAGTTTTTCTGGATATAAACTAAAATCCGAATAATCAGGAGAAGCAGCTTCTCCATCTTTGTTAATGCTTCCTCTAGTGAGGAATTCTAAATTTCCTTGTTCAAGTTGGTAAAGCAAATCATTTAGCGAAAACTTTTCTTCGACGTCTTTAAAGTCTAAATCTTTCGCTAGATAGTTTTCTTCCCCAATCTCTTGGCTGATTTCAAACTTCCTACCATTTAATATGAATTTTGTGCCGCTTGCTATATGAACACGGCTGCTCATAATATCCTCTCCTTTTGCCAGATTGAAAGATTACCAGTATTATCATTATGGTTAGATTTGGATTTTTTAAACCTGGTTTTTATATGGCTCTGAAAACGAGAATACAGGAGCGCATGTTCCTATTTCAAATGTAAATTCTGGAAGTATATTGAAATATGTTTTTTTTTATCTTATAATTGAAGTTTTGTATAAAAAGATATATTTTTTTATATTTCTAAATTGTTTCGTTATTAATTACAAAAAAACCAATATATTTCTAAGTTAAACCTTTCGATATTACCCCTTTCCTTAACAAAATCTCTTCAAGTTCTTCTCTCTTAAAAAGAGTTTTCCGACATACTCCGCCAAATAATTTTTCAACGCCTTTTTATGCCATAACTTATTTAGAAAAGAGTAATTTACATCATATTTTTTTGCTGCTTCCCCTGGAGTAATATACACTTTTTTAAATTTATCGACCTGATGTTTTTTAAAGTAATATATCTTTCTCCCTTGTTTATTTACTACCACTTTTGGAGTAATCAGATTTGCTCCAATCACTTTATGAAGTGTTCGTTCTGTATACCCCAGTATTTTTGAAACGTCTTTCTGTGTATAGCCTTTCTCTTCTATAGCTCGTTTTTTCAATTGGTTCCTTATTTCTTCTTCATCAATAAGTAACTGATTTATTGCTAAATCCTCCGTAAAGGAATAACAATTAATTTGTTTTGAGATTATCCAATCGAGTAGTTTGCCAATTTGCAAACCGCTGGTGACATATTTATCAAAACAGGCTTGAAAACTTATCAAACCACTTTGTTGATTCTCTTTAGACGAAAAAACTGTTTGGTTCATCCTACTAACAAAAGACTCAACAGACTTTTTACTTATATAAACAAACTGTTTCTCAACAGGTCCTGCTTTTTGCTTTAGATGACCACTCTTTATTAAAAATGTAAGACCCTTCCAACTGACATCGAGAATTTCCCCAGCCTCTGTTTTTGTCATTAAATCACTTTTTTTCTCTAAAAATCTTCTTATGACTATTTCGGTCTCCTTTTTTTCGAAAAAGTAATTAGTATGTGTTTTTGCAAATACCTTTTTCGGTTTTAAAATGTCACTTTCACACAGTTTGTCGATTTCTCCTTTTGAAATATCATATAACTTCAAAATGTCTCGCTTTGTAAAATAATGCTTTTTTCTCTTTAAAGCAGAATCCAAATCAAATGTTTCTAAGTTCCTTGGAACCTGTCCCTCTATAACTCTCGTCTCTTTAAAGTCCTCGTAAGCCTTTTTGACATTAGCAAACTCACAATGCGTGGATAAAAAGTTTATGAATTGTTTTTTTCTGTATTTTTTTCTGGGTGAATCACTTCGCTCAAATATCTCAAGTGCATAATGAAAATTCTTAGGAAAGTTCTTAAAGAGCATCCAATACGCATTTGCAAATGAAACAGTATATAGAAATTCATCAGGCGGATATGTGAAAATTTTTTGTTCTTTAGTGTATCCTTCATCCTTTATTAAGCTTTCTAATCCATCAAATAAGCGACAAGTTGCATCAATAATTGATACAATCTGAAATTTGGATAACTTCCCAAATGCCTTTTTATTTGCTCCTAACAGAAAGTCTTGAAAATCACGTTGAGCAGTGTAAAAAAAGCTATTTTGATTTATGAACTCAGTTTCTGAATGTTCTAACTTAAATGAGCAATGTTTACAAACACCTTTAATTAAAGAGCCAAATTGCACATTTTTTTTACATTTAGGACAGGTATGCCTTAAAATGTTTCGGTGTTTGATACAAACGCTTACTGGTCTTAGACCCCACAAAGATTTATGCATTTTCTTTTCAGCAATACATTTCGGACAATATTTTATTCTGCTTCCATTTGTCCATATTTTTCTTTCCATTTCATTAAGTTTCTTAAAAATGGAATGATAAGATTTTGTATATATATCCTGATAATCAGCTCTGCTAAGGACCGCCAATATCTTACACACACGCTCATCAAAATTGTTAGAACCTAGCTCCCACCATCTGACTCCTATGACATCTCCAATAACAGAAGGAAATTCGAAATGATTAGCGATAGACAACCTATAAATATAGCTGACAAGACTTTCTTCAACATCTAATTCGATACGATTATTTAATGGTTGTATAGCTTTCACCCTCTTTTTTTATCCAAAAGACTAGCCGGTAATTAAAGTGTTTATACGCCGAGTTTAGAATTTCTTTCTTATAATGCGGCTAGCAAGCTAGCAAAAAAGAAAATTTGTAAAATATTTTACTCCCAGCGTTTAAAAAGAAATATACCTGGAAACAATTGGGGTGAAATTAAGAAAAGTTAAGGAAGTGATTTGATGAAGTTAAGTACAATGTTGGAAACGGGAGAGTTTAAAAGCATGTTAGAGCTTAAGGTCTTCCTTATTAAACACAAAAAAAGCGGACATTTATTCTTCATACCAGAAATGTCTATTGTTGAAGAAGAAGAGTTTGATTTATTTTTTTACCTATCAAAACCTGCTGAATTAAAAAGGGAAGCTTTTCCTATACCGAAAGAAACATTTAAATATAATATTAGCGAAGAACGCTTAAAGGGATTATATGCATCCTATTATTGTACCGATTGTCTTCCTGATTCAGGATATTTTAAAAAGCTCAAAGCTTACGAAGGAACTGATTGGGTTTGGCTATATGAAAGTTCTGCAATGGAGGGGGTTTAAATACATTGGATTAATAAAGATGTTCCGTTTCAGGAACATCCAAAGAAAGATAAAATTATTTACTATTCAAGGTATTTCTATTGTCATCCTCTTCTAATGCAATATCTGTTTCTGCATGGTATGGAAAATACAGAAGAGCTATATAATATTTTCAGCCCATCGTTTGATAATCTTCATGACCCTTTCCTATTAAATGATATGAAGAAAGCAGGGAATAGAATTTTAAAGGGAATTCACCAACAGGAAAAGATTCTGGTATTCGGGGATTATGATTGTGACGGGATAACCTCCACTTCTATTCTTTATAAATATTTAAAAAAGAATGGTGTTCATGTTTCTTACAGACTGCCATTACGTGAGGAAGGGTATGGAATCTCACCTTATGCGATTTCAGAAGCTGCAAGCAAAGGTGTTACACTTATTATTACTGTGGATAACGGTTCTTCCGCTCATGAGGCTATGGAAGAGGCAGCAAAAAGAGGCATTGATGTCATCGTTACAGACCATCATGAAATATTAGGGGAAAATCCAAATTGTTACGCTTTTATAAATCCTAAAAGGCACGATAATCTGTATCCATTTCCTGAACTATGCGGTGCTGGTGTCGCTTTCAAGCTGGTTCACGCTCTTTGCCTCTTAAAAAATCAGAACTGGGATAGCGAAGTAAAAGAGTATATTGAATTAGCTACACTTGGTACTATCGCTGATTTAATGCCTCTAAAAGGTGAAAATAGAATAATCTGTAAGTTGGGATTAAGACGAATGAATGTTGCCCCTTCAATAGTTTTCAGAGAGATAATCAGAAGGTTAAAAGTAAACCAGATTAATAGCGGCACAATCGGTTTTCAGATTGCTCCTATATTTAATGCACTTGGACGTATTGATGACCCAAATTATGCGGTTGCAATACTAACCAACGAAACAGTAAATCCAAAAGATATTACAAACCTTCTTGATTTCAATCAAAAAAGAAAGCAACTGACGGCTGAACAATTTGAAACCTGCGAAAGAGTGATTGTCAAAAATAATCTTTCAAAAAACAATATTATTATTATATATGGAGAATACCATCATGGTTTAATTGGCATTTTGGCATCAAGGATAGCAGAAAAATATCATAAGCCCGCCATTGTTATTTCTGAAAACGGGACAGGTTCTTGCAGAAGTGTAAATGGAACATCTTTTTCAATCATCAACACATTAAATCGGTGTAAAAATCATTTATCTAGATTTGGAGGACATCAAGCTGCTGCTGGATTTTCTATTAAGCCACACGAAAAGTTTATAAAAGAATTCATTTATAGCATGCAAATAGCTGCCCAACATGAAGGACCCATTAAGCCTGTTAAACACTTCTTTACCGAGTGTTCGCCACAATATTTCGCGAGCAGCATATATAATTATATTCATTTGCTAGAACCATTCGGTCAGGGGTTTAGTCAGCCTATATTTTTGTCTGATTCTTTGATATTCACCGAAACTCAAACATTTGGCAAAGAGAATAATCACGGTAAATTACTCTTACCTTCAAATGAACGTTTTTATCTCTTCAACAGGGGAAGTATTGTAAATAAATTAAGAAACCAAGAGGTAAAACTTTTCTATTCCTCAACGATGAATGATTCTTACGAATTTATTGTGCACGGAATTCATAAAGCTTAATCCAGCAAGAATTAAGGAAAGAATTTGTACTCAAAAAAAAAACAAAAACACTCTGATGACGAGTATTTTTGATGATAAAAGTTAGTTGCTAATTATCTTTATTACTAATTCCTCTTAAAGTTTAGGCTAATTCGAATAAACGAATTAGCCTTTTTATATCTTACCCGATTTTATTTCCTCCAATAGACTCTCCATCAGCCTTTCTTGATAACCACTTCTCTTCGTATTTAGTAACGATGTAATTAATGGACCTATTTCTTGGTTTTGTATATTTAGAAGCTGATTTAATCTGGATTCCACTATTATTTCATCCGACAGACATGATTTATATGACGCAACATCCAAATGCCAATAGTGAACATAATTTGGATATTTCTCTTTAATTTTATTAGCCATCAATATTCCTTCAGGGTCAAAATCACCCGAATAATAAATATAATGATTATTATCAACCAATTTATCAATTAATTTCCATGTTGCTAAATTGAATTGTCCACTTGAACAAACCATAGATACTTCTACTTCTTGTTCAATAATTTTATCAATTAACGTTGAGTATAAACCTGAATTTTCAATAACATACACTTTATTGTTTAAAGCGGATATCTTTCCTAAACGCACTACTTCTCTTAAAGGTAAATTCATTACAACATTCTCTTCCATTGCAAACTTTAATAAATTGGAGGTAGAACCATCTTGATAGTACCCTTGTAACCCAAAGACAGTAACATCATTATTTATATCATCTCTCATAATATTAAACCTTGCGAGAATTTCTGTAATTTCTCCTGAATTTGGAGATTGTGTAAAATACTTGCCTTCAGTAACTTTTAAATACAATTGAAGTGCAGCTAACAATACTCGTCCACTATCAGTACCAATGTCAAAGTAATGAGGATTTTTAGTTGTGATTGCTGCAAATATAGGCAGTCTTTCATATTCTTTTAACGGAAGCCGATTAAGTCCATGAATTACATTGTTCAATATAGAAGAAAGAGCTTTTTTATCTCTTTCATAATAGTTATGAACATACTTTGTTAATTCGTTCTTCTCTATTATCGCTTCCAACCAATATCTCGCCAAATCATTTTTAGCGTATTTATAATATGTTTGGAAGTAAACCCTCTTTTGTTCTTCCTTCTCTGCTTGTATTTCTTTTTTACTTCGTAACTCTTCCCCAAAGTATGCCTCTACTATTTCTATAAGAGTAAAATCTTTGAATATAGTTTTTAACAAAGCTTTTTCAAATTTCACAACTGAAACTTTTACTTCTTTGTCTCTTCTAACATCAACACCCAATATTCCCGATAATGCCTCTTTAGTTTCATCGCTTGGATTGTCTAGTTTTATAATTCCTCCGAGGCGACCGTAAGAGGAATATTTCTTTTTAAATTCAAGAAAAAGAGGATGGAACCCCTTTTTCTTTTTAAAGTATGAAATATCTAGCTTTTCCACTCTAACACCTGCTTTACTCTCCAAGTAAACTTAATTGCTCGATACCCTTTTTGGATTCAGTATTATCTGAACCATCTTGTTCCACATGAATATCTTCATGAATATATACCTTGTTTCTTCCATCCCACTCATACCTGGCTACACCAACGTATGGAGCATCCAATGGTCTCAGCAGCTCGTAGATTGAGAGGCTGTCTACTTTTGGATAACATCCCCATAATGCTTGTGAGTTCATAATATAATCAAAATCTAAATTTTGAACTAAAGAAAACATTTGTTCAATATTTTTATCATCTACACCAGCAAAAGCTTCATCTAGAGAAATTATTCTCGGAGCATCCGCCTTTGCTTCTTTTAAACGGGAGTGAACTGCAGATAGTAATGGTGTATACATCGCAAGAGCTTTCTCGCCACCACTAAATTGATTGAATCTTGTATTGGTTAGCGGCTTTAAGTTTTCTTGTCCAAGTTTGCATTGGATTTCAAAACTAAACCACCTTCTATAATCAAGGATATACTTTATAATAGTTAATAAAGGTTCTTCTTTATGTTCGTCTATTTCCTTTCTATTCTTTGCATATTGAACTTTCTTCCTAAAATGTTTTGAAATAGCATCTTTTTCAGGTTGGCTAAGTAATGAGTAATCACGTTTTAAGTATTCCATTAATTTCCTTGGTTCCAAATGGTCTTCCTTATCATCTTTTCCGTTTGGAATCCACTTTATTTGGAACAATAAACCGTTTGTGTTATCCGTCCGCTTCATAAATGAATTCATTTCATTTATCCAAAACTCAGCGTCTTGAACTTTATTTTTGATGATATCACCAATAGAATCTATCATTATTTGTTCGAACAGTTCTTTATCTTTTTCAGTTAGTAAATCTTTTTGAATTTGCAAATGGTTTTCTAACTTCTCTGCTACTTCATACGGATTTCTTTTATGTTGTTCATATTCTAATTCAATAAGATATCGTGAAGATACAGATTTGATTAATCTTATCTTTTCTTCTTCTCTTTGATTCGATGGTTCTTGAATAGATGACATTATTTCTTTTTTCAACATATTATATTGAATTAAAATTGCCAACTCTTCATTGAAATTTCTATCAAGTCTATTCTTTGCATTTTGCTTAATATTTTCTATGCTAGAAAATTTGTTATCAGTTCCAAATTCCTCTTTAAGCTTTGTATAAATATCCTTCGCTAAAATAATCGTATCTTGTTCATCATCATCTTTTATTAAATCAGAATAGTAACCATATCCTAACTCTTCTTTAAACAATTGCTGCCATATAAGAAGAATTTTTTCACAAGTTGCTAACGTATCTACCTGATTTTTAATACTGTTTAAAATATTCTCCTGATTACTCTTTAATTTTTGTTCTTCCTGACCATACTTGAACAATGTATTGGGGAGCTCTTCTAACCTCTGAACAACATATTCAATTCTGGATAGAATCTCATCTGCATTTTTCATTTTCAATTGTTTTTCTATATCCTCTAAACGCTTAACAAACTTATCTTTTTTCTGTTCGGCTGCTATGACCTCGTCTGTAAGGATTTCTATATCTTCAAGAGTACGGTCTGACAAAGCCTGTTGCTCATTCAACCGCTCTTTTGTACTAATGGATTTATCATAATGGTTTTTCAAGTTAGCAAAGTTCACCTTATACTCAGTCATGAAATCTACTGCTTTTGTAAATATATTTAGTTCGATATTTAACTCTATATCTACTGCTTCTTCTTTTATTTCTGAATAAGAAACTTTAATTTTTTCTATAAATTTTTTACTATTATCATTTAATTGCTGTAAATTCTTCAAATAAATATTTTCTATTTCTTTTATTTTATTTTCAATTGCCTCAACTGCTGAACGCAATATAGAGAAAATAGGAAAATTTGTATATTCTTCTTTAACACTTGATTGCTTGTTTTTAGCCTGAATTACCTTTTTTTCTAACATTTCTATTTGGTTGGATATTTCGATTATGGCATTATCCAGTTTTTCTAAGTATTTTTCTTTATTCTTTTTTCTAGCTAATTGACCAATATACTTTGCTTCTCCATAATTTGCAGATTGTCCATGAATAAATCCACTCTTATATTGACCTGACTCCAAAATAAAGCTTTCACTATTTTCTAAAATACTTATTCCTTCTAAAATAGATGCAACATCATTTTTCTGTACTCCATTTCCTTCGATAATCTCAAAATATTGTAATATATTGTCTTCTCTTTTATATAATTGAGTTATTACAGGGATATGCTGACTTACCATCTCTGAATAATTTTCCGGAACAATCAATGACTGCAAGAGCCCAGATTCGAATATCACAGATTCTAATAGACCTCTTTTTTCTTGTGATACGTTCTCCTTAAATTCTACTGCTGCGTAAAAGGGTAGAAATGGAATCTTTGATTCATCTAAATATAACAGTGCTTCTTCTTTATCTTTGTGCCACTCTGGCTCAATATCTGGTTGATTTATTAATTTTTCTTTTTGTTCTTTTAGTTCTTCTAATTTTATTTTTGCATCATTACTCTCATTATTTAAGTTGAATAAATCACTTGAAATTTGTTCTTTAACCTGGCTATACTTGGTATCTACTATCTCTTTAATTTCATCTGCTGATACAGTTTCATACAAGCCCATTATTAACCTAATGATGTTTTGTTTTTCTGATTCTGAGAAATCAAGCAATTCTATCAAAGAAAACCATTCATCAATATCGTCTTGCAGCTCTGCTCTTTTCTCGTCTACAATGTCTCCCAATCGGTTCTGTTCTTTATTTTCTTTTTCTATAGTTTTTTCAAGTTGCAAAATTTGATTATTGATATTATCTCTGTCTTGTATTAGCTTTTGATGTGCATCCAGTTTCACTTTTATTTTTTTCAAAATATCATGATACGAGTTCATTTGATTTTCCCACAATGTAAAATCGTAATCAGAATCCTCAATTTGCCTTAGAAAATGCGCTGAAAGATTTTCGTGATGTTGTAACTTAGTCTCTCCACCAAAATAATCTAATTCTTCTATGACAGTTTTCATTTCTTTTTGTAAGTTCGAATGCTCATAATCTAAATCATTTATTTTGGATTTTATATCACGCTCTTCTTTTTTCTTGTTTTCTAAGCGATTATTTTTTTCCGAATATTCATTCTGATAGGTTTTAATATTATCTCGAACTGTTACTTCCTCTTCTTTCAAAGTAAAAACATCTTCATTTTTTAGAGATTTTTCTTCACTTTTTAAAGCTTCTAGTTCGATTTTAATTTGTTTAATTGAAGTTGTAGTATTTGAAAGTGAAGTTTCAACATCTGATAATTCTTTTTCTTTCTCTTTTTTTAACTTTTGGATTTTATCAAGTTCTTTTTTTGCTTCTAGGTAGTAATGTGATTTTTCTAAAAGAACCACTGAATTATAATTATCATATGCTTTATTTAACTTAGAAATTGATTTCAAATCTCTCTCTGTTTCAAGAATCTCTTTTTCGATATAATCAAGAGACTCAATAGTATCAGTCAAAGGAGTTAGTTCCTCTTCACTTAGCTCTGGTAAAGAATTTGTAAGAATCTCACAAACCGTACTTGGGTTAAATGATTTCGATAATTTCGGGCTTTTTAACTGTACTAGTAACCATGTGAACTTTTTTAAGCCCTCGATATCTGGAAAACCAAAAACATGCTTATTGATTAATTCCTGATATTCTTCTTGCCCTGAAGCGACCTCGCCATCCAACCCTAATTCTTTTTTAAAATCTGACTGTATTAAAGGGATTTGTTCCAACTTCCCGTTTATTTTTTCTTCTTTATATAATTTTAAATCGTTTTCGCCGTCACCAATTCTTTTAAATGGATTATAAATGACAAATCCCCATTCCGAATGTAAACTAGTAGCATCTTTTTTTGCTTCTAGACCGAATCCAGTTGTCATATACTGATTTGTGCCAGGTTTATGATATTCTAAAAAAAGGTAGCCAATGCGCTCCTCAATTTTAGAAACATGTTTTTCACCTAACAAATAATCTCGCATTTTTCTATCTTTTGAACCAAACGGGTCAAGCCTCGATGGATGCTTATTTCCATCTAAAAGGAACGTAATTACACTTTGCATCGTCACACTTTTACCAGAACCATTTTGTCCTCTTAACAATAATCTCCCATCTTTAAAATGGAACTCTTGATAACCGTAATACCAATAATTAAATATTCCTATTCTTGATAATTCCCATCTATTTTTCACCGGTTTCACCCTCAAACTCATATTTACCTTCAACTCTACCCAGAGTATCTAGAATGATAAGATTATATTCATCTATTACTTTGCATAGGTTCCATTCTGTTAAATAATCAATCAATTCTTTTACTATAGAATCAATCGTTGCTTTTTTCTGATTTGTAGTCCAATAAATCTGATATGCACTTTTTACATCTTTCAAAATATTAGTAAAGTCAATGTTTGTGAGCTCTACTCTTCCTTTTGAATCTTGAACAAATTCTTCTTCCTCAACTTTATTACGAAGAACTGTAGCAAATTGTATAGCTAATTTAGAGACGTTTTTCTTTTCCTCTGGAAACAATACTTTGGTAACATCTGCCTTATCCTCTTGTCTTGTTAATAATACCGTTGACTTGTATTGTTCATATTGAAAATCACTATATTTATCTACATGGTCTTTAATAGAATAAGCATATTGTTTTAGATATGCGAACTCATCATCATAAACTTCATCCTCGTATATAACTGGTTCAATGAACAGTTTTCTATAAATACGATGTTTTCGTTCTACCCCTAAATCTTTTTCCTCATTCGCGTGTAATTCAATAATATCTTTAAATGAATTGGCAGTTTCAAGGTCGTATGCTAAATTTCTCATAAAATATTTAATCATTATGGTTCCTTGAAAAAGAACTGCATGACTAGCATTTCCTTTAAAACCATCTAGGTCCCTGTCTACCACGAACATAAGATTTTTATTAATAGCGAATCGAATTACCCTAATAAGCGTTAGCCTATTATTATAACCTTCATTTTCAGTCCAAATAATATGGTCATTAGGGTAATACGAAACTATGCTGTCACATATATCCTCTAATGTAAATTGGGCATCCACCTTATCATCTAAAAACGCTAATAAACAAAAGAACAATACAAAATCCTTAGTATCTCTAAAAGATTCGATTTTCATCCAATCTTTATAATCCACAATAATTTTTTCAAGCTTTACAAACTCTGGTTTTATTACAAGTCTGAAATGAAAATTTTTATTAAAATAAGTTCTAAGTTCATTCTCATATTCTCTTATCAGATAATATAGGTCTTCTTTTTCTTTACGGAGAATCCAAAAATTATCAAATAATGCCTCTATACAACTGATAAAATTTTCATCGTAGGCTTTCACTTTATTTCAGCTCCTCAAAAACAAACTCATAATCAGGCATTGTTAGTGTTCCATCCGAGGAAGCTAGAGTGACCTTATCTTCAGTTTTCTTTATTATCATAAATTCATATCCATTTTCCGTTTTACCGAAGTATGTATTATCATTTGGACTTTTGTTTGCCATAGCTTTACCTATCCAATTAAGTAATAAAGTTCTTTGATATGGTTGTACAAATTCCAATTCATTAATTTTAAATTGCTTTTTATTTACTAGTTCTTTCTCTAAATTTTCTTCTTTTTCTTTTTGCTTTTTGTACTCTTCCATTAACTCTTTTCTTTCCTTATTATTTTTATTTACTACTTGCCTTTTAACAGCAGCTCGCTCAGTTTCTTTTCTTGCTTTGAGCACAATAGAACTAGGCGGAAAATCCCATATGCTTTTTTGCGTACTATCACTTTCTTTTAAGTCTTTAATTTTAATATGTCTCGTTTTCTCTATCCCAAATAACAAAGAAAATAGATGATTCGATTTTTCTATATCATCAAATTCACCTACCATATTCGCTAAATGCAAAAAATCAGTTTTTCTACTTTTTACATATCTTTGTCTTTCCGAAGCTTGTTGTGCCATTTTTGAAATCTTCCTTATCATTTCCATAGTTTGTTTTTCTAAGTAATATACATCGCTTTCTCTTTCATTAGAAATAAACCAGCTTTTAAAACTAATCCATTTATCTTTAAAACTACTATATAGTTCTTCATCAGGCGGTAATTCATCTAATTGTAACTGCTAAACTAAATTCAACAGTTTCTGCTAACTAAAAATGAACACTTTTTTCACCACATATACGCCCAGTTAAGCTATGATTATTCTTTCAACATGGCTTGACTGGAGGATGAAAGGTGGAAAAATTAAAGTTGTTTGTGGAAATTCATCAATTAAAAGAACAAGGTTTCAAGGTGGCGGCTATCGCCAATAAATTAGGTATTTCAAGAAACACCGTTTACAAGTTTTTGGAAATGTCCTTGGAAGAGGCGGTGGTTTGGGCTAATTCTCTAAATAGCAGAAAGAAAAAACTCGATCCCTATCGGGACCAAATCCTAAGTTGGTTAAAAGAATATCCTGATCTTTCTTCTTCTCAGGTCGAGGATTGGTTAAAAGAACACCATTCAGGCATTCAAATTGGGGGCAGCACAGTCAGGCTGTTTGTGAAGGACTTGAGGGAAATTTACCATATAGCAAAAGTGCCATATGTCCGGGACCATGAAGCAGTAGAGGAGTTGCCGATGGGACAGCAAGGACAAGTGGACTGGGGAGAAATAACGGTTAAAAACAAAGAAAAAAAGGATGTAAAACTCTATTTTATAACCTTTGTTCTGTCCCATTCCAGATATAAATATGTAGAATGGCAAGGAAAGCCATTCACAACGAGAGATACAATTCGATGTCATGAAAATGCATTTATCTATTTTGGCGGAATGCCGGAGGAACTGGTGTATGACCAGGACCATCTGATTACAGTCAGTGAAAATGCAGGTGACATCCTCTTGACCAGTGAGTTTCAGGCCTATAAGAGCCAACGGAAATTCCGTATATATTTATGCCGTAAGGCAGATCCCCAAAGCAAAGGGAAAATTGAAAATGTGGTGAAGTTCGTAAAAAGGAACTTTGCCAAAAGCAGAGTTTTTTCGAATATAGATGCATGGAACGAACAAAGCATAGCCTGGCTTGGCCGAACAGGAAACCACAATGTGCACAACACAACAAAAAAGAGACCGGAAGAAGTGCACGCCCTCGAAAAGCAACACTTAACTCCAGTCTCTCCCCTGCTCTCTCTCGAGAGTAGCCATGGTTCCAGTATAACAAGGATTGTTTGTCCGGACAATATTATAAAGTACAGGTCCAATCGCTACTCCGTTCCTTTGGGGACTTACCGCCCCAAAGGCTGTAATAAGGTTTACATTGAGACGAAAGATACAGAATTGATTATAAAGGCTTCTCAGCAAGGGGAAATCCTTGCCCGGCACACTCTCAGCAAAGGAAAAGGAGAACTCATCAAAAGTAGGCAACATTCTCGGGACCGCTCAAAAGGTATACACGCCTATAAGGAAACCATCACTCGACAATTCAGTGATGAAGAGCAAGCGACTCTCTTCATCCAAAAATTGAGCGAACACTATCCCAGATACATTAGGGATCAGCTTCAAATTGTCCAGTCAACCATCCACCATTTCCGCCAGGAAATTGAGGAAGCTCTTGATATTTGTATAAAAGACCAGCTCTGGAGTGCAAATGACCTACGAGATGTAACATTGCATCTCTCCCGCATAAATGAATCAAAAGAGCCCCAAACTCTCCAGTTCAACAATATAAATCAAGGCAACACCCCCGTAATACGAGCCACTGCACACGTGAGGGAGCTGGATGATTATATAAAAATACTGGGAGGCGTTGGACAATGAACAGCACAATACAGGATATACAGGATCGCTTCCGTCACCTCCGGCTGGCCGAAACGGCGACCGGGCTGCCTGCATTACTGCGGAAAGCCGAGCAGGCATCGTGGACCTATCAGGAGTTCCTAGAGGAACTCTTGGCCTTTGAACTGAAAAGAAGAGAAGAAAAAAGTGTGGAAAGAAGGCTGAAATGGGCTAGATTCCCCTATCACAAAACACTGAATGAGTTCAGGATTGAGGAGCAAAAGTCAGTCAGTTCCCGCCAAATAAATCAGCTGCGGGAACTGAATTGGCTGGAACAGCAGTATAACCTTATTCTACTTGGTCCGCCAGGAGTGGGCAAAACCCACATTGCGATAGGGCTGGGCCTTGAAGCCATCCACAAAGGTTACAAGGTATCCTTCTTAACGATGGGCGAACTGGTCCATGTTCTCAAGACACAGGAATATCTGTCTAAATCCCAGAGCCAGCTTAAAAGGATAAGTGAATCGGATTTGGTAATCATTGATGATTTAATGTATATGGCTATGGATCAGAGAGAGGCAAACCTCTTCTTTCATTTGGTCAACGGGCTTTACGAGAAGAGTTCTATTATCCTGACATCCAATAAGGGACCTGAGCAATGGGGTGAGTTAATGGGAGACCAGGGGATTACGACCGCCGTTTTGGATCGGCTTCTCCATAGAGTTGAGGTTATCCAACTAAATGAGGATAGCTACAGGATTAAGCATAGAAGTACGATTTTTGGCGATAAAAGTGTTCAAACTTAATTGGCAGAAAGTGTTCAAAACTACTTGACGGTTACACTAATCTAGGTATACTTCTCTGATGTAAAATCAACGCCTCGATAATACTGTCTATTTTTTCATCATTGATTTCATTTAGATTAGCTTTGATTTTATCAGTATTCTTTTTAAGCGCACTTATAAAGTTTTGTAGATAATCAACAAAAGCATTTTTAAAAATTATAAAAGACTCTGTTCGCATAATTAGTTCTAGTTTATCTCCATTAATATGCGAGAGATAAAGTCCTGCATCGCTGATAAGTTTATTAAACCTTTCAAATAGCGATTCCCATTTGTCATTTATCTTCTGAGCCTCCGCCTTGGTCACTTCAGGTGATAATGACTGTGAAAATAATTTCTCTAGCTCTTCTAATAATCTATCAGTCAACGACTTTTCTAATGAGCCACGAATTGATTGAAGATTAGATTCCATATTTATTAATGCTTTTTCTAATTCAATTGTATGAGGAGTTAGCTTATACCTGTATCTGTTTCGCTTGTACTCCTCATACGTTTTCACTTTCCCTTTATCTTGGATTTGTTCCATGTTATTACTTTTCACTAGTGAATTTAAATCCCCAATTAACTCTTCTTCAGAGTAATCTTGAAAAAAAGGAAATTGATTTAAATAGCCAATCATCTCCGATGGTAAAACTAATGGGGAGTATGCCATTGTTTTGTCATACATATATCTAATAATCGGTCTGTATCTATGAGATTTTTGTGTATTTAAGTATCCTGCCTCTTTAATGCCTTCCATTAATCTTTCATCCACAAGAACCACCTCTGGATTTTATTTTTGTTTCTTTAGGATATTACCTTCCATATTGTTTTTAAAGTTATTATCTTAGTACAATTTTACCATATATTAACTGGGTAATTTTATTATTATCTTTAGACTCTCTAACAATTTCTTCTATTATTATTCAGAATTCAAACAAAAAAAAGCAACAGATACAACTGTTGCCTCAATTTTGCAGTTTAATGAAAAATCAATTACTTTCCATCCATTTTCAAAGAATGATGGAAATGATATCACTATTTTATTTTCTCCCATTGTTACATTAACTGTAGCGTCGGCGGAGGACCAGGCTTTAGCGTTAAAACTAATTGAGAATGTTTTTGAATGGGAAAAACAAAAATATTATTGAATCGATGAGTATCACAATATCAATTTTTCCCCACAGAAAGAAACTGCTCTATAAACAATTAACGGGTTCGGTTTTGAAGTACAATATTACAAGATAGAATTACAATAGTTTTAGCAACCGAATTGACCAGAGAATACACAATATAATCAGCATAGAAAAACGCTCTGAGATGAAAAAACCTCAGAGCGTTTCTTTTTTATTGTTTCATTTAATTTAAGCCACTCCCTAGTGTCCGTAGCAATACTATATACTAAATGCTCTTGCATACTTTATACCATTTCTATTTGTATATTCGTATAAATTTATCTCAGGCAACATATTTTCATTTATACACCTTCCTAACTCAACTGCAAGTCCGGCGGGTCCATAATAAAATAAATGTATCTTTTTATAACTATGCAAGTCGTTTAATCTATAGATTTCTTTTCGGAAAGTCTGTCTAAGATTTATAACATCCTGACTAAATAAAACCGAGTTAAGTTGTGGATTCTCAATCCGTATGTCCAAATGCTGATAAGGAGTATCAATAACACCTGTTAAATCCTCTTGCGTAATTGTTCCACTCGCTTGAACCGTAACTACAAGGGCATCAAACACTTCATCTGTTTGGTTGATGATAATTTTTTTTTGTGTTGAATCCACACTCACATCGTCTAGACACCATTTCTGCGTATCTCTATCAAACTGATAAACAACTGCAGGAACCGTTTCAGAGATTAGTTTCCCTAAATGAATTAATAGCGGTATCGGAGATAAAGGGAAAATATAAAGAAATGTTCCCGCATACTCCCTTTTCGATTTGACGATTTCTTTGAAGAATTCTTCGTTTTCCTTTTTTGCCTTTTTCCAACCTTCATTAGAAAAATCAACAAATTCCTCCTGAAGAGCTACCGCGTCCAAAATCAAAGTATCAATTTCTTCAGAGAGCAGCACAGTATCGAAGGGAATACCGTTTTTCCTTTTGTGCAACACTGCTATCGCTTTCTTGTTTTGTGATAATCGATTCAAAACCCATGCTTCATGTTTATCTTTCATTTCGAACAGTAAATCAGGTGGGTAATTCTTCACATTGTTATCAATTGTATGATGACAAGGACTACACATGAGCATAAGGTTCATTAGTGAATCTACGTTTTCCTCTGTTATTTCATACTCCTCGGCAAATTCTCGTCTTGGTGCTTTTTTTCCATCACCCTTTCCGATAATATGAGCTCTTTCACCAATGTTCACTTTCTTTTCAATATCATCAAATATTAAAACTCTTTTACATTTCGCACACAAACCTCCAGAAGTTACCCATAAGGCTCTATCATCAACTGTAGAGAGTTTAAAAGGGTCTCTTGCCATATTCTCAACACCTAATCATTTTTTTTATTTCCAAACTTGTTCTGCATCCAACCCAAACATCAATTGATTTCGTTCCTACAATGATAAAGAACAATTTATCTGAATCGCAGATAGTATGTTCTATTACCTTCTTCCACTCTTTTATATCATGAGAGGAAGGGCTTGGAAAAGTCTCAGGATGTGAATGCCATTCACCAAGATAATTACATGTACCATCACTTTCTTCCCACAAAGTTTGAACTATGTTTTGATGGTCCTCTCTACACTTTTTAAAAAAATAACGTTTCCTTATATCGTGCTTCATTGGATGAGTTACCAAGTCAACAACTATATCTCTTGAGCTTTGAATGTAACGCCCTAATAAAACGCCACCTGCTTCTTTATCTCTACTTCCCACTTGGCGATATTGTTGTAAAACAGAAAGAGCTTTTTCACTTATCTTCAGTAACCCATCTGAATCTATTCTAAAATTCATGTTGATTTACACTCCCGCAAACTGAACAATTTCCCGCTTGGTAAAGATACCTAGAATCATAGAGTTGTTCGCTACTTAGACCGTATCTTTTACTTACTTTATATTCTTGTGTCAAGAGTTCATTAGAATCACCTTTCCATGAACGTAAAGGGTTTCCTATTACTTTTTGATTCAAATTATCCACAGCTAGTCGGGTTGCCGTGATTGCTGTTTGTAGAGCATCTATAGAGCCATAAGGAGTGAACATTGATTCACAGCCTGCCAAGGTTTTACCAAAGAATTGTTCAGGTGCAGCAAAGGATGCCTTATTAGGAATCAAATACTCATTTTCTTCAGGGTGTGTAAATAAACACTGAAAACATCCTTCTTTTTTATTATTATTCGTTAGCAGAGCATGTCCTCCAATACCTAAAGGGTCAATCCATGTATAAATTACAGGAGGTGCTTCTTCGATTTTGTAAAACCGCTCATTGAAGTGTAACTCAACTGTTGGAGAACCTAGTGCGACAATTATTAAATCAGCATTTAAAATTAAGTCTATCTCTTCTTCCATTAGGTCAAGAACATCAGCAATTTCATATTCAATTTCAAGGAAAGGAAAATGATTATTTAATTCCATCTTCAAAGCTTCAGCCTTAGAAATTGAAGAAAATTTATTATCAAACCTCCAATATAAGCTGTTTGCTCCCAATTCATGGCGATAAATATTATCTATATCAATCCTATCCTTATCAATCAAAGTAACGGATGTAACACCTGCTCTAGCTAGTTCAAATGCTATTCTACTTCCTAAAGAACCAAGACCAATTATAGTGACCCGCTTCCCTACCAATCGATTATTACCTTGCGTTCGATTTAAGAGATACTCTTTATCATGCCGTTTTATCGTTAAGGGTATAACAGAAAAATTACATTGCACTTTTTTTAACGGATGTTGAATAGGATACATCATTTTCACGTTTTGTTTCTTTGAAAAATCTTTAAGTAAAATACCTATAAGGATTTTTTGCTCTTGTCCTAATGGAATAGAAATCAGCATATATTCCTTATCATTCTTATTAAAAGTTCGCTTCTTTAAATATGCATTTAGTTTTCTTTTGGTAGAACTAGTGATGTTCTCAAAAATAATTTTTCTTAACTGTTTAATGTCCCAAAATTTCCAATAAGGTGGAGGTTTTACATCTGCACCTTCACGTAATGGAATATAAATACCCCTCAATGATTGAAATTCGTTTGCCACATCACATTTATACAATGTATTTAACGTTCTTTTTGTTCCACTATCCAAATTGTTAACAAACACAGTTTTTTCTCTTTTATTATCCATAAAGACCAGTATTTGTTGAAAGTCATCCCTTGGAGAAAAAAGGGTATCGACCTTTACTATTTTTTCTTGCCTCGACCATAGAGATTCAAATTCTTTGAGAAAATCATCGTGATTTTTTCTTGAAATTCCATCTTGTAGAGTGTTTTCTGCACGAAAAAATGCCTCTTGTATAATACCAAAGGGGTTGCTTCGGTCTAAAAGCAACCCCTCATCAAAGGAATAACAGATGAAACCATCTTTTTCAATATGCGGGAGAAATCCTAACACTTTCGGATTCTTCAAAAAAATCATTGGTTTTTCTATAGGAAAATGCTTAGGCAAAGCTATTTGAATGGTGATTTGTTTCCCTTCGATAGAATGTACACCTTCAAATGCTGCCTGAAAAGGTCCCCTTCTACTATTAACACCTTGACTCATTATTTTCTTAAACGATGGTAATAAATCTTGCAAAGCACGTTCTAGAACTTCTACAATAGTTGTCATCTATTCACCTCACGCAGAAGAATGGTCAACAATGATTGAAGGTCCTCTTTTTTGAGCAGTGGTTGACTCTTCTGGCACTGGGAAATCATCCCCAAATTCTTCTTGCAATAACTTACAGGCTACTACAGGGTCTGTTTCATTTTTTGCCTGCTGGAGCTTGTTCAATAAACATTCAAGCTTCTCTTTAAATGCTGCCATTTGCTTCCCTGTCATCTTTTCGTATATATCATTCTTTGGTGGTGTAGGCAGATTAACTCTTAATCGTTCCTCCAACTCAAAATCATCAACTAAAGTGGTCACAAATGCGTTAATCATATTTTGGACAAATGTTTCTAATGCATCTAAATCTTTAACGTTCTTAGTATTCGTAAATCCATCATAAGAATACTTTGCTTGAAAATGCGTTAAAGCAGCAACTGTCAACCCAATACCAGATGGACGGTTCACTTGACCTTTAAACTTAATATCTTTCCACCTTTTTATATAACGAATAGTACGTCTAAATTGTTTTCTATCATCGCTATCTTCAAAATGATTCTTAATGTCATTCACAAGTGTTTTCGGGTCAGATTCTTCCCAACAGCGATTATCAGCGTCACTATTTAACTTCCCTTTAGCAAGGTAAGTATCATCGCTTTCCTCGTGGTCTGCATAAATAGCAAAATCGACGTGATAATTACGCTCACCTTCTCCTTCGGATTCAAATTTTACTGTAACGCAAGGTTTTTTCATTTCTACATCATCATATTCATTAGTTAGGGCATTATAAACCCATTTTTTTACTGTAATTGGATTCGGATAATCGTCCTTTGATATATTGAACAATAGTCCAACATCGATATCATAATCTCCTCCATCCAATGACTTAATTCCAGTATACATGGCATAGCTTCCTTGATGAAATATCTCAAATGAACCTGCATCAATAGACATATTCTTCTTTAATACTTCTAGTAATTCGTCCCTTTTTTCTCTTAAACCCTTGTTGTCATCATAATCTAGTTTTATAGCATCATGAAAACTTTTAAAATAAGAATGTAAATTTGCCATAATCCGCCTCTTTCCATCAAATTAATTATTATCGATACAATCGAACTAAGAACATACATTCGAACACCTAATAAACTCATTATATATTCCTATGAATATAAGAGTCAATATTTTTTCCATTTCCATTCCGCATAAACACAATATTTTGTTTAAAAATAAATTCAACAACACTATATATAGTATATATTTTGCGATTAAACTACTATTATTTCCAATTTTAAAGTACATTATATACACATTTATAATTTCCTATTACATTGATATTATTAAACTATTATTAGGAAATAGCCTAATAGGGAAAACTCACCAGAAAGTAATTTTACCAGGATGGAGTGATAATTATGGTTGTAATTTGGAGAAAAGAAGTTGGCTCAAGGGGAACTGTAAAAGGAGTTCAGGATGATTATGACAATACACTAAAATCTTGTATTGAATGCGGGGAATACAAGGACATTATGGAATTCAATAAAAATCCGAATGTAAAAAGCCACTTGTTATTTGAAGTTTTAGAAGATGAGTGTCTTGATTGTATGGTAAATAAAAAAGAATATCCTCAATTGCCGGAAAATAAACAATCTAATGAAAAAATCACTAAGGGTTATCATGAATTTAAGAAATTATTTATTACAGATAAAAAAAGAAGTGACTTCGAAATCTGGGAATTTAAAGTTGAACCCCAAAATTATATTCTGTTCATTAAAGACAAACGAGAAGAATTTTTTTTTAATCTTCCTTTTACTAATATGCAAGGCAATGATTCTTCAAGACATGCTGCTTATTGTTATTTTACCGAAAAATATGGTGATGATTTCTTTTCAAGTATAAAGAGTATAAGAATATGTTCATATACAATAGACAGAAATCGTCCGCTTGAGAGGAGGAATCATCCTCCTATGAAATTTTTAAAATTTATCCCTGAAATTCATCATGTCAATATCCTTACAATTGAAAATGACTTGGAAGCTTCTGATATAGAGAATATCTTCGAAAAGTATCAAGCAATATTAGAAGGGAAATATATACAATATTATGGCAATAAGTATGAAAGAAGTCCATTAAACCGTCAAAGGGCTTTAGAGTTACATGGGTTCACTTGTAAAGTATGTGGTTTTAATTTTGAAGATGTTTATGGTGAACGAGGCAAGGAATACATTGAAGTTCATCATGTAAAGCCGTTGAATTCGTTAAAAGGAGAAGAACAATACTTCGACCCTAGAACAGACCTCATACCTGTTTGTTCTAACTGTCATCGGATGATACACAGGAGACCTGACAAAGTTCTCTCTATTGAGGAAATGAGGAAAATAATCAACAAAGGTAATTGCCACAACAAAGTCAACAAATAAAGTATAGCCTTCTACCATTAATTCGATATACTTAACCATCTTTCAGGATAACGAGAGCCTGAAAATGGCGTGTTTTGTATTTGCCGTTCCGCTTAACAGAAGTGCTACCACAATGAACACAAGTCATTCCAGATGCAAAACGAGCTTCACGAATATCTTTCATACCACCTTGATAACTCAAGGTTAGATTACTAAATAAACCTATGTAAATGCATAGGTTTTTTTATGTTAACGGTTGTAAAACTCGATTTTTGGCGCGCAAAATAAGCATTTGCTCCACTTGTTTTTCAAATGTAAAATTCTTCCCTCCAAAAAAATATGCGGATATTAAAGAAAGCCCCGTACTAAACGAGGCTTTTTGCGTTTAAAACTCCAGTTCAATTATCTTCAATTCAAAATCATTAAGAAATTCCAGAGCTCCTTTTAAATCCAGTTCGTGTTTTATATGCATTTCGTCTTTTAGATATTCCGGAATGTACGTAGCGAATTTAGAAGGGAAATCACTTATTTTTTTCTTTTTCTCCACAATTTCTTTCTCATCCCATATGCAAGATTTTAAGTCAAAGAAAAGGTCGTTTATATCACCGGAATATTCAAATCTAATTCTTCCCAACAAGTCTCTCTCCAGAACATTTACATCTAGTACCCTCATCATCCAGTGAAGCGTAGTTGTAATTTGAGTAGAAGTAAAGGTTTCTATTAAATACTCTCGTTTATTTTTCCAAAGAGCACGATGTTGGATACCGACTTCATAAAGTTTATAAGGTCTACGCAGCTCTTCTAGGGCAGATTTCGATTTATAATCTATATACTCAAATTCATCTTCACCTGACAGAACCTCCATCATCTTTTCACCGATTCTCTTGTGAATCTTTCCGCCGTCACCAAAATATTTTGGGGGCTTGGCATTAACAGCTTTTCTTACATAAGCTTTATTTCTATCTGAATCAAGTGAAATAACCGTCCATAACCGTCCGGATAAAATAATGTTATCTCCCTCGAATATAAAAGGTGTTTTGTCTACCTGACCAATTTTGCGAGTTCCTTCCACTACCTCGTATTCTTCATTTGTCATGAAGACGGAGTAAAACTCTTTGCTTCTTAAAATTCGTTCCCCTTCTATCCCTACTATTAGTTCGCCTCTTCCGCTCAACTTTTCAAGAATGTCTTTTTCAATCATGTAATTAATGAGAAGTTCAGCTTTATGACTTTCTAATGAATGAAAGATATCATTGTTGTGAACGAAATGTAACAGTTGTTTGATTGTCATACCATTTTTCTCAGCACACACTGAAATGAGTTGATGAAATAGAATATCATATGGTATAGCGTATCCCGTAGCAGGCTCAATCCATTTATCAAGAACAAGCTCCATAACAGCAAGAGACTGAAGCAAGCTGTCTTTGCTGGTGCTGTAAAGCTGCAACATCTGAGAAGCATCCCGTTCTCTTCCTGAGCGACCTAAACGTTGCTTCAGAGACGATACAGTGTAGGTACTATCCAATTGGACAACTAAATCAACATTTCCTATATCTATACCGAGTTCTAAAGAACTGGTGGCTACTACGCTTTTTGGCATATTTGTTTCGGACATGACTTTCTCTACATATTCCCGCTCTTTTTTATCAATAGAGGAATGGTGAGCATAATATGTTTCTCCCATCCCTTCCCGCTCCGCTAATCGATTTAAAAAGACAGTTGTCTCTTCCACACTTCCCCGGCTATTACAAAAAATAATAGACTTTTGTTCTTTGGTGATTTCCCGCATATCTTCAAATAATTCTATCGGTTTTTTGTTATCTTTATCGGTTTCAAAGAACATCAAGCTATAAAGTAATTGTTTATCGGATGACTTATCTTCTATTATGGTCACGTTTTCTGGGTATTTAAAATTAATCCACTCTTTAACCAAATCAAAATTGCCAATTGTGGCTGATAATCCGACAATTCTAGGTCGTTTCGTTGCGAACTCCTCAATTCGAGACAACAAAGACCGCAACTGCACACCTCTTTCTTTATCGATGAAGGAATGAATTTCATCAATAACAACGAACTCTAATTCTTTAAAAAGAGTAGATAATGCACCTGGGCGATTAATAAATAAACTTTCTATCGATTCAGGAGTAATTTGGAGAATTCCTGTTGGATTTTTAATAAACTTTTGTTTTTTACTTTGGGAAACATCACCGTGCCAACGATGGATTTCAATGTTCATGTATTCGCAAAGCTTATTTATCCGCTCAAATTGATTATTAATAAGAGCTTTTAAAGGTGATATGTAAAGTATCTTCAATGCTTGTCCGGCACTTGCTTCCACTTCTGTTAAAACAGGCAAAAAAGCTGCCTCTGTTTTACCAGAAGCAGTACCAGCGGATAACACAACATCATCTTCTGTTTGAAGAACAGCAGGAATGGCTTTTTCCTGTATATTTGTAAAACTGGACCAACGCATATCCCATATCTTTTTCTGTAAAAACTTTGATAACAAATCAAAAGAATTCATAAGAAACCGCCTTTCCTTTTGACCATGATGCGATTGTGAAAATTATTGATTCGCATACTTCTTCCAATCGAAACCGTTTAGCAGTTGTTGATAAAGAAAATCCTCAACACCGAAAGGAACCATTTAGTTATTGGATAGCATTCTCCATGATTTGGTTCCTTTTTTATCACGTCTAATAGCATTTCCATTTAGGTCTTTAGCATAGATATAAATGGCTTCGCTTTAAAATTACCCATATACTCTATGTCGATTTTTTTAATAACAATATCTTGAATTGACCGTAATCTATTTTTATCTAACATCAATAAAAGCAATTTATTGTTTTCCAAATGGAATTTCCACTCTTGGCTGCATATTTGTCAATCCTTCATATACTTTAACTTTCTGTGCGTGAGAATCGAGATTGGAAGCTTGGCGTTTTTTCTTGTTCGACTGTCTTTTCTGCACCAAATATTTGTTCACGGTTATAATCAGGGTTCTGATGCAGGATGTTTAATGCACCTATGAATCCACGAATGATATCACCCACTGTTAAGTGTTCAGAAGCTCCAGGGCGATTGTATTCCGTTACAATGTACCGTTTGATTTCACCATCCGTAATGGATGTCTCATAGTCATTATGAGCAGCATGGATATCGCGGAGTCTCTGCAACAATAAGAAGGTTTCGTCATTCTTTAATGGAGTTAATTTAATGACCGGTTGAGAAAGGTCTCTAAATTCGCTCGTTTCAAACTTATTGGTTTCTAAACGACGCTTTAGAGCACCATAACTGAATAACCCGCGCCTTTCGTCTTCTAGGAACTCCACCGTACCGCCAAATGTAATATAAAGACCTTCAATATTCCCTTGAAGAGTATCATTATATATTTTTAGAATGGTTTCGTAGTTTTTATCTCTCGTTTGAGGGTGTGTTATTTTGTAAAGGTTAATCGCTTCGTCTAAGTTTACTACCAATCCGGAATAACCGATTTGTTTAACGAACTGAGATAGGATTTTAATGTAGTTGTACCAATTATTATCATCAATGATATCTCGAACACCTAAATCTGTTTTCGCTTCTGTTCTTGTACCATATTCTCCCCGTAGCCATCTAAGAGCTCTACGCTGCAAGTCCTGGTTATCTTTTACGAATCCACGGAAATATTGAGTAAGAATACGGGCAAAATCAAACCCGCCCGTTAATTCATCCATTTTAGAAATAACATTGGTAATTTCTCGCTCCACCTGTGACACAAATAAAGGATTATCATATTCGACGGTTGTAAGATTTTTCTCCTGCATGACTTTCATTTGTACTTCATTAATCCATTTGTCTAAAATACTTGGCAACGCATTACCATCGGGCTGTGTGGATGTAGAAAGGTTTTTCATAAGTTCACTATACAAAGCTACAGCTTTGTTTTCTGTTCCATATAATCTTCTTTCGGGCGTAAAATCAGCCGATGTCACAACAAACTTCTCATTGAAAGCTAATTGTTTGATAAAACCTTGAATGAAGCTTTTACCGCTACCAAAAGGTCCAATAAAGAACTTAATAACAGAAGAACCTTTTTTAATGTTATCTAAATCCGTCATTATTTGTTTCGCTTCGTCAGTACGTCCTACCATAATGTGTTGTATTCCACGATTAGGGACGACACCCCCGCTTAAAGAATTAAGTATGGCGGATGAGTCACGTTTCTTTATCTTCATTATTCATTACCTCTCCTTTATCCTGTTGACCACCGATTCAAATTCCTCAAATATTAAAATAGTATCTCCGTCTTCCTCTAGGAAGTTATCTTCTAAAGATTCCTGAGCTTTTTCATTAATAGAACTTAATAATACACCTAACATTTGACCCTTAGACTTTAAAAATTGAGTGGCTTCCGCTTTAGTCCATTCCATATCGGTGAAATGTTGGATGAATTCCCGTTCAATATCGGTTAGTTCCCCTAAGAAATTTTCCACTTGCTCCTCATCCGCATCATCACCTGAAGTGGTGAAAAATTTATATAATCCATCTTTTTCCTTATCAGGTTTTGTTTCTTCGTTAGAAGGTTTCTCTCCTACTTCTTCTTGTTTCTCATTTGTTGGCGTATTAGTGTCTTCTTCATTCTCTAAATGTTCTTGCGCTCTTCTTTCTACTTCGTCCACCAGGTTGTCTGTTTCTGCTTTAAGTTGCCTGATTCTATCATCATTAAATTCAATTACTACTTTCGGTTTATCCTCTGGTTTAGGTGGAATCAGACCGCCTTGTTTTTCCTTACTCTTTGTCTTGACTGTCTTAAAACGTCCTTTCTCTTTAGGGCGGGACAGGAACGTTATCATTTCCTCTTTTAGTTCTGGAGGAAAGATATTCTCATCTACTTGGAGTTGTCGTTTTTCCCCGTTCATCAATCGGGTTACATTCTCTGAGAGTTTGAAAAAGGCAACTACTTCCTGATGAAGGAGTGGTGTTGGATAAATATTATCTATTTTAAATTGGATAAAATTATTACCTCCACGAATGGAAACCATTCCAGGAAATAACCAACGTTGTTGCATATCCTCTCTTTTTTCAAAGTACAAATCAATTAGCTTTTTGTTGTCCCGTTTTACATGACTCGCTTCCAATAAAGGAAGGCATTCTTTGAATGTTTTATAAATCTTATTTTTGTTTTCCGTGTAAAATTTTGATTCCCGGAAAGAAAAAAGATAACTTTTCCAATAGGTTATGGAAATTCGAGACAGGTCATCATGTTTTTCCTTTAACTGCTTATATAGTGGCGGAATAGAGGGGATATTTGGGCTCCACTTTTCAGCTAAGCGATATTCCCCTAATTCATACAACATATCGCCTATTAAAGAGATAAACCGTTCGATGTGATGCTGACCTCTATAAGCTTCATAAAGCCTGTAAAGCATACTCAAATTAAATGCAGCATTTTGATTAAAAGAGTAATTGATGAGTTCATATACAAAAACATATATGTAACTCAAATCAGTTGGCAGATAGTGACCATTCAATACCTGTTCACGCCAATAAAAATACCAATTCTTTTGTTCTTTCTTCATGTCAGCAAATTTGGAATAATAAGTATGGAATGGAGGCATCTCGCATTGGTGATGTGTCATATTACTGAATCGAATAGAATCTTTTACAAAGTTTTTCTCAGAGACATCAAACGTAATGGTAACACTAATGCCATTCGCAACCTCTCTTTTAGGAGGTTCCATGATGTCTTCTAACATCTTAAGAATTTTAGGGGTTGTTTTAATGTGTTTGAATTCATCTAAATATATGGATTCTTCATTATAAGAAAATAGTTTTTCATGCTTTTTCTCAGACTGCTTTTTCTCAGGATTCTTTTTTGCCATTATAGGGGCAGAAACAGAAAGCTGCGGTGGTGTCTTGTTATGCATTGGCTCTGCGACAATGGTTTCAACTTTTTTGTTATCCTTTTTATCTCTGTTGAATAATTTTTTAAAAAACAAATTCCTCACCCTTTGTTGTTCGGTTCACCTAATCCTATTTTACTGATATGACTACAAAATGGAAAGAGTTAACCATTTGGTTTTAAACGTTTATATAGTATTAAATTACTAGCATGAAATTACTAGTGGGTATTACATAGAAAGGACCTATCTTTACCGGATAAGTCCTTTGTTAAGAAAAAATATTCTAAACCTTAATTTTGTCTTTTAAAAAATCTGAGGATGATATTTGGTTCATGATTGATTCAAGGCGCGACTTTTCATTTATCAGATTCTCTTGGTGTTTCGATTCTTCCAGTTCTAGGCACAATGCTTTGTGTTTGAAGAACCTGTATCTTTACCATCAAAGAAATCCGAATAGCAAACCTTGTACTTATAAAACGTGTATATATTGATTATTATCGGTTTGAGTCATCCATCTCCGAGCGATTTGCTCAATGAAATTAATTGAAAGGTTCCCATCTCTATCTTGAACCTTCAGCATTTCACATCAAACGGTATCATGAGAAACCAAGAGTGTTCCACGCCCCAAATGATTTTGAAGACCTTTTGCGGTTGTTGTTTTTCCACTCCAGAGTTTCCTCGTAAGATAATTAACTTAGATTCCACATTATCCCCCTACGCATCTTCCTTTGAATTTAACTATCTTATTCATTCGATACAGAAATAAATAATTCCTTCTTTAACAAAACTGCCACATTTACTTGAATAAGAAAAAAAGCCTTGCCCCATTATTGAAGCAAAGCACCCGTTAGTTGAGTAAGGAAAAAAAGGCTGTCGAAACAGCCATACTTGTTTAATTTATTCTCTAATCTTATAATAACGTTCTAAGTTCTTCCGTCATTTGTTTCACTAATTCAGGTCTTCCGTGAAACTGGGCAGGAGTATTTTGGTATAGTTTAATAAGCCAATTTCGGTCTTTTTTTACCACAATAAGCGTTTGATTATACACATTTCTATGTATCGCAGGTATAGACCCGTACATTCAGAAGTTCGTCAGCTTAACCTTTTTTTTAGGTTTATTCGCATTCTCACCATATTCATTCAACTCAAGCATCATGATTTACACCACCCCATCGGGTAGGCTTTCGTCAGCTTAACCTGTTACGGCAAATCCTCACGCCTTTTCACCGAGCTTATAACACTATCATTCTTACTAAATCCAGTGCTATTCGACTAAGAGAGAACCCTTCAAGGCGTTACCCCATCATTTGATTCTTCGATATAATCCTTCAGTTCGGATTAGAACTGTCCGACCTTTACCTGAGTATTGTGACCAATCTCAATTTAAGCCAGAAACATTTCGCACAACGAAACTGCCCCGTTACTTTAAGTACATTATTTCACAAGGTCTTTGATAGTCTTATGTCGATTTTAACATAAATATCCAAATACCTTTACAATTACCATAAAATCCACTTACCAAATCACCACAAAATCACATACCCTCCAATAATTATTTCCGTCAATGTGTAATGACCTGTGAATTGATGTGTGATTTTAAAATTAAATACAAAAAAACATTGATATAACAAGAAAAACCGCAAGGTGAATTTCTATGTGAAAATCCGTGCAATTTGCTTTGTGTTTTACTTGTTTGCACCTCTGAAGTAAACCCGTTATCTTAAAAGTAGGCTTTTAAAAAAACCGATAACTTATATGAAGTTTAGGAGGACTTAAGAATCAATAAATAGATAGTTTCGCCTGCCACTAAAAATAAAGAATTTAAAAATACTGCCTGTTCTGTACCAATGATTCGAACCAAAGCTGTTAATTATTATTTTCACTTTTAATGTTTGAGCTTGCCTAATATCTAAATAAACGTAGGAAGTAATCTAAAACTTTTCGATATGACAACTCATGTGAACTAAGAAATTTTCTATAACCTGGTACCTCATCCCTTCTTATCCCCATTATTTAATTAGTCCTCTCCAACAACTAAATATTTGATTTTCATTCCTAATGTGTATACTTTCTTGGCTATAATATCTTCCCCCATCTCAAAGTTGAAAAAAGCGTAGTTTGTGTATTTTCCCTCATCATGAACTCCTTTGTACTGCACTCCGTGATAGCCGATTTCATAGCAACAGTCTCTAATGAAATTCGGCAGCAAATATACATCCTTTAAAGTTTTTGTATTAGTATCTTTTTCGCTAAAAAACCCGCCGAAGTTCTCAAAGAAGTCGATGTTCAACAACTTTAATTTTTTTTCAATCTCAAAGACACCAATTTCCACTTTCTCGTCATGTGCAGGGTGTATCTCCAAAGGAATGCCTTCAACTTTATCCGAACAATATAATACTGACGTTCCAATGAGATTATACCGTCCATGTGATGAAACACCTTTCGGCGGGCTCCACATTTCATCTTTATTAAACCTTCTACCATCCACTTTGCGGTTTCTTCCCCGGTACAATATTTGACCTTTTTTGAGCTCAATATTATCCTTCGCTTCAAAATGTGCTTTTAATACGTCATATACCTTTTGACCCACTGGATGTTTAAATGCTAATAAAGGGTTCTCAATCATGTACTTCTTAAAATCACTTAATTCTGCTTGATTTAAGCTTATCCCATATTGTAATGCAAAATTAGAAAACTCTTCATAATCCAATCCCCAAAATTCATCTATTTCCTTTTGGGTGTAAATCTCATCATACAACTCAAAAATTCCCCCGTCTGGGTTATGTTTCGGATGCATTGCTTCCTTTCCATAACGACATTTCTTACATTGCAAGTATTGAGTTACCGTCTCATGCAAGGCTTCCGGAATTTCGTGGTTGTATAATAATTCCTCAACAGATGTCCCTAGCACTTTTTCTCGGTACTCATCTTTATCAGCTTCTTTATTCCACTTATATAAAAAATAATCAATTTCATTTCCTTCACAGTTAAAACAAGCGTCAATATTTTGTGATAAACTATCTCCCAATTCTTCAATAGCATGGAATATTTCTTCATCAATTGTATCTGAAAAATAATAGGATTCCTCTGAGTCAATCTCATGGTTACAAATCAAACAAACCGCATCACTATTACTGTTCCCTTCGAACCATTTACCTTCAGGAATCTCAATTCCATATTCATCGAATATAAGTTTAATATCATCAAAACAGCTTTCACAACATACATCCATTGATTTCACTTCCTAACAATACATATTTATATAATCACTATAAATATTTTATAACTATTTAAAATGGATGAAAAAAATACGGTCCTTCTGCCCAATTAACTCCTAAATTTTACTATACTTCTTTCTGAATTAATATCATTTAATCTAAACATAAAGTTCATTTCAGGCTTTTAGAAAAAATCATTCGAGCCTTCCAAGTAAGAACGTTTAAGAGGTATTATAACTATAGTTACTTAGGGTGATTTATTTCCAAAGTGGGGTTCATGGCGCTACCCTATCTCAAGCATTATGGTTTTTTATTTGTATCATCTCAATCATTCTGAACAATAGTACACTCCATCTCAATGTTTGTGATTCTAATTTAGTTCACAAAGCTTAAGATAGGGGAAACACAGGTACCTTGACTTGGCTCATTTGACCCTTTTGGGGCTGTCTCAACCTTGGTGAATTTAAAGGTTGATGTATTAAGGGTTTGCCTTGGTTTGTGTCTCAAACTTTGTGGAGTTGTCTCACGCTTTATGATGTTATCTCAAACTTTCTGATGGATTACAAGCAGCATTTGAGTTCCTGCACCTACTATGATTTCTTCAGGGCTGCAGGTAAATCCCCTTGAACGGTAAAGATAACCGGCTATTTCATAGCGCAGCTCCCATTCGCCTTGTGGGTGACCTTTATATCTGGAAGAATCTGTCTCACTCTTCAGCGCCTCCATGACTGATTTTTTCCAAGTCTTTAAAGGAAATGAATCAAGATCAATGTTTCCCTGGCTAAATTCAATATTATTACAGCTTCGAAAATTGTCGTTTTCTGCTATTTCCGGGGAAACACTTCTGCTGTCTTGAAAGAGGCTTTCATCTATTTTGGAAACAAAGTAGCCCTTTCTTTCCTCAGAGTAAATATATCCTTCTGCAATGAGCTGCTGATAAGCTTTTTCTATTGTATTCATACTTATACCCAAATGGCGGGAAAATTGCCGCTTAGAAGGTAATTTACAGCCCTCACTCAAGCTGCCATCTAAAATTTCTTTTTTCATATAAGAATATAGCTGAAAGTAAATGGGTTCTGAATTAGCAAACTCTACTGTTCTTTCATTCATAGAAATCCCCTTTTCTTCTTCTCTCTTACTATTAGTGTACAGTTTTTAAGCAATCTGATCCCATAAAAAAGATGAAAACTGGCACTTTTATTAGGTTCAGATTCATTTTAAACTGTAATAAGGAAGGAGTGAATCTGATGAATTCAATTGCTGGGGAAATGAAAGAATTTACCACAGAAGAGGAAGCGCTACAGGCATGGGACATTATGAAACAGCTTAGAACTAACCTTACAAGAGATGAGTATTTGCAGCTGTTTGAGGAAATGAAAAAGGAAGGTTACAGACTGTTTGCCTTTCTTGCAGAGGGAAAAACGGCAGCAGTGGCAGGAGCCGCGGTAAGAACAAATTTTTATGATGGAAAGCATTTATTTGTTTTTGACCTGGTGACAGACGTTAATATGAGATCACGTGGTTATGGGGAAGCTCTCCTTGAATATCTTCATAATATGGCTGAGGAACTTGATTGCAGGACAGTCGCTCTTACATCAGGATTGCAAAGAAAAGAAGCTCACCGTTTTTATGAACAAAAAATGGGTTACAACATAACCAGTTATTCTTTTAAGAAGTACTTGGCGGAGGAATAAGCAATTCTGACAGAAATGAACAGGAAAACGGCAGCTTCTTCAGCTGCCGCCCTTTCAGTGAGTGTGTCTTAACTTCAGAAGTTTCCTTCTTTCAATGAAAATCTGGAATCCAGGTCAACTTTTAGCTTTCATCATTACAGTGGAGTTATCTCTACTGAAAAAGTGAGATAATCCCCTTATATCCAAAATACAAACCAAACCCTACAAGTGAAAACCCTGAAAGGGCAGCAATGACCCTGATGCCTCCTAAAGTTAAGAACGTACGAAATCCGCTGGCCAGAGCCGCCACAATAATATCCCAGAGTGCAAGCCCGATAAAGATCATCGCACTGTATGCTAAGAGCTGCCCTGTTCCATAAGAGCTGGCTGTTTCTGCTAGCACCGACCCATATATACCAAGCCAAAACAGCATAGAGAGGGGACTTGATATAGACAATAGAAAACCTGACAGAAAACTCTTTGCCAGCGATTGTTTTTTTCTGTCTTCACTTATCTGGTAGGAGTTTGCACCAATGATGCTTTCAATCCCTGTGTAAAGAAGAACAAATCCTCCAAACAGCCACAGGAAGGTTTGAACCGGCCTTGCATCCAAAAAGTTGACAAGTCCCATATACACCAGAAGCATATAGCATCCATCAGCAACCATTGATCCGCATCCTACCATCCATGCATGCCAAAACCCGTTTTTCAGTCCCTTATCAATTCTGGCGGAATTGACCGGACCAATTGGAGCTGCCAAAGTTAGCCCCAACAGAATATACCCCGCGTATATATTCAACTCTACCACCCCGGATTTGATCAGCTTGTACAATGTATGCTCATACGGAGTGAATTAACACAGATATATCCTATTTGAAATCTCTTAGGCGTGGAACGATTCATCAATTCAAAAAGCCGCAATACATTCTTTAACGAAATGTACTCCGGCTCACATTTATTCTGTAAGTAGTTGTGAATATCGATCTGATGGATAAAACCTCAGTAAATCACCATAAATAATTTTATCAGAAGCCAGCAGCTCTTCCTGGGCTTTTTCTTCAAAAACACTGCACATTTCAGAGGATTCCAAGGGCTCCCCCGTCTCTTTTTTATAGCAGATATTTGATGCAGAAATATAATGTTCAGTGATAAAGCTGCCATTTCTTAAAACCGTAAAGTCTGCTTTATTTTCTGAAAAAACACTGCTGCCGAACTGCACGGAATGTTTAGCTTGAATGCCCAAAAGCTGAAGCAGGGTCGGCTTTACATCAATTTGGCCGGCAACCTGATCATATGTGTGCGGATTCTGATCAGAAATACCCGGCATGTGTATAAGAAATGGCACTCGCTGCAGCTGAACTGTGTCAAAAGGTGTTATTTCATCTTTTCCTAAAAATTCTGCCATGGCTTTGTTATGATTTTCTGAAATAGCATAATGGTCTCCCATTAAAATAATGACAGAGTTTTCATACAGCCCTTCCTTTTTTAGAGATTCTATAAAGTGCTTCAAAGCCTCATCCTGATATCTGACAGTCTGTAGATATCTGTTTAGTATATCAGAGCTAGAATCATAATCTTTCAGAAGCTTGTCCTCTTCCTCCAGCTGAAAAGGAAAGTGATTGGTCAGCGTGATAAAATAACTGTAAAATGGCTGAGGCATCTCTTTCATCAGTGAAGCAGACTGTTCAAAAAATTCCTTGTCCTTCAAGCCCCAGCCCACACTATTTCCTTCATGAACCTCATAGCTGTTTACATCAAAAAATTTCTCTATTCCTAGTGACTCATACATAACGTCACGGTTCCAAAAAGAAGCGTTGTTGGCATGAAAAACAGCAGTGTAGTAGCTGTTTTCTCTCAATATATGCTGAAGAGTATAATATTTATTGTCTGCATGCGTAAAGAAGACGGCTCCCCTTCCAAGCGGGTAAAGAGAGTTTGCGACGATAAACTCAGAGTCAGAGGTTTTTCCCTGCTCTGTTTGATGATAAAAATTCTCAAAATAATAGCTGCTATTAATAAAATCATTCAAAAAAGGTGTGATTTCCTGTCCATTCACTTTTTCATTCACTACAAAGCTCTGAGTGGACTCCAAAGATACAAATATAACGTTCCGCCCTTTTGCAGCTCCAAACATATCAGATACCGTTTCCTGCTTTTTCCCTTCAGTGAACTCCTTAAGATCCGCAAGTTCATTTCCGTCAGCTAAAGCTTTTTGGGCGGAGGTGGAGGTTTGCATCAGGGCATCATAAACGTGAAAATCATACAATCCAAGATTTTTGACAAGGGCTTCCCTATCAAAAGATCTCGCCAAAATGTTCGGCCTTTGCAGCTCCGCAATTCCCAGATTCAGCATTAGCAATGCCCCGGCAATCAAAAAATAAATCTTTTTCTCCCTGACAGGAATATCTGCCTCATCATGTAAAAGAAAGATCTTTCTAGCAAGCCAGCATAAAATGAAAATATCCACAGTGAGCAGGAGGTAAAACGGCCTGATCAGTTCCAGCACGCTGCTTCCCAAATCTCCCATGTTACTTGACTGAAAAAGAACAGGAATGGTAATAAAATCATTATAAAAACCGTAAAAAGTAATATTTGATATTAATATAAAAGTCAGTACAGAGCTGACTGTAATAATAAAGATGTTTCTGTTTCCTTCTTTCATAAACAAACTCAGCCCAAAAATCAGTAAGAGAAAATTCAAAGGATTAAAAAAAAGGATGACCGCCTGTATGCCGTTTTCAATTTTTAAATCAAAACAAGTGAGATATACAATATATGTTTTTGCCCACAAAAAAAGGACGGCAATCAGCATAAATGCATATTTTCTAAGAAATCCATTCACCATAGTGTCCTCCTGAATATCACTGCATTTTACCTCCACTAAGGTTACTAAAGTTAAGGGAAGTTAGCAACTTATTCCCTTTTCATTCCCATCTAAAACGGAGATTGCTAAATCCTGCTAGTAAAAAGAAGCCCAGTTTCCTGAGCTTCTCTGAAAGTTCTTACTGATTAATAAGGATCTGCTTCGCCGCCCATGTTCTTAGCCTGGTCTACTGCATTGTCAGCTTTTTCGGATCCAGTGTGCTCTCCTTGTTCAGAAGCAGCCTGCTTCAGACCTTCTGAGACTCTGCGTCCATAATCCTCATCTGCATTTGTAAAATATTCAACCATTTTTTCCTGAATCTGCGGCTGGCAGATCTTCAAGGCATCAACAAGGTTGGAAACAAGTTCTTCCCTTTCCCACTCTTCAAAGCTGCGATACGTATCTCCTGCCTGACCAAAATTATTAGTGCGGTCAATTGGCTCACGAACAAGCTTATCGTTATAGCTCGGCTGATGATCCTTTCCATTCTGCTCAGCTTCTCTCAAGCCTCCAAGGGTGGAAGGCTCATAATCAACATGCGGATTTTGGCTCGGTGCACGATCCACATAATATTGCATTTGGCCGCCTCTTTGATTGGTTGCGACACGCTTTTTAGCGGCATTGATTGGAAGCTGCAGATAGTTGCTTCCTACTCGGTGACGCTGTGTATCAGAATAGGAGAACGTTCTCCCCTGAAGAAGCTTGTCATCAGAAAAATCAAGTCCATCAACAAGTACTCCAGTACCAAACGCAATCTGCTCAGTTTCATTGAAATAGTTTTCAGGATTTTTATTAAGAACCATTTTCCCAACCTTTAAGAATGGAAATTGGTCTGCAGGCCACAGTTTTGTAGGATCTAAAGGATCGAAATCCAGTTCAGGATGATCATCATCGCTCATAATCTGAACGCAAAGCTCCCACTCCGGATATTCTCCCTTTTCAATCGCTTCGTATAGATCCTGTGTCGCATGGTTCAAATTCTTGCCTTGCAGCTCATCAGCCTCTTTTTGCGTCAGGTTTCTAATATCATTATTAATAGGTTCCCAATGGTACTTAACAAGTACTCCTTCTCCATCTTTGTTCACCCATTTATATGTATTGACACCTGAGCCCTGCATTTCGCGGTAGCTTGCCGGGATGCCCCATGGGGAAAAGAGGAAAGTAACCATATGAGTTGCCTCTGGTGATTGAGACAAAAAGTCAAACATTCTTTCAGGGTCCGGAATGTTGGAAACAGGATCCGGCTTGAATGAATGTACCATATCAGGGAATTTAAGAGGATCACGGATAAAGAAAATTTTCAGGTTGTTTCCAACCAAATCCCAGTTTCCGTCCTCAGTATAAAATTTAACCGCAAAGCCGCGCGGATCTCTTAAAGTTTCAGCCGACTGTCCGCCGCCTACAACTGTTGAAAAGCGAACGAATACAGGTGTCTGTTTACCCTTTTCCTGGAATACTTTCGCTCTTGTATATTTCTCAACAGGTTCATCTCCTGCTGTACCATATGTTTCGAAATAGCCATGTGCGCCTGCACCTCTTGCATGTACAACGCGCTCTGGAATCCGTTCTCTGTCAAAATGAGATATCTTTTCAAGGAAATCATAATTTTCCAGTGTTGTCGGACCTCGATTGCCTACAGTCCTGACATTTTGATTATCAGTAACAGGGTGTCCCTGTCTGTTTGTTAAGGTGTCTTCACTTTCACCAGTGCCTTTGCGGGAATCAGCAGGTCCGCCTACTCCATCAACCGCAGGCCCAATCTTTTCCTTTTTATCCTTGTCCAATCTAATCCCTCCTTGAATTAACATACAAACTATTTATTACCTCTTTCTAAATTTTATAAACCTCTTTCTTATACTTAGAGATTATAACTGTGACCATTTATACGTACAGTGCTGCATAGTCAAGCAGGAATTTTGTGCCTATATTTTTGATAACTTAACGCAAAAATACCCTGGGAAGGTCCCAGGGTATCTATTTTTCATATTAAATTTTACGGTCATCTGAACCAAACAACCCGTTATTATCACGGTCTCTGTCGTTTTCGAACAATCCGTTTGAGCGGTTGTCATCGTCTAACAGGTTTCCGTCTGTTCCGCCATCTTGTACATATTCATCGTTTTCAAGACCAGTTGATTGACGGCGAGTCACTGAATCTTCATCTTCCAGCATAGCTGAACTATTGCGGCCTGCTGAATTGCTAAGTCCATTAGCTGAGTCAGCATCATGCACATTCAAGCTGCCTTCACTGTCAATGGAAGCTTCTTCACGGCGAACAGTATCGCGAACTTCCTTCGTTTCCTGAACTGTCTTTTTCCCAATAACAAGTTCATCAGTTACAACAGGTTTTTTCGTTACCTCAATCTTTTCTTCTATTACAGGTACACGAATTTCCTCTCCATCTGTAATCGGCGAAGCATCACGAGCCTCTCTACCGTCTACAGAACGGCGTTCTACGTATACTTCTTCATGCTCAACAGGTACATTGATGCTCTTTTGTTCAGTAACAACTTCTTTGTTTACATGAACTTCGCCAGCTTGTACTCTTTCTTTCTGTACATTCAACTCTTCCTCGCGCAGCTGAATCTTCCTTTCCTCATCTGCACTCAACGTTGAATCATTTGTTTGGCCAAAACTGCTGCCATTTGTTACACTGTTAGCAGAACGAGTATTTTCTGTACCCATTGTGCTTTCAGTTCCATAGCTGTTATCCATCATAGTTGAAGAAGTTGATGTCATATCACTTCTGCTATTCATGTCAGTCGTCCCTGTACCATTAGTTGATGTTAATACTAGAAACTTACCGTTGTTAATATCATCTGCATAACGATCAGCATGGTCATTTGAAATGCCCATATTTGTCAGCCTGCCTCTTACATCAACATTGCTGTTATCTGTACCATCGTCTAATAATGCACTTTTCATTTTATCAAGGAAAGAATCATTATGACGATCATTTGTAGATACATCCTCGATATCAGTGCCGGTTGAGTTTGCCAAATTATTTCTGCCGTTTGTTACAACTGAAATATCATTTTTGGAATAACCTTGTGCTGTTAAATCCTCTACACAACGGATAACCTCTTCTTCTGTACTATAGATACCTACAACATGCTTACTCATTTCAAATTCCTCCTTCAAAAGTTAAATTCATTTTTTAAATTTAAGTAGTATCTTGCATACAGGTTTAATACCCCGTACCAACTTGCTTAAACTCTCAAAAGTATTTTGTAGTTTTTTTGTCATTTTGAAGGGAGATTCTGTAATTGCGATTGGAACCGTTGAAAGAGGGCGGTAAGGTAATAGAGTGCAGTTTTTTTAGTTTGTAATGAATGGATGTTTTTAGACTCAAAGATTGCAACAACCATTTTTCTTTGCCAGATAAAGGACATTTCTGCCGCATTTTCACTCACTTTTGTCCTTCATCACCCTAATGAAGGACATTTCGGGCGCTTTTCACCCACTTTTGTCCTTCATCGCCTTGAAGAAGGACATTTCTAATCCTCTTCCATTAAGGTTTGCCCTTCATCACCCTTAATCTTTTCCCCGCCTGCCTGCTTTCACTGCCAGTTCAATTCCAGCTGACAATAAGAGTATAAAGATAAATGGAAACACAATCATATATGTATAAAACAAGAGATCAAGTTCATTTTTCATAAAAGCAAGCAGAAACATCCATATTGTCAGGAGAACGACCCAAACACCATAAGTGAAGAAAAGTCTCTTATTGTATAAAAGGATGGCTGCGATACATAAAATGGTGACAATCAGTACAAATCTAATCATCGTAAACAAAATGTCAAAGTTTTTCAGCAGTAAAATTGCCAGCATGAACACAGAAAGCGCGGCTAACACAACACCATGGGCCTTCAATTGTTTTTTCGTAAATTTCATTGAGGCTACCCTTCCTTTTCCTGAGCTGCTATTAGTTTATATGAAACGGAGGCAAATGAAAAGAAACCACAGGCGTACATCTTTTATAGAAGGACGCCTCCCACTGAATACATTTATAAAAAAGCAGATTCGAAAGATTGTCTAAGAGAGTCTGTGCTGCCTTGAAGTCCGATTAAGACAATCACACATTCTTCATCGTTGGATTCCAGCTTACTCATGTTCAGTTGTTTTCCAGCGTACTGAAAATCGTATAGCTGGCCTGTTTCAGCTAACCTGACAACTCCTTTACCACGAATAATGTCTGAAGGCAGGGACTGAAGCCATTTTTTAAAGTTCTGTTGATTTATACTTGGCACGTTCTCTATTTTTACAGCCTGAAACGCGCCATGGTTGCTGTGTTTCCGGACGTGTTCACCATCACAATCCGGGGGGCACCCGCAGCTTTTTTCATTCTTGCCAAGTGTCACGATGGGAATAGCGGTATTCAGCAATGCTTCTGCAGCTACATCACCGTAAGAAGTAAAATAGAGATTTCCTTGCTTATTCTTCAGCATGCTTTGCAGTTTGCTCTCGATCTTTTTCCGCTTTTTTTCATCAGCCATATCTGTTTTATTCACTATCAATGAAGAGGCGTAAGCCACCTGGTCTTTTAAAAGAGTCCGAATTTCTTTAGAGCTTGAAAAAATACTCTGATACTCCAGGAAGTTTGCTGCATCAATGACACTAATGATCGATTTTAATTCATACGTATGGAAAAACTCAGGACTCAGCAGAGCTTCAGTGATTTCTAAAGGGTTGGCCACACCTGTCCCTTCTATCAGCAGAACGTCAGCCCCCTTTACTTGCGCTTCTTTGGCAAACTCTTTCAAAGTCAGCTTAAGATCTTCCTGAATTGTACAGCAGATGCACCCGTTCAATAGTTCAAATACCTGCTGATCAGTAAAAAGGTGCTTTTCCACATTCTTTTCACCAAGTTCATTCAGAATAATGCCAGGCGTTTTTCTTTGCCGCTTCAACTCTTGCAGCAGATTGATTAAAACAGTGGTTTTCCCGCTCCCCAGAAAACCGCTGATGATATATACTGGTATTGTATTCATCTTTCCTGCCTCCCTCAGTAGATTCTCATAACGTTATCTCTCACAATTTTATCAGTATTCTTAACATTTTCTGCCCGATTACATCTCACTAATCATCATTACAATAGAAAGAAGGAGTGTCATGAGCAGCTCTATTTACAGAACGCCTGAAGGAAAAAAAGGCATTCAAAAATACTATGACCATTACCTGCAGCAGCTGCCAATTACATTTCAACGGACATACGTGCCAACCAGCTGCGGCAACACGCATGTACTCTTAGCAGGACCCGAAGATGCCAGCCCTCTTATAATCCTGCAAGGAGGAAATTGCATCAGCCCCATGACCCTGTCCTGGTTCGCACCATTGTTCAGCAAGCATAGAATTATAGCCCCTGACACTCCCGGGCACCCGGGCTACAGTGAGGAACAAAGGCTGAATAATGACAATACCGCGAGCTGGATCAGCAACATTATGGACCACTATAAATTGTCTTCCGCTGCTTTTATAGGGCCTTCTTTCGGAGGAGGAATGATTTTGCGCCTGGCTGCCGTTTCTCCGGAAAAAATTTCTTGCGCAATTCTTGTAGCGCCTGCCGGCATTAAGCTTGGCAGCAAATATAAAATGATTCAAAACATACTGCTGCCGCTCATGAAATTCAAGATATTCTCTTCTCAAAAGCATTTGTTTACGATTACTAACAATATGTCTTTAGGTTTCATGCGGGAAATTGACAGGGAGATAACAGGACACATTTTTCAACATGTGAAACTTGAACGTAATATGCCAAAGCTATCAACACAGAGGGAACTTCGTAACTTTAAAGCACCCACAATGATTGTCGCCGGAAAGGAAGACATCTTCTTTCCGTCTGATATACTGGCGCCTGCTTCAACAAAGATTTTCCAAAATCTTGTGTCCTTTAAAGAAAGGTCAATGGGTCACTTTCCTTCCTCCAAAGACCTCAAAGTCATCAACGAAGATATCTCAGCTTTTTTGGACATGTATTGTCAATAGACATGAACTTGTATAACAAAAACGAAAAAAGACTGCGGAACAAACTTTAGAGAAAAGTTTGCCTGCAGTCCAAGCAGCAGTGCTGCTTATTTTTTCTTTAAAACCTCAGTAAGCTGCGGCACAATTTGTTTCTTCCTTGAAACGACTCCCTTCAGAAGAGCAGAGTTGTTCTGAAGGGTAACACCGAATGCTTCCTCCACTGCATCTGCATCATTTCCTGCAGCGACAATGACGCTGTCATTATTGAGGATATCAGTCAAAACAAAAAGGAACAAATCAAGGTTTTTCTCGGAAATCACTGTTGCTAGTTTTGTTTGGAGTTCATCCTGGCGGCTCAATACATCCTGAAGATCTACCGCATTAACCTGGGCAACTTCAACTGTCTTGTTCCCCATAGGAAATTGTTTTGCATCAAGTGATATCAACTGATCTATGGATTTATCACTAAGATCAGCACCCGCCTTCAGCATGTCGAGCCCGTAGCTTTCTGCGTCAACTTCAGCTATTTCTGCAAGTTCGCGTGCAGCCTCGATGTCCTGGTCTGTGCATGTAGGCGACTTAAATAAAAGAGAGTCGGAAATAATAGCGGACAGCATTAAACCTGCTGTTTCCTTTTTGATCTTCACGCTGTTTTCTTTATAAAGCTTGTTAAGAATTGTAGCTGTGCAGCCCACTGGCTCGGCACGATAGTAGACAGGATCCGCTGTCTCAAAATTGGCAATTCTATGATGATCAATTACTTCCACAACTTTTACTTCATCAATATCTGCTGCGCTTTGCTGTTTTTCATTGTGATCAACAAGAATGACTTCTTTTGCTTCACCAGCTACCTCAGTAACTAAACGGGGTGTTTCAGCACCAAACGTTTTTAATGCAAACGCGGTTTCTTCATTTACTTCTCCCAAACGGATTGGTTCTGCATTTATTCCCAACTGTTTTTTCAATTCCGCATATGCAATAGCAGAGCAAATTGAATCTGTATCAGGATTTTTATGTCCAAGAACTAATACTTTTTCCATGGTTTCTCTCCTCGTACGATAATGTGCTGAATCTCACCCGTTATTTTACCATAGAACCTTCATTTCCTAAAACGATATCTTTCTTGTGAAACTTCCTCTCTTATGAAGAACTTGGGGTATTCCCCCGCTCTCTAAAAGCACTAGCTGATACTGCAGATTACTGTTAAAAATTCAATTTAGCCTAGAGAACCAATGATTCTTTGTGCGGCTGCTTTTGCTCCTGCTATATTTCTAGAGGTTGGTCCTATTTCCAGTTCTGCAAGAGCCCCCATGACATATAATGATTTTTTCCACTGCAGGTCTTCCGGGACAATTGGAAATCCGCATTCTGCACATATAAGATTTTCGTCTTCTTTAAGTTTCATCAGCCAATCTAAATCTTCAATATTGCTTGTAAACCCTGTTGCAAGGATAATATGATCTGCCTGCAGGCTGCTCTTGCTTTGCAGCTCCACATGCACCATGTCTTTTTCAGCAACTGCTCTTTCCACTTCATCAACAACTATAGAAATCTTTCCATTTCTGCTTAACTTTCTGACTACTGAGGCTACATCCGCCGGAAGAGAACCCTTATGTCTTGCCCTTGTAATACTTTCTCTCCTTTGAGAAGGATCTTTCATCTTTCCAAATGAGTTCATCAGTTTTGGTCCGAGCCAGCCGGGATCGCTGTCAAAATCATGTATTCTGATTGTATGGCGGGAGAGAATTGTAACATGTTTGCCCTGATTGCAGAGTTTTATGGCGAGCTGTGCTGCAGAAATTCCACAGCCTATCACCAAGATTCTTTGGGCCTCTTTCAGCTGAACTTCTTCTTTGGAAAAGACATGAGATATCAGCTTTTTGTTGTCACGCTTGATTTCAAATGCCCACTCCGGCCAGTTTTCCTTTTCTGTAAATCCTGAAGAGATCACTGTATTTTCACTGTAAACATAGTTCCCGCTGCCCAATGATATCTTCCATCCGTGCTCATATCTTTCTATCTTGGATACTCTGCCTTTCATCCACGATTTGTCCAGGTTAGTTTCCTTGAACAATTCTAGGCAGTGATTATTGAAAAGTTCCAAAGAGGGACGCTTGTATTTACCGTACAGATGATGTTTACTCCCCAATCTTTCAGCATATACCTGCAGGCTGAAAGCATGAGTATCGAGATGATGCACAGAAGGCGATCTTAAATATTTCATGTCCGTTCTGCTGGTGTTTTTCTGCCAATTAAAAAGCGGAACAGGATGAGGATCTATGATTGCAATCTCTTCCGCTGATGCTTTTCCTGACTTTACCAATGCAATTGCAAGAGTACAGCCTTGAATGCCCCCTCCGATAATAACCCAGGGCCATAAACCAATACTCATATTCTCCACCTCAAATCGTAATTATTACGTTTTATTATATAGAGTCTTGCCGGGTAAAGAAAGTAATTTCGTGAATTAGACTAAAAGACCTAGATATTTAGCCGATAACAATAAAGAAAGAAAAGTCTTTCAGCAACTATTACATATTTTTTTCCAAAAAATAACCAATATAGGTCATTTGTAATGGTTGATACTGTGTTACAACGGGTAAAGTATAGCAACAAGGAAAATACAAATCTTGCCCTCCAATGGTAAATGAAGGGAGAATGTAAAAGTGGCAGTACAACAAGAGGAAATTGTCTATTTTATAAAGGAAATTGGCCGCTTGATTGAGGATTACCGCAATTGCACCCATGACGAAGTGAAGTATATGATATATAAAGAAATTCAATTGCTCAGTGATGTTATTGTTGAAATAGACAAGAAGAAAATGGTTCATTAAACCGGAGATTGCAGCAGGCAATCTCCGGTTTTTTACTGTAAATAAGCTTTCAACCCAGCCCTTCACCTTTTTAATTAAAGTTTACTTTAAAGAGAAAGCCAGCCTCAAAGTGAGTTCCCCCGTATATCATTTGGGGCATAATGTGCAGTAAAAATCGATTCAAAAGGCTTGACTACAGGTTTAGCACCAGCTTAATAAGTGAACATAACGAAAAAGAAGGAACAATGAAGCAGCTGAGACGGCTTACATAGACCGGAGGAACCCTATGACTAAACAAGAAGAATTCAAATACATTTCCAACAAATTTCTTGAGAACAAACAAAATATTGCGTCGAATATGTTCCAGTTAATTGAAGAACATTATGAACATTCGCCTGCCGTGCCAGATGTGCTAAAAGAAAATCTTGGATTGCTAAGGCTAAATCTGGTGGAAATGATTGCTGCAGCGCTTCTTCATGAGGAAGATGCCGCTGAAAGAGTGTCACTTTGGGCAGAGGAAGTAGCGGAAAGTAATGTCAGAAGGGGTCTGGAGCTCGATACCCTGCTGCATGCAGTGTCTTTTTACAGAGCTTCCCTATGGGAAATTTTCGAAGACGATCTGCAGGAGAGAAAAATTTCATTTCAAACACTTCTTGAAGGTCTTCAGCTCATAGACAGGCTTCTGGATTCAATTATTTTTGCTTTTTCAAGAACATATGTTGACTACCAAAAGAGAAATTTGGAACTTGCCAGACAGGCAGTTGATGAACTTTCTGTTCCAATCGTGCCAATCAGCAGCGAAATTGGTGTGCTCCCTCTTGTAGGAGAAATCGATACCAAACGGGCAAGTCTTATAATGAATCATTCACTATCTTATTGCACTAAGCTTAGGCTGAAACACCTGTTCATTGACTTGTCAGGGGTACCTGTGATGGATACGATGGTAGCAAATTATATATTCCAAGTATCTCAGTCGCTAAGATTGATAGGAGTTGAAACGACCATTACGGGAATTCGCCCTGAAATTGCCCAAACAGTGATTGGACTTGGCATCGACTTTCGCTCAGTAGAAACAAGAGCAAACCTTAAACAAGCTCTTGCCGGCCATGGCTACAGCATCCGACCCAGTTGATATGACTAAATAAAACCCCAGCCCCACTTATATGGCATGGGGTTTTTTTTTGATTGCAGTCAGTTTATCTGCCGTAATGAGATTTGAAGCTTGTATAACCGTCATCCGCCATCACAACTGTTCCATTGATTACACTGGATTCCTCTGAGGCCATAAAAGCCACTACATCAGCAATCTGCTCAGGCTCAATTATGTTCCCTGTCATTTGCTGGCTGGAAAGATGGTCCCATAATCCAAGATCTTTATAACCTTGAACGATTGGGGTATTGACGCCTCCAGGTGCGACTGCAGTAACACGGATGCCATAAGGAGCAAGTTCCAGTGCAGCAGATTTTGTCATCATAATCACTGCTCCTTTTGCAGCCTGATAGCCAAATACTCCAGGAGATGCCATGTATCCGAATACAGAAGCTGTATTAATAATGCTGCCTTTCACATCAAGTTCCTTCATCTTTCTTCCAGCGGCTAATATGCCATAGTAAACGCCATACTGATTCACCTTTACCACCTTGTCGTAATCTTCAGGATTGTGATCCAGGAATGGCTTATTTAGTCCGATTCCAGCATTATTAAACATGACATCTATCGTTCCGTATGAATCTGCAGCATATTGCACAAGAGCTTCAACTTCTTGAAAATGTGTTACATCAACTTTGTAAAAAGCAGCTTCGCCTCCGCTATTTTCAATAAGAGAAACTGTCTCTTTCCCTGTATCTTCATTGATATCTGCGACAACAACTTTTGCTCCTTCACGAACAGCCTTTAGAGCTGCAGCTCGGCCAATTCCGCTTCCGCCACCAGTTATGACCATTACTTTTTTTTGCAATCTCATACTTTTCACCTCCTGCTTTTCATCTTATAAACATATTAACGGAAAATAACATACATTGACTATTTTTTTGAAAATATCTGGTAAAAAAGTAGAAAAATTGAAATTCATTTAACCGCATCAAAAGGCAAAACTGCATGAACTCCTTTTACCCCATTCACCACCTGTGTGATGCGAAGGTCCACCGTCGCACTTGCCAGTGCTGCTGCCTCAGCTCTGTTGATTGTAAACTTATTGGATATATAGTCTACCATGCTGTTCATTGCAGAAGCTGCAGCGGTATTTAGGTCTTCGTGAAATCCGAAAGTAAGCCAGCCCTCAGATGTACTGCTTGCAGGAAGCCTAAGTTCCATGTCACGAACAATATTCAGAGTTAAGTATACATCATCCATCGGACATTCAATTGCCTGTCCTGAAATCTCACCGTCTCCTTGGCGCGCATGCCCGTCGCCCGCTGTGAAAAGCGCTCCGTCTGCAGAAACAGGCAAATAAAGTGTGCTTCCTTCAGTAAGCTCCTTACAATCTATATTACCGCCCCAGTAGTTTGGCGGAACGGTGGAGAATACACCTTCTTCACTTGGTGAGACAGCCAGGAATCCAAGAAACGGCTTTAAAGAAACTTCAAAGCCCCATTCTCCAATTGAAGAGCTTCCCGTCATTTTTTCCCTGTTTAACAGCCAGTCCAAACGAGCTTCCTTTTTCGTTAACTCAAGCTGCTCATTTTGCCAATTGAATTTTCCGCCAGCAGTATTCCACCCATACCAGCCTGGAGTGAGCTGATCAATTTTAACTTCCAGCACATCCCCGGGCCTTGCACCATTCACATAGATGGGACCCAGTACAGGATGGCCCCAAAAATTCTCCCTTTCGCGTGACTGGAAGATTTCTCTTTCCTCACCCTGTTGCGAAGAATATCCCCAGCCGATATCAATTGCAGTAAATTGAACGGTGTCACCGGAATTTACAGCAAGGATAGGTTCATAATTCCTGCTGATGGATCCCTGCAGGTGTTGATCTTTGATTTCAATCTGATGGATTTTTTTCATTGTTTTCTCCCACTGATGAAACTGCCAATACTATATTCATTCATACACCTTAAGCAACTCATACTGAAAGCCTCCATATTGATAGCCCTGCTTTCTGTACATGTCCCTAGGTGTATCCTCACCATTTGCAACGAGTATGACAGTTTGATCGGCATATTGTTTCATGACCCAATGCTGAAGAGCTGTTCCAATCCCTTTTTTCTGAAACTGCTCTTTCACACCCAGTCCATCTATCTCAGCTGTCGTATTTGATAGGATCACATCCACTGAGCCTGCCGGAGCACCCCTGTAATAGGCTATCACCTGCTGCTTGTGCGCTGCATAAAAATCTGCAATCAGTTTCTCCTGCTTTCTCAAGGCAAATTCTTCTCCATATTCCTTGGTAAAGTCGTACTGAAGAGCCAGGTAATCCTGCAAAGTTTGTACAGTAACAGCTTCCACGGTAATATCAGGGTTTCCTTCCGGGACACTGAAGGTATCAGGATCTATATGATAGAGCTCCAGAATTCCCACTGTAAAATCCTCATACTTAAACAGCTTCTGCAAATTTGGCGGCAGTTCCATATTTTCCGGAAAGTAGAATCTTACGTGCTTCTGGTTATATTTCTCATGAAAATTTCTCAAGTAGGAATAAGCTCGTAAAAATTCCTCACTACTGGGCATACTCTTAAATACAATAAAATTGCTGTCATATTGCAGCAGCATTTCCTGATTATGTACGTGAATAAACAAAGCTGAATCTTCAATCTTTTTTCCTTCTTTATATATATTGCTAAATGTAATTGAAGTCATGAAATCCCCCCTGCTTCCTATTATACTTGAAAGGAGCTGGAGTAAAACAGCCCTTTTTCCACCATCTTCCTTTTCAGTCATGAGGTGATAGTTCAGTGTTTCCAATCAGGAAGGCAGCAGCAAATACAGCTGACTTTCACAAAAGAGATAACTCCCTGGATGCCGCCCATAAAAAATGCTTGAAGCGTTCACGCTTCAAGCATAGATCTCTATATTGGTTATCTAATGATGCTATCATAGCAGCATATGTTATCCTGTTTTTCTCACTCTCAGCAGTGCTGTTTCTGACTTTGTGAGAAGAAAGAAAGAAATTCCTCCCAAAGCAGCTGTGATAAAAAGAATAGAGCCCATTGGAATTGCAGTGCTTTCATTCAGACCGACAAGCGGAGATACAATGGAGCCGAGCGTGAGCGGAAGCATACCGAGAACAGCACTTGCTGATCCAGCTCTATGACCTTGATGTTCCATGGCAAGTGTAAAGGAGCTGGTGATAATCATGCCAATGGACGTCATATAAATAAAAATGGGAATGACTAGTGACGCAATGTGACCTTGAACAATGGTCATAATCAACAGAACGCCTGTAGAACCAGACGCAATCACTACGGCTATTTTCAGCAGGCTGCGCACAGGCATTACGCTGCTGAAACGGCCGATGATGTAGCTCCCTGCTATAATGGCAATACCGTTAATCCCGAAAAGAATGCTGAACATCTGAGGAGAAACCTCATAGATTCCCTGATACACAAATGGTGTTCCTGCCACATACGCAAAGCTGCCGCCGTGAATAAAGCCGACAATCAAAGCATATCCAATAAAAGTGCGATCCCGAAACAAACTGGCAATGGTTAACAGCGAGTTTTTCAGTGAGCTAGGGACGCGTTTTTCTGGCGGCAGCGTTTCAGGAAGTTTTCTGCCAATCACAAAAACAATCAGCAGGCCAAAGATTGCAAGAAAATAAAAGATGCTGTGCCATGTAGCAAACGGAAGCAAAAGCAAGCCTCCACCAGCTAAAGGAGCTACCAGCGGTGCAGTAGAGTTAATAACCATGAGCAGAGCAAAGAATTTTGCGAGCTCATTGCCGCTGAATACATCTCGTACTACTGCCCGGCCAAGAACAATTCCGGCTGCAGCAGTGAACCCTTGCAAAAAGCGGGCAACAATGAGTACAGTTATATTTGGTGCCAACGCGCAAAGCAGGGAAGAAAGGGAAAATAAGAAAATTCCAATTAATATCGGTTTTTTCCGGCCAACTGAGTCACTGATGGGACCAATTACAAGCTGCCCCGCGGCAATGCCAATGAGACAGGCTGTAAGACTGAGTTGAACAAGCGATGCTCTGGCATTCAGATCATCGGCAATTTCCGGAAAACTTGGCAAATACATATCAATGTTAAAAGGACCTAAAATACCAAGCATAGCCAGCAAAAAAGCGAGGACAATCCGCTCTTTGCCTGTAGGGTTTTGCAGCATAACTAACAACCTTTCTGTAAATAATGCAGTCTGTCTGAATCCACAAAGAAAGGTGCTTATCCCTTATAGGAAAAGCACCGCCTTTAATGAATGTAGACAGACTTCTTTGTTGAATTACTACATTGTAACACGAATCTTGCCCCTGCCCTAATAAAGAATACAATTAATCCAGCAGTTCTATTTCAACAGATTGTATTCCGGGAATGCTCCTCAAGTCTTTATACACCTCGGAAGGAAACCGGTCTTGTGCTACATTGACAAATATATCAACCTGGCATGTACTTTCTTTTACCACATCCTTAATCTTAACAGATCGAATGTCTATTTGATGTTCTCTGACTGTATGGAAAATCTCGCCAACATCTACCTGTTCCGGTATTCTGAGCCTTACCTTCATTTCAATTTGCCGAAGCGAAGAAGGACCGAATTTTTTCAGAAGCGGAGCGATTACTTCCATCGTGGAGATCATAAGAATCATCGCTGTAATGGCTTCAATATAGAATCCGGCTCCAATTGCAATTCCCACTCCTGCTGCACCCCATATAACAGCAGCAGTCGTCAGGCCGCTGATTACATCATTGCTTCTCCTTAAGATTGCTCCTGCGCCTAAGAACCCTACACCTGAAACAATTTGCGCTGCCAGCCTCAAAGGGTCCATCGGCCTGCTGTACTCTTTGGCATAAATATAAGAAGCTTCTATTGAGACGACAGTCAGGAGGCATGAACTGACAGCAATAATAATAGTGGTTTTCAGTCCAAGGGGCTTTTTTTTCATCTCGCGTTCCAGCCCGATCACAATCCCCACAACAAGGGATAAACACAGTTTGATTACAGCATCTTCATGCATGCTCCAAGACATCTCCCCATCCCCCCTTCCAAGCAGCTACAAACATATATATGTAGGGGGGACGATAAAAAGAAAGAGGAAATTGCTTTACTGCACTGCACAGTTAAAAGTGCGTGATAATGCCTGCTTTTCCTCATAAAAAAATCTCCCCGTTCAGGGAGAATTTTTATCACTTTAGTTTTTCTGTACCTTGCTCTGTTAACGCTTTTTCAAGCCGGTCATCCTTTTCCGGAGATCCATAGTGAATGTTAGTTAACTTACCTGTATCCTTTGGCTGATACACTTTTTTGTCAGTCATTGTCATCCTCCTCGGGTTCACTTTCCCTTTTATTTTATACAGAATGAAAAAATACATGTGTGTAAGGGAAAATGGACAAGCACTGGAAATATATGTAAATTATCAAATTTTATGATATAATGTATTTTGCACAGCTGTTGAAAAACCCTCAGGAAAGGGGGTGACCACCTTGGATGAAGTGTATCAGTTGCTGAATGTGATGTTTGGATTTGGGATGCTCCTTATTGCGGTGTTATCCTTTGAAGATAAAAAAAAGTAACTGCTCCCCCTCAGAAGCAGCTACACTGAACAGTCAACTGAATGCATTAAACATTCAGCTGTGCTTTCCTCCTTTGGCGGCTGAGACCAAAGGAGGATTTTTCCTATTCAGTTTATGCATAACAGGTATAAGATAACACAAACAACTAAGGAAGTACCAGCTCAGTCTTCAGAAAAATGTTGATTTTTCCCCTGTTCAGTTTTTCCATCTGTTTTTTATAGCGAAAAATACAATCCTGGCTGCAAGAAGAACTATAATTGTCAGTGCCGTATAGGCAACTGCCTGCTGATCTGCTTCCTTCACAATGATGGCAATATAGGCCCAAATAAATACAAGCGGATACAAAATGTCTCCTTCTTTCATATTGACAAACAATGCAAGAACTCCTCCAACAGCAAGCATGATGAGAACCCAAGGAAATTCGGATAACCCGAGAAAGGATTCTATATCTTGTGTATAAAAGAAGATAAACACATTTACTATGGAAGCAACAGATATCCAGCCCATGTAGATACTGATTGGAGCTCTCAGTAAAAAGGGCTGTTTGCCCGGAACTTTCACTTTACTGTAGATGACAATCAGCGTAATCAGAATGGCTGCCATCAGTATCAGCGTGATGATAAACATTTCATAGTGAAAAGCGAGTATCCAGAGGCTGTTCAACATTGCGTTACCGGCAAACCAAAATCCGACCTTTAGATAGGCAATCTTTTGCTCTCCCTTTGCAAAGAATTGTTTGATCACCCAGATGCCAAGTAAGATATAAATCAAACTCCAAATAGAAAATGCGTAGCCCGCCGGTTCAAAAATGATCGGAAGGCTGTCTGATATATCTCCAGTAGTTCTATCATTAATTGGCAATGCGTTAGCCAGGTAGTTAACTGCTACCATGATAATATAAAATATGAGGTTAACAATTGCTAACACTCGGTTGTTTCTCATCCTTAAAACTCCCCTCTAGCTGTTCTTATATCCCCTTACCCTTTCCTTAAAAGCAAAAACTACTTTTTCCCTTTTTTCACAAACAAAAAAACAACCAGATTTTTCCGGTTAGAAACACTGAAATTTCGGGTACTTTTACTTTGCACAAACATTCAAGGCTAAAAGGAGTGATAGGCATATGGCTAAAACAGAACTTGCAATGCATGAAAAACTGGAAGTACATGAAATTCTCCTGTTTAAAACAGCATGTGCTACAAAATCTACCGCAATGCTTGAATTTGTAGAAGACAATAAACTCAAAAAGCTTCTGGAAGATGATGTGAAAAAATCAACCAAAGCTGTTGAAGAACTGCGTGACATTCTTAAGGATGCAAAATAACGGTAAGGAGCTGAAGTCAAATGGCAAAAACAGATACTAAGGAAAAAATTCAAAGTGTACTGGATGACCAAGCTATAGCCACAGACCTGTTAATTGCAGCCAAAGCAGGCGTTCGCAACTATGCTGTTGCCATTACAGAGACAGCTACGCCTGAAGTGCGCAAGATACTTAAAAAGCAGCTTGATCAGGCGATTGACGCCCATGAAAAAATTGCTCAGTATATGATTGACAATGAAATGTATCATGCATATGACGTAAAAAAACAAATCAAAGAAGACATTAAGAAAGCCGACAAAGCGCTTGAATTTGCCAAGTAGGTAGAAGCCTGTACTGCTGTATAAAATCAGCGGTACAGGCTTTTTTCTTTTTCACATGTTATACAGCATGTATATCCAAATGTCTTCAATAATTTCCTATATATTTTACCGCTGACAAACTATGTGGCTGAGTTGGCGTTTAATAGGAATTCATAACGGGAATACAATCTCTATACAACAACAGTTAACTATTTTATTTAGGAGGAATTTAAAATGACCCAAAACACAGTGACTAAAATTCAAAGCGATGAAAAAAACAGCAAATTGATGAAAGGAATTATTATTGGAGGTATTGTGGGTGGAGTTATCTCCCTATTAGACTCACAAACTCGCAACTCTGTTAAAACAACTGCAGTAGATATCAAAGATTCATCTATGAATATGATCAGCCAGGTGAAAGAAAATCCGGGTGAAGTCAAAAATCAAATGATTGACCAATTCAAATCAGCTGCAGGCACATTAAAGGATGCAATCAATGATGCTCAACAGCTTTATGAGCGTGTGAATCAGGATATTTTTGGAAAAGTAAATGATGTTATGGAAATTTCAACTGATACTCTTTCCACTGTAAAAGATGCTCAAGCAGAAATTACAAGTATCGGCTCTAAAGTGGCTGAAGCCGGTTCTGAACTTGCCGATACTGTAAAATCAACTACAGGCGGCGGAAGCACTTCATCTTCCGGTTCAGATGTCAGCAGCAGTAAGCCAAACACTGTGATGCCGGCGATTGACAGCAATTCAACTAACTTTGGTGAAGAGGTTACAAACAGACAATCATAGAACACTTAAGCCCCCACATGCTTGGGGGCTTTTATCATGCCTGTTAAAGTCTTTTCGATGCCCCCCATCTCTCCGCCCCCTTCCCTCTGATATGAACAGCCATTTTCCAATAGAAACGTTTGACTGAGTGAAATTTCTGCTGTTAAAATAAGAAGCTGCTATTACTTCTGCAGCTAGAATCTGCTGTGCTGCGATATAGAAAGTTTTTCAGGAGGTTTTCATGTTTTATTTAAAACGCTTTTTTTCCGGATACACTGCCGGAGAGAAACTGCTGTCACTTTTCATTCTGCTATTATTCTTCTCCTCTCTTTACTTCGTACACAATAATTTCTTTTTATATAAGCAAACCATTGCAGAGGTAAAAGAAAGTCATATTACAGAGACAACCGAAATCGTGGATACTTACCAAAATGAAGATAAGCTGTTTCTTCAGCAGCTACAGGTTTCCATTAAAAATGGGAGCGAAAAAGGAGAAATCATCACCTTAGAAAATTCATACTCAGCTTCCCAGGTGTACGATTCAGAATATAAACCAGGTCAGCATTTGTTTATCAGTACAGAAATTAATGAAAATGGACAAATTAACGGAACCATTTTGGATGTGAAACGAGATCAATATCTGGTCCTCGCTGGCTGGGTTTTTGTCATCATTCTTCTGCTGGTAGGAAGAAAACAGGGCTTCTTTTCAATTTTGAGCCTGTTGATTAATGCATGGCTCTTATCATACGCTTTGGATTTGTACTTGAAGAATGCGAATTGGAGTTTGCTCCTCATTTGCAGTATAAGTGTGATTTTATTTACAGTATCCTCCTTGCTGATTGTGAACGGTGCTAATGAAAAAACCTATGCTGCCATTGCTGCAACACTTCTGGGTACATTTTTGTCATTACTGATTACTGTGCTCGTATTCTGGGTGACAGCTGAAAGAGGACTTCGATATGAGGAACTGCAGTTTATCACCAGACCATACCGTGAAGTATTTCTGGCAGGTTTATTTCTTGGCTCTCTGGGAGCTGTCATGGATGTCGCTATAACCCTGTCTTCTTCCCTATTCAGCATGTACGAGAAAAATCATCATATATCAGTAAAAACTTTGAAGAAATCCGGCTTGGAAATCGGCCGGGATATCATGGGAACAATGACCAATATCCTGTTCTTTGCCTATATAAGCGGCTCAATTCCCATCCTGATTCTATATTTCAAAAACGCTTCTCCACTCGGTTATACACTGTCCTTAAACCTTTCTCTGGAAATGGCAAGGGCACTTGCCGGGGGCATCGGAATTGTTCTGACTATTCCAATAGGCTTGTACACAGCAATCTTTTTTATTAACAGAAAGAGGTTAAAAACATGAATGCTTTAGTACTGCTTGCAGCTATTTTATTGCTGTTAATGATGCTTATCGGGGGGAAAAAGGGAGTCAGGTCATTTCTAGCTCTTTTTTTAAATTTCAGCGTTGTTTTTATTACTGTTATTTTTATGAATGATCCTAACAGAAACCCAGTTGTTTTAACACTACTTGCTGCTTTAGTTATCAGCTGTATCAACCTGTTTTATATTAATAAAATAAACATTAAAACAAAAACTGCGTTTGTATCTACCATTCTTTCTCTGCTCTTCTTGCTGTTTTTTATTCTTATTATGACAGATACAGCTGCGATACATGGCTTTAGTGATGAAGAAATACAGGAACTGAGTATGTTTTCTCTTTATATCGGGGTGGATTTTGCAAGGGTGGCTGCTTCTGTCATCATCATGACCACGATTGGCGCCATTACTGACACAAGTATTGCCATATCATCACCCATGAAAGAAATATGTGATCAGAACCCTCACATGAATAGAAAAGATTTGTTTCTCTCTGGCATGAGCATCGGCAGAGACATCCTGGGAACAAGCACCAATACGCTGTTTTTCGCCTTTTTCGGAGGATATCTTGCCATGCTGATATGGTTTAAAGATTTACCCTATTCAGCAGGAGAATTTATTAATTCCAAGGTGTTCAGCGCAGAGATGATCACCATACTCAGCGCGGGAATCGGAGTAACAATTGTGATCCCCATCACTTCATGGATTACAAGCTATTATTTGGTAAGGAGAAAAACTCGTTAAGACCTGCGGGACGGCAGAGTTTAAAATGGTAAGGAAATTCAAACCTATCTGATAAAAGAGCGGAAATTTTTTTTGTGAAGTCATGTTTCAATGAACAAACGGAAAAAATTAAGCGGAGATTATTCCGTTACGTGGACTTATAGGAGTTTTCCAGGTGATATAAGGGTAAGGTTTTCGGTTATCCTGTTAAAAGTCAGCAAAAACTAGGCTTTTTGAGTAGATAGATGGAATTTCTCCGTTTAATGAAGCTGTTTTTAACTGCTAACTGCTGCTTAAGCGGAATTGCTCCGTCTATTCATCGGAATATTGCACAAGGACGCAATTGCATCTTTGATAGTTGATGATTCAGGAAAAAGACCCATCAGCCCAAGCTGATGAGTCTTTTTTTCACTATATTCCTGCGTGTCATATACTTGGCGGAAGCTCCTTTGCTTTCCGTTCCTGATAAAATGTATAAAAGTTAATAAAAGTCACTTTTATTACACAATATAATGGAACGGCAATAAGAATCCCGATCAGGCCATAGATTGAACCGGCCACTACCAGCAGCAGAATAACTGTGAGAGGATGAAGCTTCAGCCTGCTTCTGAACACAAGCGGGGAAATCAAATTCCCTTCCAGCTGCTGTACAATCAGAACTACCACCACAACCCATACCGCGAGCATTGGATCCTCCATCAGAGCAACAAGCACTGCAGGAAGCGTTCCGAGCGGCGGACCAAGCAGGGGAATTACACCAGTTATAATGGCAAATAAAGCAAGAACCAATGCGAAATCCAGGCCAATGATTAAATAGCCGATATAAATCAGTACCCCGTCTATAAAGGCCACCGTCATTTGTCCGACTATGTATTTTGACAGCGTATCATCGATGTCGGTAAATACTTTTCGTGCTTTTTCCCTGTATTTGTAGGGAAATGCCTGCAATGTCAATGGCAGAAATTTGTGCCCGTCCTTCAGGAAAAAGAACAGTACAAACGGGACTACCACCATGATTGTTGCCACACTGGTGATCGCAGTTAATATTCCCATGATGTTATTTCCGATACTTTCAGCCAGATTTCTAGCGAAGGTGAAAAATCTTTCCTTGAGCTCCTCTGCTTCCATCAACCCAAAATTATTATTGTTAATAAAATTCTCTGTCTGTTCTGCGGTCTCTCCCATGTCTTCAGGCAGCCGCTCTATCAACTGGGCCACTTGAGTTTTGACAATATCACCGATAGAGTAACCTGCAAAAGCAATACCACCGATTAAAATGAGGAATACAATCAGCACAGCAAGCGCTCTCGGTATATATTTTCCTTTTGCAAGCAGCTCTACAAGCGGCCTAAGAATGTAATAAAAGAATCCTCCGATGACAATGGGGAAAAACAGCGTAGAAATTACCTGAAAGATTGGATAGAGAATATAGCTCATTCTTCCCAGTAAATACAATGCAATTAAAACCAAGACTGCCCCGGTCATATACTTAAAGAACGGATGTTTATACCACACAGTTCCTCCTCCTCTCAAATCTTCTTTTCGCATATTCTTTCCCTTAATTCTTTTCTTTCAACCATCTCTTTCTCTCTCCCTTTATACAGCAGTTTTGAAGTTCAAAAGAGCGGGTATCAGAATAACAAGCAGGTAAAATAGACAAACTATTACACCGGGAGGTGAACATCATGCTTTGGACCATTATCTCCGTACTGATAATCTTCTGGCTGATTGGATTTGCCCTTGATCTAATAGGCGGTTTAATTCACATCATCCTGATAGTGGCTGCTGTTCTATTTATTATGAGAGTGATCAAAGGCCGGCGCTCTGCTGCCAGATAGGATAGTGCGCAATTGCAGTATGAAAAGCGATGAGTCTCAATTTGCTCAGTTTCATATAGCAGAAAACAGGCTGTCGAAAAGCTTCGACAGCCTGTTTTCTTGCTTTAGATTTTAGGATCCACTGTCTTCAGCTGGAGGGTTGGTTTGGGTTCGGCAACTGAAGGACCGTTTTCTGCTTTTCTTATCTGTTTTGTCCTTCATCGCCCTGATGAAGGACTTTTCGCTTGCTTTTCCACGCAGTTTTGTCCTTCATCGCCCTGATGAAGGACATTTCTCTTGCTATTCCACTTAGTTTTGTCCTTCATCGGCTTGATGAAGGACATTTCCTTTGTCATTT
>NZ_WKKI01000008.1 GCF_009674805.1 Metabacillus lacus | reverse complement strand
AGGTCATAAGCTGTCTTGGCCAAAAGGTCAAAGAGCGACCTTCCGTCCAAGCCATCTTATGCTTGTCGCCGCTGAGCAGGCGTCTTCCGCTTTTCTACATTGTCCAGCTCCACCGGCTAGGCCCTCGAGGTCATAAGTCATCTTGGTCAAGAGGTCAAAGAGCGACCTCATGCCCAAGCTGCCTTATGCTTGTCAGGCCTGAGCAAGCCGGCTCCGCTTTTCTTGTCAATGAGTCCTATTAATGAGTCTCGGACTTAGACATTGTATTGCACAGAAACAGTTAAGGTCTACTTCTATACAGAAGTCGGTTCTTTCCAGCCTGAAGACGTCACAGACAGTGTTTTTGTCAAAGTCGAGTATGTTTGCGTGTTCATCAAATGCAATCAGCAGACGTAGAGTGGCACAGCAGTCATGAACGTTTTCTACTCTGAAGAAGACTGTGTTAAAGCAAGGACCGGCAGATAGTTGACCCACATTTCCGAACGCTGTGAATGGCTTTCCTTTTTTTGTGAACAAAACAAAAGGTATTGTATCTCCAAGGACAGTAATCGGATTCAGCAGGTTGCTGAAGCAGCTGAGCGGGCATTCTTCTTTTACTGCATTTTGAAGGTCGTTGATGTTTTCAACTGCGTCACAGACACAAGAAAAGTCTTTTTTATAGCTCATGCTTAATTCCTCCTTTGAATAAGTATTTCGTCTGTATTAGGATAGGCAGGTACAAGGCTAATGGTGCTAGTGCGAATGCCCAAATTACATAATTTCCTCAGCTTTGGATTTCTTGAGGCTTTTCTATCCGCTGTGAAGAGGAGCTGCTTTAGTTTCCTCTAAGCATTTTGAACGGAGGTCGGACCTGTAAAAAATGAAAAGAGACTGCCTTAAGGGCAGTCAGGTCATCAGCCATGATAGTGTTTTTTGCCTGGTGCTACACGGTTTACCAAGTCCGGTGACAAACATTGGATAGCGCAGAAGCAGTCAAGGTCGACTTCAATACAGAAGTCTGTTTTTTCAAGACCGAAGAAGTCACTCTGGCAAGGATCACACACGCTCAATGTGTGGCCGCTTACGTTAACTGGTCTTAGCAAAGAAAGGGTTGCACAGCAGTATTTCAGCGCTTCTACACGAAAGAAAATGGTTTCGAAGCATGCTGCATCATCTGCGAAGCCTCCAACATTGCCGAATGCTGAGAATAGTTTCCCTTTTTTATCGAATAGAAGGAATGGGATTGTGTCTCTTCCTGGAATTGTAGTTGGGCTAAGCAAGTTACTGAAGCAGCTGGTAGGACAGCTTTCTTCTACAGCTTCCTGTTCAGCAAGAATCTTTTCAACAGCGTCGCATACACAGCTGTCAAAATCAGATTTATGATGTTTTCCGCAGCTCATTCTTTTTCAACTCCTCAAGAAATAATTATTGACTTTAGTCCTTAACAACATATGTGTAAACGTCATAGTTGGTGTGGGCATTCGTCTACGTATTTGACTGTTTCGGATAGGACAGTAAAAGAGCGGAGTTAAAACGATTAAAACAGATGCTTAAGATTGACATTTAAGTTCGCAGCAGCAGCCTTAAAAGTGCAGAAACGCCTTCAGGGAATTATTAGCTCAAAGATGTTTCCTGATCACAAAGAAAAAGCAGAGGCTCTCCTCTGCTTTTCTGCTGGTATTATAGGATGTCGATTGAGATAACCAATGCAAGAAGCAATTGAATTAGGAGCTGCAGAGAAACTGCTACGTCTGTGTCTGTCGTGATCACAGATACATCACGTGAATTTTCGATGACAAGTTTTTGATGGTTAACTTGTTTGATTGTGGACTTCTGAAGCAATTCCTGAGTAACTCTTTCTGCTCTTGAGCTGTCAGCAATAGACAGGTTTACAACAAGGGCAATACCTACCTGGATTGCTGCCTGCAAAGAAGCTGCAACTTGTGTCTCAGTCGTTTCTACATCTACGTTGCAAGAATCTCTGATAATGATTGTTTCTGATGATACCTGCTTTGTTGTGCTTACCTGATCCGCTTCCTGATCAACCCCATCAAAAAAGCTTGAATCATAATGATCTTTTGAAGGAGATTTGGTGCCTCCACATTTTTCAGTTGGGTGACATGAAGTAGTGTCATGTGCAACCCAAGAATATGGTCTTGTTTCCATTATTTGTTTCCTCCTCTCATTTACTATCATTAAATGATGATAAAAGTCATTTGGCATGAGACAAACATCTTGGGTCAATGGCCCTTTTTAGTTAGTCGTCTTTCTTTTTGTTCTTTTTCAAAAGTTCTCTCAGCGTTACATTCTGCGGTGTTTCTGGTTCAAATGTTTCTTCTGTTATTTTCTTTGTTTTTTGATTCTCAAGAAAGTCCTCAACTTTGTCTTTTAGATCTGCAACAATTTCTTTGATCTGATCTTTTTGTTCCTTAGAAAGCTTTCTTTTTTCAGAGTCAGTAATGTTGTGTCTGGAAAAAACATCTGCTACGAACAGCTTCATGAGCGAAGCTGAAATTTCATTCATTTTATCTTTGTGTTCAGACATATCAGCAAACCTCCTTTAACGGCATTTTCATCGGGATTAAAGAATATCGATTGAAACAATCAAAGCAAGCAGCAGTTGAATCAGCAGCTGCAGAGAAACTGCAACATCCGTATCAGTTGTCGTCACATTAACATTATAAGAATTTTCAATGATCATTTTTTGGTTATTTGCCTGCTTGATTTGTGATTTTTGAAGCAGCTCCTGAGTGACTCTTTCTGCTCTGCTGCTGTCAGCGATTGACAAGTTAACCACCAGTGCAATAGCAACTTGAATTGCTGCCTGCAGTGAAGCAGCAACCTGTGTTTCAGTTGTTTCAACATGAACTTTACAGGAATCTTTAATGATAATTGTTTCACTGGAGGCTTGAATAATCTCGCTGACCTGTTTTGCTTCTTGCGTTACTCCATCTTTATTGCAGCTGCAATAATCAAGAGCGGACCATTTTTCAGTCATTATCTTCACTCCCTTCCTTTATATGATTAGTTAATGCAGGTAATGGTTCATTGGACTGAGGAAATAGTACAATTTCTCACCCATTTTTAAGGCAAATATGGAGGGGCGGGCTTTAGAGTATGTGACATATCTATTTTGCAAGGAACATAAGGTAAAAGGTGAAAACAGGGAGGGAAGGATATGTCAGGGTCTTTTTTAACATTGTTAATGCTGTCTTTAGCCTCGTTCCGGCTGACACGTCTGCTCGTCTATGACAAGATTACCGGCTGGCTCAGAAAGCCATTCCATGAAGAAAGCATCGAGGTGAATGATGCAGGGGAAGAGGTTACCTACTTAACCATCAAGGGAAAGGGCATTCAAGCCTTTTTTGGTGAATTGCTGAGCTGCTTCTGGTGCACCGGAGTCTGGTGCACGGCCTTCTTATATATATGTTACAGTGTCTATCCTGTGTGGGGTGAGCCGCTGGCGGCTATTCTTGCCATTGCAGGTTTGGCTGGAATCCTTGAGGCAGCTGTCCAAAGATTGATAGAATAGGCTTTCCAATTAGAAACAACCTTTTCTCATTATCATAGAATGACAGTAAGTCAGAAAAGGAAGGCGGAAATTTTACTTATGCACAAGCCATACATTAATCCTTCCAATTATGAAACATCCTCCAATCAATCTAAGCATGTTGCAAAGCCTCAGCCTGTGAAAAAAGAAAAAAAAGGCGGCTGTGGGTGTGGAAAAAAGAAGAGGCGCTCGCGTTAGGGACGCAGGGACGTAGGGACGCAGGGACGGGTACCTTGTCCCAGCCCGTCGGTAACATTCCCTTTATGGGGACGCAGGGACGGGTACCTTGTCCCAGGGGCGATGAAGGACAGATTTGAGTGGAATAGCAGGAGAAATGCCCTTCATCAGTGCGATGAAGGACAGATTTGAGTGGAATAGCAGGAGAAATGCCCTTCATCAGGGCGATGAAGGACAAATTTGAGTGGAACAGCAAGAGAAATGTCCTTCATCAGTGCGATGAAGGACAGATTTGGATGGAACAGCAAGAGAAATGTCCTTCATCAGTGCGATGAAGGACAAATTTGAGTGGAAGAGCAGGAGAAATGTCCTTCATCAGTGCGATGAAGGACAAATTTGAGTGGAACAGCAAGAGAAATGTCCTTCATCAGGGCGATGAAGGACAGATTTGAGTGGAACAGCAAGAGAAATGTCCTTCATCAGTGCGATGAAGGACAAATTTGAGTGGAAGAGCAGGAGAAATGTCCTTCATCAGTGCGATGAAGGACAAATTTGAGTGGAATAGCAAGAGAAATGTCCTTCATCAGTGCGATGAAGGACAAATTTGAGTGGAACAGCAAGCACAAGGCGCCTCCTCATCACAAATAAGCGTAAGAATTTCCCTTAAACCCAGAATAAGCCGTTTTTGAGAGAGAATAAGGGAATGTATTCCGCTTAAGCTGCTCATAAACATCCATTTTAGGCTTTTTTAGCTGCTTAGACGGAAACCCTCCGTTTATTTCGATCTATATTCGTTGTTTTTTCTACATAGGCGGAATTTCTCCTTTTATATATGCAGAGTGACTTTCACAAGGCGCCCCTCCCTCTAACAAAAAGAACAATTTTAACCTATTTACCTATTTCGAATTGGTGTAACTAAGTATTTGCCTGCTTGAGATCAATAGCCGGAATACTTCCGTTTATTTAAAGCTTTTTTCAAGCCATTCTTTTATTAATCGGATATTCCACATCTAATTATCAGGTGAGAAGCTGAAACAGATTTCTCTGTAGTTTCTATCTTAGGTTTCACCCCGCTGCATAAGCTCTTACCCCGTCCTAAAATATACGTAAAGAAACTGTGAGTGAAAGGAGCCGCCGTTTTCCGGCAGGTTTGCATGTGATGCCGGAGCCCCTCAATATAAACGCTATCTGCACACAAGCTGCTATCTTCACACAAGCTGCTACATGCAGCACTTCTGCATACTATACGAAAATGCTGCAAGAAAAGGGGTTTTGCTATTGTGGAGCTTTGAGGGATGGCTGAACAAACGGTATGAGAAACACAACCAAAATCAGCAGAAAATTGAGAAGTGGCAAAGTGAGAAAGATCGGGAATGGGAGCGGCTGGAAACAGTGGCAGGGGATTTTGAAAGTCAGATGGATGCTCTTGCTGATCAGGTGGAAAAGCGGATGGCAGAACAAGGCCCTTCTGAAATGAAAAAAAGCTGACACAATATGTTTTCAGGTATTTCCGCAAAAGCCCTATGCATTTGTCCAAACCAATTTCCCTGAAGGACATATTCTGTTAGGGAGCTAGGATAAGAGGAGGTGCTTTTGAATGGGTTACGGTTGCTACGGCTACGGCGGCGGTTATGGCGGAGGCGGTTACGGCTACGGTGGATCAGCTTTCGTATTGCTGGTTGTACTTTTCATCTTGTTGATCATTGTTGGTGCTTCTTACTACCACCATTAATCGGCACTACAAGCAAGAAGACAGAGTACGGGTGCAAACCCGTGCTCTTACTTTTTCCAATCCTGATGTATCACAATCTGCAAACATAGTCATATGATATACCAAGACGTAAGGAGGCTTCAAAATGGATAACAATTTCTTTAAGAATATTGAAAAGAAAACCGGCGTCAATATGCAGGATGTGTTTAACCTTGCCAACTCTCTTCAGGGAGCCAATTTTCAAGATGAAAAAACAGTGAGAAACGTAATTAAAAAGGTTTCCCAAATAGCCGGCAAGCCTGTTTCAAAGGATACAGAGGACAAAATTGTCAATTCCATTGTAAACGGCAAAGAGAAACTTGACTTTGGAACCATTTCTAAAATGATAAATAAAAAATAAGAAAAGCCTCCCAAATTGGGGGCTTTTCTTATTTATATTTTCACATTAAATGCTTGATAAATCTTGATGGAACAGCTTTTTTGTATCTGCGATAAGATGGCAGTGATAAATACAGCCCTTCTTTTGCCCGCGTCATCGCTACATACAGCAGACGTCTCTCTTCTTCAAGGTGAGAGGAATCCCCCTGTCTATGAGAATCCAGAGCAAAATCGTGGGGGAGGGAGCCATCTGTCACTCCTAATACATATACATGCTTGAATTCAAGCCCTTTTGACCGGTGAATGGTCATGAGCTGGATGGAATTTTCAGGACTACGCTGAAGGCTGTTAATCTCCTTAACAGCATGCTTCATATGATCAATATGATCCAGAAAAGCATCAACGGTTTGGAACTCCTTCGCTGCAACCTTTAGATCCTGCAAATCATCAGATCCCTTCTCAATGGAGTTGCCTTCACTTCCCCGTTTCTTTAGGTAATCTCCAAGTCCCATATCCTTTTCGATTGTAATCAGTGCCTCGACCGGCTTCATGCTTCTGAGCCTGGCAAAGCGGGGAAGAATCTGCTGAATTTTCTTTTTCTGAAAGGGCTGAAGCTGAGGAAGCTTCAGCAGTGCTTCCAGCAAGCTGCAGTCTTCCAATATCGAAATCGCTTTTAAGTCAGAAAGGGCGGTTTGCTTGATGAAAAAGGCAAATAACAGGGAAGTAACAGCTTCAACTGAGTCAGGATCCCTGCTCAATGTCAGATATGCCGCAGCGGTTTTCACAACCCTTCTATCATAAAATCCTGCTGTTTCCTTTTCCATGGAGAAGGGAAGGCTTGACTGATACAGTCTCTCAAAAACAGCACGACCCGCGGAATGGGTTCTGTACAGAACGGCGAAGCTTCCGGGATCTTCACCCTCCTGAATTCTTTCCTTTATATCGTTAACAATCATGGTTGCCTCTTCCTCTTCATCATAAGGATAAAAAAAGAGGGGCTGCTGTTCATGGTTAAAGCTGCTTTGGATATTTTTATTCAATCTGTTACGGTTTCTTACAATCACTTTTTTTGCACTTGCTACAATCGGGTGGCTGGACCGGTAATTTTTTGTAAGCTGTATCACTGCTGCGTCCGGAAAATCCTTTTGAAAATTAAGAATAAACCCGGGATCGCTCCCTCTGAAAGAATAGATGGATTGATCATCATCACCCACTGCACAAATGTGGCGGGTATGCTCTGACAAAAGCTTCATCAGCTGATACTGAACGGTGTTAATATCCTGAAATTCATCAATTAGAAAATGGGTAAATCTTTTTTGATACCGCTCCAGGAGTTCCTTGTTTTCAGTTAACAAGTCATAGCACCCAATCAGCATATCATCGAAATCAAACTGATTTCGGTCCCTTTTCATTTCTTCGTAGCGCTGATAAAGATAAAAAACTTGTTCTTCCCAATCATCTTTCGGCTTGAACGATGAAGAAATCGAGAGCGTATTTTTCCAATAGCTGATTTTTTGAAGAGCAAGATCGTAGGGAAAATCCTTTTCATCAAGCCCCTTTTCTCTTCCGGCTGTTTTAATATACTGCTCCCTTTGCCATTCCCCTTTTATTAAGTTATTTCCGTTCCACTTTGCTCCATCATAGTGGGCAAGCATTCTGTAAAAGATGCTGTGAAATGTTCCCACAACAATGCCTGCCAGCTGCTGAGGCATCATTCCGTATGATTGTGAAAGCCTGTCCCTCATTTCTTTAGCAGCTTTAGACGTAAAGGTAACCAGCATAATTGAGCGAGGATCTATTTTCCGGTGAACAGCCATATAGGCTGCCCTTGCTGTAAGCACTCGGGTTTTTCCGCTTCCTGCGCCAGATAAGACGAGCATTGGCCCCTCTACATTTGTAATGGCTTCATATTGTGAAGAGTTAAAGCTTATGCCGGGGAACAGCGTATTGCTTTGCAGTTCTGCTTGATCAGTATAAACATTGCTAATCGTCACCGGGGTTGCAGGAGTGAATCCCTGTGTTTCCGCGGGTTCATCCTTGATTGAACGTCCTTGCGGCAGCCTGAAGCTCCCGCTGTGGACGGCCTCCTTTTCAGTGACAGCTGAAGCAGGTTCAATCTGCAGAGTAGAGCAGTATTCTACACAGTCTGAATAGTCTCCCTTGCCTGCGTGGTAAAAGTGTGGTGATTGCTTCAATCCTATGTATAATCTCACTTCTTTTTGGCAGAGGGGACAGGTAAGCTTTCCTGAGCGTCCGGCATCATATATTTGCTGAAACTGATTTCTGGGCAATTCAGACAATTGAATGATATTATTTTGAAAATTTGCACAAAACATGAAAGCACCTCCCATAAATTCACATTAGGGTGCGTATTTATTTTAGTAAATTATACAGCAAAACTTATCATAACAAAGTATTTACCTGTAAGAAAGGTTTGAAATTCCTGAGAGTAAGGAAAAACAAAACAGAGGTGATGTTATGAGTTGGGTGGCTCCTGTAGTACTGGAACAATCAGTCCAATATGCAAACCGTATGGTTACATACAAAAACGATTATGCTGAGCTTTCAAAAGCATCAGCTGTTTCACTGAACAGCCAGTTTGTAGAGGAAGAAAGACGAGGAGATCAAAGACGTTTTGCAAACATTCTGCAAGCTGTGAAAAAGAAAGAGATGAAACAGGCAAAATTTCCTTTTCCTGGAGGAAAGGGTCTGACTATCAACGAATATATCTAAATCAGCCTCCCTGCTGTAAAGACAGGGGAGGCTCATACTCCTGTGAAAAGAAGGGGATTATATGGAACTGCTGCATATCAAAGGAGACTGCTTTTATTTTAAAGGAGCTGTCAATATCGGGTATGTCAGGGATGAAGAAAACGGATTGCTTATTGATGCAGGACTTGATCAACAGTCTATGAAAAAAGTCTTAAAATTGTTGAAAGAAAAACAACTTCCGGTTACTCATTTATTCATTACGCATGCGCATACCGACCATTTCGGAGGTGCGGGCTATCTTCAGTCACAGAAACATGTACATACAATTGCACCTCCCATTGAAGAAGCCATTCTCCGCAACCCTATCCTCGAGCCTTTGTATCTTTTTCAGGGAAACAAGCCGATATCAGAGCTTAGAAATAAATTTCTTGAAGGAGAAACCATGAGAGTGGACGAGGAAGCAGGGGCATTGATTCAATTTGGGAGCCATTCCTGCAAAACGTTCACATTTCCCGGACACAGCATCAACCAAATGGGTGTACTAGTCTCAGATATTCTATACTGCGGAGATGCGTACTTTGGGAGGGAGCAGCTCGCCAAACATAGAATTCCCTTTATCATTAGCGCAGAAGATACTTTGGCTTCGCTAACATACTTAAAGCAAATAGAATGCTATGGTGCAGTGCCCGGCCATGGTAATTTTCAATGCAGTTTTATAGAAACTGTGGAAGAAAATGAACGCTGTCATCAGGAAATTCTCAGCTGGGTTGAACAGCTTTTTGCGAAACGGGGCACCCTGTCTTTTGAGGACTATCTCGTCCAGCTTCTTGAGGAATGGCAAGTGGACTGTAAGCATTTATCTTCGTGGCTGCTATACCGGACTGCGGCCATGGCTTATATCACGCTGCTTGTTCATACAGGCAGTCTAGTAATAGTGATAGAGGCTAACCGGCTGCTGATAAAAGCGGTCAGCGAGCAGTAGAAAACACCTCTTTAGCGATGTCGGACATATAGAGATTGATAACCGGGTCAAAAAGGTGAAACAGGGTGAGCTGATACTGATAAAAACATAGTACACCAAGTATTTACTTACGGCTGTCAGGGAATAGTCACAGATAGCTGCAATAATTAGCAGGCGATTGTGGTAAGATAACTGCAAACAGCAATACAATACGTAAATGTGGTGATGACGGTGGAAGTGCAAGCACTGAAAGAAGTCGAAAAGCTCGCCCTGAAAAAACAGCGCCTTTTTACACACAGCAAAACAAGATACCTGGCTAGAGCAGCACTTGCCTCCATGTTTATAGGCTTTGGGGTTATTGTTGCATTCAGAACGGGCAATTTCTTTTATTTGGAACAGTCTCCTTTTACCTACCCTATTGCTGCGATCACTTTTGGAGCAGCAATCATTTTAATTGCATATGGCGGCGGAGATCTTTTTACAGGAAACACGTTTTACTATACATATGCTGCTCTGCGAAAGAAAATGGCATGGCCGCAGGTTGCAAACATGTGGTTCTTCAGTTACGCAGGCAATCTTATCGGTGCGATTATATTTGCCTTTCTGATCTATACAACGGGACTATTCAACGATCCTTCCGTGAATGGATTTTTGCTCAGTGTGGCAGAAAAGAAAACTCACGCACCTGTGCTTGAACTCTTTTTTCGGGGAATTCTTTGTAATTGGCTGGTTTGTATGGCGTTCTTTGTACCAATGTCTCTAAAGAGTGACGGTGCCAAAATATTTGCAATGATGCTGTTCGTTTTTTGCTTTTTTATTTCGGGCTATGAGCACAGCATTGCAAATATGTGTACATTTGCAATCAGCCTGGTCCTGAATTCTCCTGACAGCGTTTCTTTTTCAGGAGTGGTTTATAATCTGATTCCTGTCACAATTGGAAATTTGATTGGCGGAGCACTGATGATGGGCTGGATGTATCATTACGCCAACAAACCTTTTTTAGAAGATGAAGAAGCTTGACACAGCAAAAACCCGGTCCTCTTTATTAGAGAGCCGGGTTTTTTAGTCTTCCATAACAGAGCCTGCAAGAGTCTGGATATGCAGCCCCTTTCCCTCAATCCATTCAGCAAAAAAAACATCTCTCTCATTTTTTATCCCCTGCAAGGTAAGCTGGTTTTTCAGCCACTCATCACTAAAGCCTGCAGCTTTTACGTTTGACCACAGTACATCACCATCAACAATTAAGGTGATTGGAAAAACAGCTGGATCAAAAGGTACATGCAAATCCTTTCTGGTAGGTGTATCATACTCAGACTTTCTCATAACATTGATGCTTCCATCTGTTTCCAGAATGGCAAATTCTATTTCTGTAATAGAAAAAACACCCTTTGCACGAAGCAAATGCTGCAGCTGATTCAAATCCAGTTTTTCACGCCCAAGATTTTTTCTGAGAATTCTGCCCTTGTGAATAATAATTGTGGGTTTACCTTCAAAAAATGTTCTGGCCCGCAGCGATTTTTGCGTAACCATTTCTATCATATAAATGAGTGCTCCCCATACTGTGATGGCGAACAGGACTTCACTTAGCCCTATGTCTTTATCATAAACTGCATTGCCTACCAGCTCTCCCAGCACGAGGGCTGAGATGAAATCAAAGGCTGTAATTTGAGTAATCTGTGTTTTCCCTAAAAATTTGGAAACAACAAACAACCCAAAAAAACCTACAATCAATTCTATTCCAATTCGTGCAAAGTCCATTGTTATCACCTGCCCCTAGTGTTTGTCATCAGGGGGAAAATTATGTAAGAAGCAGTTATAGTAGGGAAGTTCAGAATGAAAACAAAAGGAAATGGAGATGATAGTAAAAATTTCCACTGAACGGAGGTTTTCCAGTTATGAACGTAGTGAGAATGCTGAAGGTGCAAATTCTTCTGCTAATGATAGGCACATTGCTTATATCCTGCAATCCTTTTCAGAAACAGCAAAGTCCGGAGCCGGCAGCAGAGAAGCAGCCCAGGAATGGACAAAAAGAAGAATCAGTCAGGGTATTGGTGATAGGCAGTGATAACAGAGATGGAGAAAGGGCCAACTCTGACTCTATTATGGTTGTTGATTATGTGCCGGAAGAAGCTTCGGTGAAGGTCATTTCGATTATGAGGGACAGCTTTGTCAAAATTCCGGATTATGAAAAAGGCTATAATAAAATCAATGCCGCCTATTATCTGGGAGGCAATGACCTGTTGAAAAGCACGATTTCTGCTAACTTCGGCATAGATGTTGATTATACAGCTGTTATTGATTTTAAAGGATTTATCAGTTTAATCGATTATTTGGCGCCGGATGGAATGAAGGTACATGTCACACCTGAAATGATTGATGATATGAACATGAACATTCAGCCGGGAATTCAGCCGTTGGAAGGAGAGCAGCTTCTTAAATACGTGAGGTTCAGGCATGATTCAGAGAGTGATTTTGGCAGAGTTCAGCGCCAGCAGGAAGTGCTTTTGATGATGAAAGATCATGTGAGTTCACGCCTGCAGTCTATTGATGGCATTGCTGCAATGCCGGAGCTGCTGGGAGAGGCATTAAAATATGTTGAAACTGACATGCCAATGGGAACGATGCTGCAGCTGCTGGGCAAGCTCGCTCTGAATACAGGGATTGAAGTAAAGAGCTTGAGAATTCCAGTCCAGAATACATTCATAGATGAAACTTATGAGCACTCGGGCGCCGTGTTGGAGATGAACATCCCCGCAAATAAGGAAGCCATACTGGAATTCCTTGAAGCGGTGCCAGTCCAGGTGCCAGGAACCTGAGGGGACAAAAATGCCAGACGCCTGCCGGGGCAGCAGTGATAAAATGCAGCCCCTCTGGTGTCTGGCACTTTTTAGGAAGAAGAAGAATCCTTTTGTCTAAGCAGTGCCTTTAAAGGACCTTTGCTTTTCCGGTCCGTGAGAATATAAAGGTAGTCACCGCCTTGCACAGTTGTGTCTCCTGTTGGCGTAATGAGCTGATTGGCGCGGATAATGGCGTTGACCAATGTTCCGTCCGGGAAGGGAATATCGTTCAATGTTTTACCGGTTATGGCGGCTGAGTGTTCCATTTCATATTCAATAATTTCCGCGTTTGCTTTTCCGAGGGAAACCAGTTCAATTGAATGCATTGGGGTGTTTTTCTTAGGTCCGACAAGCTGAAGCTTTTCTGCCAAAAGCGTAATGGTTGACCCTTGAATCAAGCAGCTTGTCAATACTACGAAGAACACGACATTAAACATAAGATAGCTTCCCTCAATGTTTGCAAGAAGCGGGAATGTGGCAAGAACAATTGGAACGGCACCTTTCAGTCCAGCCCAGGACAGGAATATTCTCTCCTTTACACTGTACTTTAAGCCAATCAATGACAGGAAGACTGCCGCAGGCCTTGCAATCACGATCAGGATACCGGAAATCAGCAATCCTTTAAGGACGATATCCAGTGTAAACAGCTCTGATGGAAAAACGAGCAGCCCCAGAATCACAAACATGGCGATCTGCATCATCCAGGCAAAGCCTTCTGAAAAACGAAAGATGGAGTGCTGATAGGCGACTTCATTATTTCCAATGATGATTGCAGCCACATAAACAGCCAGCAGTCCAGATCCTCCTGCAAAAGCTGTAATACCGTATGTCAGCAAAGCAAAGGCCGTAGCAAAAACAGGATAAAGTCCGCTGGAATCCAGGTTCAGCCTGTTAAGGGCGTAAACAGCAAACTTACCGAAAGCGAGCCCGAACAGAAGGCCAAGCCCCATTTGCAGAAAAAAGCTTCCAGTAAGCTTTAAAATACTCGCTTCTGGAACAGAGATTAGTTCAATCATGGCGATAGTTAAAAAGACAGCCATTGGATCGTTGGAGCCTGACTCAGCTTCAAGAGTAGCTTCAAGCCGCGAATCAACATTCTGCCCTTTTAAAACAGCAAAAACAGCTGCAGCATCAGTAGAACCGACAATGGCCCCGAACAGTCCTGCCTCCAGCCAGTTCAAATCCAGTATTAGTTTTGCAGCCACTGCGACAATACCCGATGTCAAAAGCACCCCGATTGTTGCCAGGGATATAGAAGGGGCAATCACCGGCTTCAACGTTCTCCAGTTTGTTTGGAGGCCGCCTTCAAACAAAATAATAATGAGTGCAAAAATACCCAGTATTTGCGCAATTCGCACATTATCAAAATAAATCAGTCCAAGAATGTCGCTTCCCATTATCATCCCGACAAGCATAAACAGGACCAGGGCGGGGACTCCCAGCCGTGCTGAGAACTTTGTCGTTAGGACCCCGGAAATAAAGAGGACAGCGAGTAGTAAAATAAATGCATCTGTCTGAAAAGTACTGTTAAACACTCCTATCACCTCTTACTATAAATTTACGTCGAGCAGAATTTCTGAAGGATCATATGTATGAATGCCAAGATAGTAAAGTGTTTCTGAAGGAGCTGACTGCTGAAGCCTTTTTTGAATCAGGGAAATGGCAATGCCTTTTCGGTAAGCATGATAGCCAAATGTTTTCCTGAGGGTGTGTGTGCCGATGGGAGCAGAAATTCCAGCGCTGGTGGCAGCTTCATTTATAATTCTGTAGGCCTGCTGCCTTGATATTGGCTCATTAGTTTTGCGTGATTGAAACAAGTAATCATCTATCGAAAGGTTATTATTCTTGATAAAGCTTTCAAGAACGTGCCTTAGTTCACTGTTTAAATAAACAGGGAGTCCTTCACATGGCTGTTTCATGGAGAGAAGTATATTTCCATCGTTGTCTGCGATATCTCTTACATGAAGATGAAGAAGATCCTGTACCCTCAGCCCCGTGTTAATTCCAAGAACAAACAAGCAATAGTCGCGGATGGAACGCTGTTTTAAGTAGCATTTAATCAGTTGCAGCTTTTTTTCACATTTAATTGCTTCAACAGATCTCACGGTAAGAAAACCTCCTAATGTAACATAACTTTATGTTAACACATTTTTTGTTACATTAATCAGAATATGCTTATCATGAACTATTCATAGGTTGGGAAAGAATGTTAAACTTAGAGAAAAACGATATAGAGGAGAAAATTGGTGAAAAAAATACTGTCCTTTTTGCTTCAGGGCACTGCTTTGCTTGCAGGTTTACTGCTCATCGTATCCGCTGTGTTTTTGGCCATGCTGTTTTTAACGGGTACGCAGGGGGTGATCCTGTGGGGAGTTACTTCAGTAATCATGGTTATCATAGGAGGCTATGCCATATCAGGATTTTTTAAACTGAAAGGCACATTGCATCGCAAAAGCATCAATATCACTCTGCTGATGTTCTCATTTCTCGCAATTCCCCTGACATTAGCCCCGGCGGTTCTGAATCTCACATTGCAGGTTGCTGACAGGTATACGAGTGTCAGCTCGGCCCCGATTGATTCTGACAGAAAGCTTCAGCATTACAAATACATGCTGGAAAGTTATTCGGGGGAGAATCAAAATCTGGAGAATTACATTCAGGTAAAAGAGGGTTCTGTTACCTTTTATTTTAAAGAGGAAATAAACAAGGAGCTGATTCAGAAGGTCCTTGATGAAATAAGTGATAATCGAGATCAATATGCTATAGTTTTCAGCAAGCTTCCCGAACGAAAATTAAGCATCTTTTTTTATGATCATGAAATAGAAGTTCCCAGAATAGATAATGTTTCAACAGATACAACCATGCTGGGTGCATACCATGAAGCTACAGCCAGCATCCATCTTTTAACGCCAGACTCACTTGGCGGAGAAGAGGAATTTAAGAGAACATTCCGCCATGAGTATGCCCATTTTCTGTTTCATAGTTTGATGAATGAGAAAGATGTTAGTTTGCTGAAAGTTCCGGTCTGGCTGAATGAAGGCACTGCTGTTTATTTTGAAGGAAACAGCCTGGAGGGAAGTGAGACCGCATATCAGCCGTTTCATTCTCTTACAACGCCGGGAGAATGGGAAAAAAGTATTTCTTTTGATTATTCCCCTTATTTTCAAAGCGGTTTGTTTGTTACGTATTTTCTTGAGCAGGAAGGTACAGACATTCTGCAAAGGCTTTTAACAGAAATGAACAAAAGTACTTTTGATGAAGCATTTGAGAAGGTAACTACAAAGCCTTTTACAGAGTATGAAGCGAACTTTTTGGAGCAGATGAAGAAAGACGGACGCATTCAGTAAGGGAACACTCTTAAAAAATGTGTACGGATTGCACCTGGTGCTTTTAGGAAGCAAATATGGAATGGATAGAGTTTTTTATAAAAACCAAAACCTGTCATAAAATCCTGCCTCACAATTATTTCACAACTGCTAATTGGAGTTCTGATATGATAGTCTTGCGAAAGAAACAAAGGAGATGAAACGTTTGAACAGGGGGAGAATCTTTCTTTTTTGCTGTATGCTGCTGCTTACAGGCTGCACAGCATCCCAACAGCAGGAGGATACACTTACGGCTATTGAAGTTGTAATTGCTTTACCGGACTCTATTAATACAGATGAAAAAACGAAAATATCCGCTGCAGTGACTCAGGGAAATGAAAAAGTGGAAGATGCGAATGAAGTTGAATTCGAAATTTGGGCAGCGGGCTCAAAAGAAGACAGTTACTTAGTGGAAGGAAATCATGAAGGAAACGGAATTTACTCTGGTGATGCTTTCTTTTCTGCTGAGGGAGTTTACTACATTCAAGCCCATGTGACTGCCAGGAACATGCATAGCATGCCAAAGGTCAAGGCCGCAGTCGGAACTATAGACCCGGAAGAGTGGGAAAGAGCGGGGGAAGAAGAACAGCAGCAGAAAACAGAAGAAGCCTCTTCACATCACTAGAGACCTTGATTTGCTGATGCTGTCCTCTGGAATGCAGCCGGACATGGGACATGTCGTGGGGCTGCTTGGACGGGAACTTTGGGACGATGGAACCGTCCCCTTGTCCCTAAGAGAACCGTCCCCTTGTCCCTAAAGCGGCTGCATCTGCCACAATTGTGACGGCAGAATGTGATAATAATGCAGACGCAGGAAATTCTTCATTCACATCTCCATCCAGCAGTCTGCTGAGGGCAGCCTGCTTACCAGCTCCGGATATTAGCAGAAGAATCTCCCTGCTTTCCATGATTGTGCCAATTCCCATCGTGACAGCCTGCGAGGGTACATCATCAATACTGTTGAAATAACGGGCATTGGCTTTTCTGGTAGATAAAGCAAGGTCAACAATATGAGTCCTTGAAGAAAAGGAAGTGTAAGGTTCATTAAAGCCTATGTGACCATTGAATCCTATGCCCAAAAGCTGAAGATCTATGCCGCCCTTTTCTTCGATGAGCTCTTCATATCTTCTGCACTCTTCCAGGGGATTCTCTGCGAGCCCATTTGGTATAAATGTTGAAGTACTATGAATATCAATATGCTGAAATAAATGCTCCTTCATAAAGTGACAATAACTGTTGGGATGATCACCGGAGAGCCCCAGGTATTCGTCAAGATTGAATGCTGTTACATTTTTGTAAGAGGTTTTTTTTGTTGAATGGTCACTAATCAGTTCACGATATGTTCCAACGGGTGTTCCCCCGGTTGCAAACCCCATTGTTAAATGGGGCTGGGATTTTACTCTTCCGCTAATTATTTCAGCTCCAACGATACTTAATTCTTCATAATTTTCAACTTCTATTATGTTCAATCTGCTCACCCCTCCTGTAAGAGATCATCCCTCTTGTTACTGTCATGATCACCTCATGACTAGCATCCAGAAAAACAAGATCAGCGTCCTTTCCTTCCTTAATGCTGCCTTTTCTGTGGAATAAGCCTAATTGCCTTGCCGGATTTTCGGACGCCATTCTGACAGCATCACGAAGTGAACAGCCCGTGAAAAGCATCATGTTGCGGACAGCAGTATCCATTGTTAAAATACTGCCTGCGAGTGTACCGTCTGGCAGAACAGCTCTGCCTTCCCCAACAGTGACCTGCTGGCCTCCAAGGTCATATGTGCCAGGCGGCATAAATTTCGCCCTTATTGCGTCCGTAATCAGGATGAGGCCGTTTTGACCTTTTACCTTTAAGGCAAGCCGAACCATCTCAGGGCTAATGTGAACGCCATCGGCTATAACTTCAGCTGAAAGTGAATCCTCAAGAAGAGCTGCCCCTGCTGTACCAGGCTCTCTGTGGTGAAGCGGCGACATCTGGTTGAAAAGATGAGTCACTTGCTTTGCTCCGTTCATGACTGCTTCCTTTGCCTCTGAATAGGAGGCACTAGAATGGCCAATCGACGGAATAACACCTTCAGAGGTCAGCTTTTTCGTAAAATTCATTCCCCCCTCCATTTCAGGTGCCATGGTGACAATTTTAATGGTGCTGCCTGACAGAGTCTGCCAGTGATCAAAAAGAAGCGGATTTGGCGGAAGTATGTGTTCTGCCGGCTGCGCGCCGGCTTTCTTTGGATTTACAAATGGGCCCTCAAGATGGATGCCGACCATTTCAGCGCCTTTTTTAGTTTGAGTCCCGATATATTGCGCGCAGCTGATAAGAGCTGCGTCTATTGCTGCAGAATCTTGAGTCATTGTGGTAGCAAGAAAGCTGGTCGTACCTTCAGCGGGGAGCGCGGCTGCCATTTTTTGAAGAGCGTCTCTTGTCGCATCCATGGTATCTGCCCCGGCTGCTCCATGAATATGAATATCTATAAAGCCGGGAACCGCCGTCGAACGCTCATCCAGTTGAATCAAAGTGCAGTTGTTAAAAGAAGGAGCGTGGGACATATCCCCGGCTTCCTCAATGACGCCATCTCTTATTATTACATACCCATTTTCAATAATTTCGTTCTCACAGTATATTTCTGTATGTAAAATAGCTGTTTTCTGCTCATTCAATCCCATTTTTTCACCCCTATGGTGTTTCATCACTACCATTTTACAACTGACTATTATTGTTGTACAGCCAGTTGCGGCGACTTCAAAAACTTGCGGATTCTTGAGACTGCTATGAGATTTACTAAGGAAAAGCTTCAACAATATGAAATGAGTTCGTCATGAGTGAAGACAAGCCCCTGGTAGGATCCTATGATATCTTGCTGATTTTTATGCTAATCACCCTCTCTGTTTGTTTATCATAGGTAATCATCACAAGTAGTCCATACTCTTTGCTGCCTTCTTTCATCCATAATCTAAAACTCTCAACAGCAGTTTTTGCTTCCTCCGTCCTCCCAATATGGAAGTAGTCTGCAATATTAGCTGATGGATACGCCTCTCGCACTTTTTCCACAGCAAGCTTCCCCCATTTGGCATGGGAGGGAGTCTCCAGCGCAGCCTCTGCCTGGAAGCAAAGAGCTGTTTGTGCGAAAGGGAAAAATAAGATAGATATAAGTAGAACTCCGGTCAATAATGCTCTCATCATAAAGCCCCCCTTTTCCTGCTAGGTTGTATATTTTTATGCTTTTTTATTTATTCATACATAAAACTTAACTGGAAGGAGAAGGTAATAGCAATATGAAAAGGAGGTAAACACTATGAAAACTATACAAGCATTTTTAATTACACTGTTAGCTGTTCTCGTTTTTGCTGGCTGCGGCATGGCCAATCAGGGCAGAGAAAATGATAACAACGGAAATCAAGCTAACCAAACAAGAAATGTTGATAACAATAATGAAAATATCAGCGAGAATGATAACGGCCTGATTGGGGGTACGAACGTAAACCAAGATGCCCAGGACCGCCAAGGTGCAGGCGCACATGGAAACAGACAGGGCAATAACAACGGTGATCATAATGGCAATAACAACGGTGATAATAATGGCAATATGCAAGTCTCTGAAGAAGCGGAAGACAAAGTGGAAGATTTGGATGAGATTGACTATGCAAACGTCATTATGACTGACAATAATGCCTATGTAGCAGTTGTACTGAAGAATCAGCCAAAGGGAGAAGTAAGAGAAGAATTGAAAAAGAAAATAGCAGATCAGGTGAAAGAAACAGATGAAGGCGTGCAGAACGTATTTGTTTCTTCCAACCCGGATTTTGCTGACAGAATGACCGATTATGGAGATAAAATTCAAGAAGGAAAGCCGGTACAGGGTCTTTTTGAAGAATTCAATGAGATGGTACAAAGAATTTTCCCTAATCAAGAAGGCTAGAAAAAAATGAAAGCTCCACCGCCTGGATGTGCCATCATCCGGGCATTTTTGCGTACAGAAAGCAAATTGCAAAATCGCACTCACTCCTCGTCTCAATGAACGATTCAGGGGCGCTTTCATCCTCTCTGTAAGCATTGGAAATATTTCTTTGGGCACAGTATAAAGTAACAGGAAACGGAAGCAAGTCAGCCCAAAAGCTGCAGCCCTGATAATTGATGCTGCTTTTCTCTTTTTGAGCTGCTCAAGTTTATCATAATCTTTATGCAGGGTAGAGAAGAATAATTCTTTTATTTCTCAGGAGGTGTAAGCCCCTTTGCAGCGGGCAGCCATTGACGATATTTAATTTGTTTTTAATCGCACTCTTAATCGGATTAACCGCGTTTTTTGTCGCTACTGAATTTGCCATTGTGAAAGTCAGGGGATCACGAATTGACCAGCTCGTAGCTAAAGGAAGAGCGGGTGCACTTCCGGCAAAAAAGGTCATCACCCATCTCGATGAATACCTTTCTGCCTGTCAGTTGGGGATTACTGTGACAGCGCTTGGACTGGGGTGGCTGGGTGAGCCTACGGTTGAGCGGCTTCTTCATCCACTGTTTGAAGAATTTCATCTAGCTGAATCTGTCACAACAATTCTCTCTTTTGCGATCGCCTTTACACTGGTCACCTTCCTTCATGTAGTAGTGGGTGAGCTGGCCCCTAAAACCGTGGCAATTCAAAAGGCTGAGGCTGTTACTCTGATTTTTGCCAGGCCGATTATCTTGTTTTATAAAATCATGTATCCATTTATCTGGGTATTGAATGGATCAGCAAGACTGCTCGTAGGCATATTTGGGTTAAAGCCAGCCTCAGAGCATGAGCTCGCTCATTCAGAAGAAGAGCTCCGCATTCTCTTATCTGAAAGCTTTAAAAGCGGAGAAATCAATCAAAATGAGCTCAAGTATATGAATAATATTTTTGACTTTGATGAAAGACTTGCCAGAGAAATTATGGTGCCAAGAACTGAAATGGTGAGCCTGTCCATTCATGAGCCAATGGAGAAAATTTTTCAGACCATTGCAAATGAAAGATATACACGCTATCCGGTCATAGAAGACGGAGATAAAGACCACATACTGGGCGTTGTAAATGTGAAAGAGCTGATGACAGCTAAAATATTGCAAAAAGAGGACATCATCAGGCTGGAAAATTATACGAAGCCTGTTATTAGAGTAATTGATACAATTCCAATTCGCGATGTTTTGGTAAAAATGCAGAAAGAGCGAAGCCACCTTGCTATTCTCGTTGACGAATACGGCGGCACCTCGGGCCTTGTGACAGCAGAAGATATTATTGAAGAAATTGTTGGGGAAATCCGTGATGAATTTGATGCAGATGAAGTAGCCGAAATCCGGAAAATCAAAGACGATCATTTTATCTTTAATGCGAAAGTATTAATCGGCAATGTAAATGACCTTTTGGGCACTCATCTTTCTGATGAAGATGTAGACACTATCGGCGGCTGGTTTCTTACGAGGAACATTGATGCCAAGCTGGGAGACGAACTAGAGGCAGAGGGCTTTATTTTTAAAGTAGCAGCCATTGACGGACACCATATCCACTTTTTGGAGGTAACCAAAGCCGGCTAGTCAGCTGGTGCCCCGTACCAGGGAAATGATAATGAAGAGAAGCCGGCGGAATGAACCTGTGCAGGCTTTTTTTCTATGTTACCTTCTATTAGAAGAAGTTTCATGGGAATTTGGAGAGGGCTGAAAAGGAGCAATGTGGTTTGGTTTGTTGTACGATTTTGAAGAAGCTATAAGAAAACTTCTGACTTTGTTATACGATTTTTGAGATAGTATAACAAAACCCCCTGCTTTGTTATACTATCCGGTCAAAATTCCAAGATAGTATAACAAACGGGCTCTCTTTGTTATACGATTTTTGAGATAGTATAACAAAACCCCCTGCTTTGTTATAGTATCCGGTCAAAATTCCAAGATAGTATAACAAACGGGCTCTCTTTGTTATACGATTTTTGAGATAGTATAACAAAACCCACTGCTTTGTTATAGTATCCGGTCAAAATTCCAAGTTACTATAACAAAGCCGCTCTTTTTGTTACAAAATTCAGCGCGGGGTGTAAAACCAGCAAACAAGAAAAAAAACAACAGTCACTTTGTGGATGACTGTTGTGGAATCAATATGGGTAGTTGGGATAACGCGGGTATTGAAGATAAGGCTGATAGGGCTGTTGTGCATATTGATTTTGATGGTGAGCAAGATTACGTTTATTGCAGTTCTTATAGGGCCCTATATACGTACTTGGCTTGATGGAATGAGTGACAGCTTTCCACTGTTCTTCATTGATACAATAAGTATGAGCCATGATGTTTGATGGGGTGAATTTTAAGAGGTCAGAACCTAAAATCACTTCTGGATTCGGTGCATCAAAAATGGCCAGAAGATGAGTGTTGTTAACGGAGGCTACTTCATAATGCCACCACCCTTTTGGAACATTTGCTACTTGCCCTGGTGTTATCGGGATATTCAGCAGCTGCTTTGTATATGGGTTTAGTATAGAGACAGTTGCGGATCCCGAGATACAATAAACTAGTTCAGCTGCGTTTTGGTGATAGTGGGGCTCTACAACGTGCTCAGCACTAAGAAAAATATCAAGAAGAGATACGTTTTCAAGTGTGTTCAACTGTTTTTTTCCCATTACATTAATCAGATTGTGTTGATCTTGTTTAAACAAGTTACTTTTATTTACGTCAAAGAAGTATTGAGGTGAAGTGTAATCGCTGTTTGCAGTCATGACCGTCCAGCTCCCTAATTGAGATATCAGCATGATATGAGTCTATCCACTTCGTTGTGATAAAGAGTGTTATAGACGTGAATGAAGGAATTGTAGAAGGGGTTCTTCATAAACTTCTACTAGTAAAGAAAATCCCTGCATATAGTAATAGTACAAGATCTCAGGGGGGATGGATGATGAGAACAAAATTCACGGCAATTGTTGGAGCAGCCTTTATTACTATGATTATCTTCATGAAAATAGATGTGTTTCAGGATGAGTATTCTAATCCAATCAAGCCTGTTTTTGATGCAGAAGAAATTGAATCAGTGGATGCGGGGGCGGAATCAGCAAGCAGTACTGTACCTGTGCTAGAAGATAAATATGTAAGCTCTGAAAAATCAGTAGAAAACGGAGTGGTATACATTATTGAAAAATACGAGGAATACGAGGTGTATACTGATGAAAACGGCAGAGAAGTAAAATCCCTTCCTACAGGACATTACAGCTATATTCGCTACAAAAGATAACCTTCCTGCTCGTAGTCGGAAAGGCCGCTGTATACTCTATAACAAAAAAACCCGTCTCATCATAAAACGGATTTTTGTTCCATACAGGAGTATAACTTTTTGCTTTACAAGCTGGATTAATGAAGTTTAGGTTTTTCGCCCTCAAATACACCGTCACGGGCCATCCGGGCTTTCAGGCTTTCTACAAGATAAAAGCCTAGCAAGCCGTACAGTTCTTCATCATCAAGTTCTCCAAGCACTTTAATAACCTCTTTACGATCAAGCTCTTCCAAAACGGAGGCGGCCACAATCTCAGCATCCAGCTCTTCGCCTGAAAACTGACTTCGGTAAAATTCATACAATTCATCAATGAACCTCAATGGTTTTCCCCCTCTACGTTGTCTTACTATAATATACCCGATAGAGATCAATGTTAAAAGTTTGCGCACTCAGCTGAAAGCAGGTGAGAGACGCATCTACAGGGAACAACAGTGTGTTGATTTCCAGGGGCTTTTTAAAAGGTTTGGTGTAAGGAAAGGTCATTTTATTTACTCTTGGCAACACTGTTTTCAGCGACGGAAATCATGACGTTTTAAAGAATATGTTAGAAATTCTAAATTCACAAGACGCCCCTCACCCTCACAAAGAAAAAATAAGCGGAAGAATTCCGGTTACATTCAAATTAGGCTGTTTTTTAGAGAAAATAAGGGAATGAATTCCGCTTAAACTGTTGAAAATACTTCATTTTAAGGCTTTTTGATGCATAGACGGAATTCTTCCGTTTATTTCAGTCCATTTTGGTTGTTTTTTTTGAATAGATGGAATTCCTCCGTTTATCTATGTATAGTCGCTTTCATATGACGCCTACTCACTCTTTTAAAAAAACCAGAACCACTTGCGGAAATTCTCCGTCTATTCAACAGTAGTCCTCACACAGTTCTGGATTTTTTACTTTGACTGCATTTGCGGATTCTACTCCTGCAGTATCTCAATCCTATGTTAAATACCCCACTATTTCTTACAAAAGCGGAAATTCCTTGCAATGCATAACCATTATCCTCATCTGTTCTTTGCTGCAGGATTTGCTGGGAAAGCGCTTTTTATTTTTACCTTTCCCGAATCCTGGGGTATAAAGCCAAATTTCAAAAAACCAACCCTATCATTGGAGAAATGGCCGAAAATTCTTTAAAATAGAGTACAACAAATGTTCAAGGGGTACAGAATGAGAATGAAAAAAAGAATATACTTGATTCTTCATTGCGAGGCAGAGGGTTTGGCTTTTCGATCAAAGCTTACCTCAGAGGGGAGAACGGCCGCCCAAAAGCTTTCAGATTTTCTTTATGACAAAGATGTGGATTTAATTGTATCAAGTCCGTTTATCAGAGCCTGTGAAACAGCTATGCATGTAAGTGAACGCCTTCAGCTTAAAATGATTAAAGACATTCGGTTATCGGAGAAAGTGCTTTGTACTGAAAATGCGGAAGATTGGCTGACGATGGTGGAAAAATCCTTTTCAGATCTTGACCTGACTTTTCCAGGCGGAGAGTCGAGCAATGAAGCGATGAAAAGGGGAGTAATTGCCTTGCAGGATACCCTCCTTCATACAGGGAAAAGTGCAGCCATCATTACACACAGCAATCTGCTCATTCTGATTCTTAAACATTTTCAAAAAGAGTTTGGCTATCAGCATTGGAAAGCTCTGACTTCACCGGATGTGTACACCCTTGAGTTTTTATCAGAAAAGCCGGAGATCTGCAGAATGTGGAATTGATGAGGTAAAAGGAGGAGAACTATGAAAACGGCAAGTGTGGCAGCAGATGTCAGGACCCTTCTTGGAGAGGGGCCGGTATGGGACCCTCGGAGCAGTCTCCTATATTGGATTGATATTGAGGGACAAGCGCTTTATTCATTAGATCCTTCTAGGGAAGGGCAAGTAAATAAAATGTCTCTTGGGCAGAGGCCGGGAGCTCTGGTGCTGCGGGAAACAGATGGGGCAGTATTGGCGGCTGAAAATGGATTTTTCTTTTTGGATATGAGCAGCGGCAAGCTTGAAGAAATTACAAATCCTGAAGAACATGTAGCCAATAACCGCTTTAATGATGGCAAAGCAGATCCGGCAGGCCGGTTTTGGGCAGGGACGATGGAGGAAGAAGGAAAGAAGCACCAAGGTTCTCTATATTGTCTCAATACAGACATGACGGCTCAAAGAAAACTCCAAAATCTCAGTATTTCGAACGGGCTGGCCTGGTCCAGAGATAACAAATATTTTTATCTGATAGATACACCTGAAAGTAAGGTGTTTCAATTTCATTATCAGCTGGATACGGGAAGCATCAGCGAGAAAAGAACTGCTATCACGTTTCCGGAAGATGCTGGCTCACCTGACGGCATGACGATAGATGAAGAAGGCATGCTATGGATTGCGCATTTTGGAGGAGGAAGAATCAGCAGATGGAATCCTGACAGCGGTCAGATGCTTGAAGAGGTCAGTATTCCTGCACCTAATGTGACTTCCTGCGTTTTCGGAGGGGAGAACCTGAATACGCTGTACATCACAACCGCCAGCATTGGCATGAGTGATGAAGAATTGGAAAAATTTCCGAAAGCCGGCAGCCTATTTCAGTATGAACCATCTGTAGCAGGGACGGTTTTGAATTATTTTAAAGGATAAGGACGAGAATAAGTGAAAAAAACATTATCTAAGGAAGAAAGACAGCAAATGCTGTCAGACATTCAAAGGTTTTTTTATGATACAAGAGGAGAAGAAATCGGTGAGCTTGCTGCCGGGCATGTTCTCGATTTTATTGAGGAAAGCATTGCACCTCATTATTACAATCAAGCCCTTGATCATGCGAAAACACTGCTTGACGACCGTTTAGCGTCGGTAACGGAAGAGCTTTATGTATTGGAAAAACAATTGAAGAGATAAGATGAAAGCTGTTTTAAAGGATCGTCAAGATCTTTTAAAGCAGCTTTTTTTATGTTTCAATGACAATTTCAAAGCTGAATTTCAGCACCTTGATGAAATTTTTGCCTGTTTCTGCTTGGTATATTGTCCGTTACCGTCCAAATAATAAGAAATGCTTTTACGGAGGTGATGACAATGAAAAAACTTGGAATTCACGAAATGATGGAAGTGCATGAACTGGTTAATTTTAAAACGGTCAGCCTTGTTAAATCCAAGATGCTTCAGGGCCTTGTTTTTGATCAGGATCTGCGGGCCTTGATGGATAAAGATGTGAAGCAGTCAATTGTTGCAATCACAGCATTACAGGCATTGCTGCCTGAGGAGGAAATTCAATAGAAAGGAGGGGTCTTTCTTGATTAAAGATTACCTGGAAGTTGAAAACGCGGAAGGTATGCCGGAATTGGCTGATACCACACTTGCACTGGAGTTTTTACTTATGACGAAAACTGCTGTAAGAAACACGGCCATTGCCTTAACTGAAACTGCTACACCTGCGCTGCGCAAATTGTTAAAAAAACAGCTGGACCTCGCAATTGACCTTCATGAGGAAACATCAAACTTTATGATTTCAAAAGGGTGGCTTCATCCCTATGAAGTTACAGATCAGTTCAAACTGGACAAAAAGTCTGTAGAAGCAGCGCTGATGATCGGTGCAATGAAGCTGTATGCCGATGATACATCAAAGCGGGGAATGATGGCAGATTTAGGCGAGTAAAAAAGGAGGATACTGATGAAGGCTGTTACTTTTCAAGGAATCAAGGACGTTAGGGTGAAGGAAGTAAGTGATCCCAAAATTGAAAATCATGATGATATTATTGTCAGGGTCACGACAACTGCCATCTGCGGTTCCGATTTACACTTAATTCATGGAATGATGCCCAATTTTCCTGAAGACTATGTCATTGGACATGAACCTATGGGTGTTGTAGAGGAAACAGGAAGAAATGTGACCAAAGTAAAAAAAGGGGACAGAGTCATTATTCCTTTTAACGTCAGCTGCGGAGAATGCTTGTATTGCAAAATGGACTTAACCAGCCAATGTGATAACTCCAACCCTCACGGCGACAGCGGCGGATTTTTTGGATATTCGGAAACGTTTGGAGGATATGCAGGAGGCCAGGCTGAATATCTGCGTGTCCCGTACGGAAATTTTACTCCCTTTAAAATTCCTGAGAATAGTGAAGTAAAGGATGAGAGTCTTGTGCTGCTGGCGGATGCAATGGGAACAGCATATTGGTCCATTGATAATGCTGGGGTGAAAGAGGGCGATACAGTCATCGTGCTGGGATGCGGTCCTGTAGGGCTGCTTGCTCAAAAATTTGCATGGCTGAAAGGTGCTAAACGCGTAATTGCTGTTGATTATGTCGGTTACAGGCTGAAGCACGCAAAAAAACATAATAAAGTGGAAATTTTTAATTTTGAGGATAAAGAAGATATGGGGCTCCATTTAAAGGAGATCACAAACGGGGGTGCAGACGTAGTGGTCGACTGTGTTGGAATGGACGGAAAGATGACGCCGATGGAATACCTGGCAACTGGTGTCAAGATGCAGGGAGGCTCGATGCAGTCGCTAGTGATGGCTGCGCAGGCAGTCCGCAAAGGCGGAGTGATACAGGTAACAGGTGCGTATGGAGGAAGATACAATGCTTTTCCTCTCGGTAATTTGTTTAACAGAAATATTAATTTAAAAATGGGACAGGCACCGGTTATTCCTTATATGCCATATTTATACGGCTTAATAGCAGACGGCAGTGTAGATCCCTCTGATATTGTCACGCACGTGATGCCTCTTGACGAAGCGGAAAAAGGCTATGAAGTATTTGACACGAAAACCGAAGACTGTATAAAAGTCATCCTCAAACCATAAAGACAGTACAAGATGGTTTGCACAATAAAAAAACCGGAGCAAGCAGAGCTTGATCCGGTTTGTTTTTCTCTCCAGCAATATGTCAGGGTGCTCCAGTCCATACGCCGCTAGTCGGGCGCTTCCGCTTTTCATTGTCTAGCTGCGACGGACAGGACGTCCTAGTGCCGGCATTGGCACAGGATGTGCCGATCTTAGCCGGCCAGCGCCCAGCGGCTATTGGACTTCGCCCCCTTCCCTGCGATAAGTCAACATGTAATCGCTTTTGCTCTTCGTGTTTCCTTTATCTCAGACGCAAAAAGCGGAGGCGACTGCCCAGGACCGACAAGCATAAGATGGAATGCGGCGCGGCGGGATTTGCCGCATAGCAGTACAGCTTATGACTCAAGGGACTAGGAGCCGCAGCTGGATTAGGGTGCTCCAGTCCATACGCCGCTAGTCGGGCGCTTCCGCTTTTCTAGATTGGCAGCGGTCTCAGGCGCACCGGGATGCTTCTGGGCATCTGCCAGTCTTCCTGAGCCTGCTTCAGATAACGGTACATTGCTTTTCCGCCGGAAGCATTAGCGGAATGAATTGTTATATTGTCAGCAAACAGCTGCTTTCTCACCATTATTTCAACAAGAAGTAATCCGTTTCTTGTCTTGCATAGCAAATCATGATCCAGTGAAAGAAGTCCTATATCATAGGTTGACATTAAAACCAGGCAATCGTCAATTGTCTCAGCCAACTGATATCCGTCGGGGCACTTGCGGTAATCGTCAAGAAATACATTAATTTTGTTCAAACCGATCTCCCCCTTATCAAGGCACTATTATAGTCTAACACAAAATGAAATATATCACAAAAATATTTTGAAAATTTAGAATGATTGTATCTCCAGATTTTCATGGGATTTTCTTTTTTATACTTCAACATTTACTTTCCACTCTGTTTTCTCAGACAGTTACTAGTCTGAGCAAAAACGTTAATCTTTGTTTTAGGCAATCTTCCAACGAAAAATAAGCGGAGCTATTCCGGTTAAGTTCAATATTCCGCTTTTTTTCGTGAAAATAAAGGAAGCTTTTCCGGTTAAGCCGATGAAAAGCCCTTTATTTCATGCTGTTGAAGCAGATAGACGGAATGCCACCGGCTATTCACTGCTTTTTTTATAATATTTGTTACTTAAGCGAAAATTCTCCGTCTATGCCTTAGCGAAAAAGCTCCCCACATTCTCAGCATTTGACAGGTTCTACCTCGCATTTGCCTCTTTATTTCAAAATTTTTTTAAAAAAACTGATCCAAATTCATTTTTGTTTCGTTAGCTTTATGAAAATAACAAAAACAAAAAATGAGGAGAGTGTAGAAATGAAATTGAAAAGAATGATAGCACCCCTGCTTGCAATGTCACTGATTGTTCCGGGAGCAGGCGGAGCGAAGGCTATGGAAAATCCAACAGTTAGTACGCCCGCAGCTGATTTAAGATCAACATTTGACCATTTGCTTTCAGAACATTATGTATTAGCTGTTACGGCAATGACGAAATCATTTGATTCTGCAGAAGATGCTGAACAGGCCATGGATGCACTCGACCAAAATGCAGCAGATATGACGCCGGCTGTTGCCTCTGTATATGGTGAAGAGGGAGCCGCCGAGTTTCAAAGAATATTCGGGGGACATAACGACTATACGGCTGATCTTGTAGCTGCAGCGAAAGAAAATGATGGTGCTGCCCGCGATGCAGCAGAAAAAGAAGTGGAAGAGTTTGTGCAGGAGTTTTCAACATTTCTTGATACTGCTACAGAAGGAAATCTTCCAAAAACAGCTGCAGAAGAAGCAATTCGGCTTCATGAAGAACAAGTACTGAATGTTTTTGATTATTATGCAGCAGGTGAATATGAAAAAGCCTATAAAACCTTCAGAGAAGGCTATAAACATATGTATGTGATCAGCAAGGCTCTTTCAGGAGCAATCGTTGCTCAAATGCCTGAAAAATTCCAACATACCAAAGTAGACGAACCGGCAGCAGAGCTTCGGTCAACGTTAAACAGCCTGGCTGCGGAACATTTTGCTCTAGCTGCAATCGGCATGCAAAAAGGATATGACAAAAGCGAGGATTATGACTTTGTCAGCTGGGCAGAGGATGAAAATACCGCTGAATTTAAAGAAGCTTTGGCCGGCATATATGGTGAAGAAGGTGCTGCACAATTTGAAAAGGTTTGGCAGGATGGACACATTAATGCACAGGCAGAGCTTGTAAGTGCTTCACTTGAAGGAAATGAAGAGGGTGAAAAAGCAGCTAAGGAAAAACTTCATGCCTTTTCTGCTAACTTTGGAAGCTTTCTGTCAGCTGCAACAGAGGGAAATCTTCCTGAAGAAGATGCCCAAGCGGCAGTAAAAGCACATGAAGAAACTGTAATCAAAACGTTTGAACAATATTCATCCGGTGAGTTTCAAGAAGCTTACAGCACATTCCGCGAAGGCTATGCACTTATGTACGGTGTAGGAGAAGCGTTGGGAAATGCCATTGTTACTCAGATGCCAGAGAAATTTGCAGGCACAGCTGTACCTGAAGAAATGCCGAAAACAGGCATGGGCGGGACTTCAAATACTGCAGGAATGATGTGGGCAGGAATCGCTGCGGCTTTTGCAATCGGAGCCGGCTTTGCAGCAAGAAGGAAAACAGAAACAGCAGAATAATTGAGGAAGAGAGGAGTTCCCTCTCTTCTTTTCCAAATGGAGGGTGATGAATTTGAAAAGAGCTTCTATATTAGGAATCAGCAGTATACTTTGTCTGATTCTTGCAGGCTACAACACTGGCTTTATCTCCTCTTCACTCTCTTCAGATGGAGGAGAAGAGATGCAGGCAGGGGAGTTAATCAATAGAAAGCCTCCGAGTCAAGGGGATGAATTCCGGTTAATAAAAGAACAGGTTAAAAAAAGGGCGGAAGCTGTTCAGCCAATTGAACCGGCTTTCATTGAAATTCCAAAGCTCAAAGTAAACGCAGCAATTGAAGCTGTGGGCATATTGGAAAATGGCCAGATGGGTGTTCCAGGGGATATTCAGCAGGTTGGCTGGTTTCAGCCCGGCGTAATGCCTGGCGAAAAAGGAAATGCAGTACTCGCAGGACATGTGGACAGCAAAACTGGTCCGGCTGTTTTTTTTAACCTGGGCCATCTGGAAAAAGATGATGAAATTATGGTGAAGGATCAAAAAGGAAAAACGCTGACTTTTATAGTTCAGAAAAAAGAAAGTTTTCCCCGCAGCGATGCCCCCATTCAGGAAATTTTCGGCCCATCAGATCAGAAAAGTTTAAATGTTATTACCTGTTCGGGCACCTTTAATAGAGCAGAAGGAACGCATGAAGAAAGGCTGGTTGTATTTACAGTCTTAAAAGAAAATAAACTGGAGCTCTTTCCGAAAAGCCCTCAAAATGTTCAGATTCAAGGGTCGTTTCTTACCTGGCATGCAGTGAGAGATGAGGAAATTGCAGGCTACCGGATTTATCGTGGAGACTCTGCTGAAAACTTCAGTCATATAAAAAGTATTTCTGCACATGAGCGGAAAAGCTTTACAATAGAGAATCTGGATTCCTCTGTCTATTATGTTACAGCGGTAGATGTGTACGGCAATGAATCAGAACCTTCACAAGCTGTCCTTACGAATGAGAACAGCCCATAAAGTTGAAAAATAGTGAGCGTATATAACGGTCGCTATTTTTTATCTTCTTACATGACTGGGCACTTTTACCGGCAGTAGTCTATTTTTCCTATCCTCCGTCCCGCAGTAATGATATAGTAAATTTGGTAAATTTTAATTAAAGGAGAAACATATGGTTGATATTGATGATGCAGCATTATACAAAAGATCGTTGCAAAAAGATAAGATAGCATTCGAAGCACTATATGACCGTTATGAAAAGCTCCTGTACTCTTTTGCCTATAAAATGACAAGAGATGAAAGCCTGGCGGAAGAAGTGGTCCAGGATATTTTTCTTAAGCTTTGGAATGAAGCTGAGAAATATGATGAAAGCAAGGGGAAGTTCTCATCCTGGCTGCTGACAATGGCCAGGTTTAAAGCGATTGATCTGATTAGGAAAAATAAGCGGCATGAACATTTTGAACTGCTAGAAAAGGACGATGCAAGGCAGCCTGCAGCTTCAGCAGCGGAAGAAGTGGAGTGGCAGGAAGAGCGCAGCAGTATATTGGCAGCTGTCAAACAACTGAAAAAAGATCAGCAAAAAATTATTGACTTATTCTACTTTAAAGGACTTAGTCAACAGAACATTTCAAATCAGTGTGAAATTCCGCTTGGGACTGTGAAGGGGAGAATACGCTTGGCTTTAAAACATTTAAGAGATCATATGAGCGCTGAAGGGAGGGATTTGCAATGACAGATAAAAAACAATGCGATCACCTCATTGATTATATAAGCCGTTCATTAACTGAACAGGACAAAGAAGCATTTGAGCAGCATATGGCAGGTTGTAAACAATGTGAAGAAGAATATCGGGAGCTTATGGACTTAACTGAAAATCTGCCTTATTTGTCTGAGCCTGTGGATCCTCCTCGAGAAATGAAAACACGCATTTTGGAAAATGTGTATGGTGAAACAAAGAGTAGTCAAGGTACAGTGAAACAGACTACTGAAGAAGTTCCTCAAAAAGGAATAGCTTCGTGGGGAAAAGGGCCTTTCATTGGCATGGCTGCCGCACTGATGCTCTCTCTGGCGGGAAATATATATTTATTAAATTCTCCTCCTGACAGTGAACAGCTGCCTCAGGAAGTCGTGGCAGATGCACTCTCTCTTCAGCCAACTTCACCGGATTCATCCGTGTACGCTATGGCAATGCTGCTTACCTCACAGCAGGGTGAGCAAAAAATTATTCTTCAGGCGGCAAATCTTCCTCCTTTAGAAGAAGGGCAGTATTATCAGGCCTGGCTGATTGTGGGAGAGACACCTGAGCCGACCGGCTATTTCACACCTGACGAAACAGGAAAAGGAAGCCTTGTATATAATCTTGGTGAAAAGAGAGAAAACTGGCATACGCTTGCTGTCACAATAGAAAATGAACCAAACCTTCCTGCACCACAAGGAGAAGTTGTGCTGGCGGGAGAACTGTAAAAAGGGCCATATGGCTCTTTTTCTTTTTCAGCAGAAAAGGCTGTTGGGCTGGAGCTGGGCAAAGAATCTTGTCAACTATATGATCCATGGCAGTTAACAGCGTTTTGCTGTTTCTGTTCCCATAGATTATCAGCATCTGACTGAGGGGGTACCTGTTGGGCGTTTCTTTTTTTGCGATCTCTTTAAAATTAGGCAATGCAGTTTTTGCCACAGCAGATTTAGAGAAACAAATTGAAACCTTTTCCAAATTCCATCCGTAGATAAGGTCAAGGTAAGCCGCAACAGATAAAGCCAGTATTTCACCTTATCATCTTTCTGCTGTTTAGCTTTCCGGAAGCAGAGCTTTTCTAGGCTCTTGTGTTTCTGCTGTAAATATGGATTTTGGTATTTGTTTTTAATCAGCGGATTGCTTTTCGCTTCACCAATGGGCATGACGGTCTCTATTTCATAAAAAGCCGTTATGTATCGCTTATGGTGGATGGTTGTATGAAAAAACAAATAATCTCCTTTATGTACATGCTGAAGCAGTTTTCTTCCATTCGCCCCTATATCTCCAAATGTAAATTCGTGAAAAAGGGGATCTTCCTCTCCATCGTTTTTCTTCGGATCCAAATACTATTTTAATAGGGAAAAATAGTAATTGACTATATTAATTATCTTCCGGAGTATATAATCTGTTAGGTATACAAAAAAGGAAATATATACAATTAAATGCTATTATTTATATTTATCCAAAGAACAGAATGAGTGTGAAAAGTAAAAAGTTATTGCCCGAAGTTGTATTATCTTGTAATTTGTTGTCATTTTCTGCGTTCTCACCAGCACAAGCATCAGATTCGCTATTTGTTCAAGATTTAAGTGAGTATTAGAATTTGAGTAGTGAAGAAGTTATTCGGTCTGCTGATGATGCTTCTAGACAATTAGGACTAACTCCAAGCGAGACATTAGAACAAATGCATAAAGAACTTATGGATGGTAAAAAGGAGGGGGACATTCTTGCAAAGAATACCAACGCTCCTACAGAAGAAGGAATGGTAATGCTTGGGGGGTCTGCAGGAGAAAAATATATACCAATGCATATATTGCATACTATAACCATGGGCACGTCGGAATCTAAACCAAGACTAATGAAATAACCGAAGCAGTTCCAGAAATAGGCGTTCGCGTTATTGATTATAGAGGACGCAATGTTGAAGCAGGGGCTTTTGTTCAAAAGGTTGCAACAGATAAGCGAGACCGCGCTGCGTATTGGGCTAGGTCGCATAAAGGAGACAAATACTCCTACAATTTTGCTACAAATCGGACCACTCCACATGAAGGAGACAAGAACTGCTCCAAGCTTTTATGGTCTGCATTTACGCAAGCTGCTGATATTGACATTGATAGCAATGGAGGATTAGGGGTTTATCCTAGAGATATAACCTCATCAATATATACCACCACCATTCATACTGTACAATAAGATTACTAATATCAGAATTGGAGGAGGAGGTTTTGCCTCCAATTCTGAAATCCTTAGTAGGGACTTGGTATAATGAAAAGCAGAAAGAAAATCTGGCTGATATTTATTTCTATTGTGGTGTTAGTTTCCGGAATTACATACATTTATCTGAATGTAAATTCGTGGAAATATTCAGCGGAGGAAGGAATGATGTCCAAAAAGAATTTTCTAACAGATAAAAAAGCCATACTATTTTTTTCAACAACTATTGATATAAATCCTGGAAAAAGCATAGCATTTTTTGTTGATCAAAAAGGTGAAATCTCTTACCGGAGTATGAAGCCACTTGAACTAGGTTCTGTTGCAGTCCATGACGATCAAGTACTCATAGAGGATAAAGAAAATATTTTTATTTTAGGCAATAAAGCAGGGAAGTACAAACGCAATTCACAGCACACTGGAGATCAAAATGGATATATAAACAAGACTGGTTCATTCTATACTATTTATAACTCGGGATATGCAGATGATGGTAAGAGCTATAAATCTGAAGTGTATTGGAATATCGGGCGCCAAATGAAATCTGACGTTATACCGTACTATATTAGAGAAAAAGGTTTTTATGACGATACAATTTTTACTGCCCAGACGCATGATGCAGATAAGTCACGACAGTTCAAATTTAAAAAAATTCATTTAGGAAATAAAATGAAAATAGAAGAAGTAGCTGAGGTATCATTAGGTAAGAATGCTAGTCCTTTATCACAATTAATGGTTGATGATGAATTTATTTACTTCCTCTTTAATGGAGCAAAGGGCGAAGCTGTTTATCAGCTTGCGAAAATTAATCAAAAAAATAAAGTGGTTGAAACTTTTGATATAAAAACCTATAGAAAATACAAAGAACAAGCTCATCAAGCTGTCCCTTTTGACCGAATACCTGCTTACTTAAAGAATGATTTTATCTATTTCGCCGATGGTTTTGGAGAAGTAGTAAAAATTAATAAAAAGAATGGAAAGATAGAAGGATCATACAATCTAAACTCTAAATCGGTAAATTCAGGGCTCAAAAATTTGCAGTTTGAGGGAGACTCAATATTCCTTTTTTCTATGAATCGAGGGCAGGACGGTATGATTGAAAAATACAGATTGCAGGACGGCAAGCTTACGGAAGTAACCCCGGTTAAAGATATTGGCAAAATCGTTAATCAAAATAGCCGTGTTCATTTGTATGATTTTGAAATAATCCATTAACAGACAAAGAAGCAGCCATGGTTCTCACGGGAAATATTGTTCGTGGATAGAGAAGAGGATTACGCAATGCTGAATGAAAACCAGCTTAGTGAGATTAAAAAGCTGCAGGAAGTATGTGAAACATTCGATGGTATTGAACTGAAGCTGAATTGGGATATGCTTCGGAAACGGGAGACCGGCTTAAAACAAGACTTCTTTTTATATGAACATGGAGAATTGATTGCTTTTGCTGCCATTTACGGATTTGGAAACAAAGCAGAGATTTGCGGAATGGTGGACCCGGCTTACCGCAGAAGAGGAATCTTCTCTCAAATGCTTGGGGATGCCATCAACGAAGCAAGGAAACTGGAGTATCAAAAAATTTTACTGAACGCGCCTGCCAAATCGGATTCTGCCAGGATGTTTATCGAAGGAACGAGTGCAGTCTTCCTCATAGCGGAATATCAGATGAAATGGGAGGGCGGTACACTTCTTGATTCATCAGATGTATCACTGCGTCCTTCCCGAGACGAAGATTTTGACCTTGAAGTTCAGCTTGATGTAGATTGCTTCGGTTATAAACGAAGTGAAGCGGAAAGATACCGTAAACAGCTGAATGCAGATCATCAGTCTGCCTATTGCATAATTGAACATAAAGGAACCGCAGCAGGCAAAGTCCGGATATGGGAAGAAGATGGAGAAGCCTGGATCTACGGTTTTGCTGTTACTCCAAAAGAGCAAGGAAAAGGAATCGGCCGAAAAACGCTGGCAGTCATTATACGGGAACAAACTCAAAAACAAAACAAGATTTATCTTGAAGTGGAAGCAGAAAACACGTACGCCTTAAAACTTTATGAAACATGCGGATTCAAAACCTACGATGCTCAAGATTATTATTTGGTTCACTAGCTCTCCAGCGATGGAGGGTTTTTTGAGTTGGTACCAGTTCACTGGATGCCGTACACTTAGCGGAACTTCCTTACTGTAAACACTTTTCAGGTGACTCTTCCATAGCTTGTGACGTTGTAAATTTTACATAGAATGTTCAAAAAGTGTACTTTTATTTTAACGAGAGGTGTAAAGAATAAAGAAAAAGGGGTATAATAAGGGTGTAAAGATAATGTGAAACATTTCACAATCAACATAACCAAAAAGAAAAAGATGGACTGAAACAGGCAGCAATATTTTTTTAAATCATTATGTGAAATATTTCACAAAATAATAATGAAGGAGAGTGCTACAATGAGAAAATGGCATGAGCATCAACTGGCTGCAATGGCATGGACTGTGTTGAGAATCTGGCTGGGAGTAAAGTGGCTGGAAGCAGGGTGGTATAAGGTTGTGGATGGGTTTGACGCAGAAGGATTTTTGCACGGAGCAATCGCAAAAGCAGCAGGAGATTCTCCTGCGGTTGCGGGCTGGTACGCTGCTTTTCTGGAAGGTTTCGCTCTTCCAAATGTGAAGCTGTTTAACATACTGATTCCATGGGGAGAAGTACTTGTCGGCATCGGACTTATTTTAGGAGTGGCAACAATTCCTGCACTGCTTGCGGCCGCCTTTATGAATTTAAACTTTTTACTGGCAGGAACAGTTAGTACAAATCCGATTCTTATCACCGCAGCTTTTATCCTGCTCTTTGTTAGAAAAGATGCGTATGCATGGGGCGGAGACAGAGTGCTGATTCCTTATATTAAAAAGGTTGTAAAGCGAGGAAATCAGCATCGTAATGGTAAAGGAAAAACAGGCGGTAACGCCGTGGTACATTAAATTTAAAGAGCGAAACAGCTTGTGGAAGAGTAGTTTCCTCAAGCTGTTTATCTTTGCTGGTAGAAAGATCTCTTCATAGCTTGCTGGCATGAGATTTAAGTTGCAAGCCCATTTCCTCAACTACATCTACAAAATTTAGAATTTCCTGCGTCGAAAGAGCCTGATCTCTTCCCACTGAAACTACCTTTTCAATGGACTCCGCCATTTCGTGAATACAAGCCTGCAGATTCACAAGTGTTTCTCTTATTTGGTCAGTAGATTGAACAGTCTCATGAGACAGCTTGCGGATTTCCTTGGCTACTACGTCAAATCCTTTGCCCATTTCACCAGCCCGCGCAGCTTCTATAGAAGCATTTAGTCCAAGGAGATTTGTTTGATCAGCAATCTTCTTGATAAATGTTAATACTTCTTGGGTTTTTTTCATCTCCTGCCCTGCCGAGTTAGATTGCTGCATAAGATTTGCGCTGATTTCCTTCAACCCCTCAGCACCCTGCTGAACACCGTGCAGTCTCTCATTTGCATGTTGAATCGCGCCTACAATCTGTTCTGAAATCTCACGGAGTTTTCTTTCATTTTGTTCTTGTATCTGAACCGCAACCGCGCCTATGACCCTGCCTTCGTATACGATAGGGTTAGCGAAACCGGTAAAGGAAAATCCGAAAAATTCTTCCGGCACTTCTTCTTGAATATAACGGTTATGTTTAATACAGTCAGCCAGCGGTTCTTTTGGGTTAATTTTAGTGCCTTTTCTGACCCCAATATCAATTTTGCTGCTGGGAAAATAATCGAGCCATTGCTCTCGATCTGTTATTCCTACTGCAACATTGGGAAGCATGGGTGCAAGAATTGATATTGAATTGTTTAATTGCTTAAGGAATTCTATTGAAGACTTCAGTTGATGATTTTGAGCTATCAAGTAAATACCTTCCTTCTATGTTGATCTACTCTATTGATATCGGCAGCTTTACAAAAATGTAAAAACAAACATGTGTTACAAATAACATGGAAAATGAGTTTACTAATTTTCCATTACTTTGGCTGATTTTGTTGCTGGTGCTGACTGCTGCGTTTATTATGCTGTAATTCCATGGATAGTGGGACAAGCTTTCTTTCAAAAGGAAAACAGCCCAAATCACATTGAGCTGCAGCATATGAATCTATATTAGTGTAAGTATTTTTTTAATCTGGGTATTTTCTTAATTAGCAAAGTATCCACAAGGAAAACGATGATAATGGATATGCCCACGAGCGGCATAAGTACACCCAGTCCCAGCATGGTGAAAAACAGAACAAGGGAAGTTCTATGATTGTGGGGTTTAGGCGGAGCAGTCAGGGCCCCCTTTGTTTTTCGTTTTTTCCACATAAGAAACGAACTGATGACGATCCCGATAATTCCAATGCAGACTAACAAACCGAGAAGCTGGTTGGCTAACCCAAAAAGTCTGCCTTCGTGCAGTGCAATACCCAGCGTGATCGCTTTTCCAAGCAAACCAAAGTCTGCAAATCTCACATCACTTAATACTGCGCCGCTGTATTGATCAATATGAAGCGTAGCATTGTCCCCTGGTTTTGAGTGGGAGGTGGCAATAGTATAGACGCCGGTATCTCCTTGAGGGTATGAAATGGTATACGGCTTCGCGATTCCTTTCGTGGCTGCTATATGATCAATATCATTGATATCCAAAGCGACATAAGCAGGCGCTGAAGAAGAAGGGACCGGCATATTTTCTACCGCCCAAGGAATATCCTCAGCTGCCTCTCCGGAAGTCACGGCTGACTGCGGCTTTTCGCCGAAGCTGTGCGCATACTTGGGGAATCCTGTATTGGTGGCATCTGAAAGCCACTTGATATTTTCACCCGTCACACCTGACCAGGGGAGTCCGGTTAAAATCAGCAGCAGTATTCCGATAGAAAGCCAGAATGCAGGTACTGCGTGCATATCTCTCCAAAAGATTCTTCCCTTCTTGTGCAGTCTCGGAAGGATTGTTCCCCATATAGAAGCTCTGCTGCGGGGGAACCATAAATATAAACCGGTTATCAGCAGGATAACTGTCCAGCAGGCAGCAAGCTCTACAAGCCTGTTTGCAAAGGTCCCGCCGATAATCAGCTCACTGTGAAGCTTTTTAAATATTTCTGTGAATTTTTCCTGATTCTTTATACTGCCTTGAAATTCACCTGTATAGGGGCTGATATACGCAGACAGCATGGTTCCCTGCTGCAGCACCCCTATCTCCGTTGTCCGAGTTGCATCGTCAAAGGTTCGTACATAAGTCACAATGCCCTCTGGAAATTGTTCTCTTGCCGTTTCAACCTGGGTTTGAAGAGAAAGTCTTCTGCCTTCAATATCTTCTGAAAAGTATTGATCCTGATATAGGCTGGCTTCTATTTGCGGTTTAAATAAATAGACAGCTCCGCTGAATGCCAGGATGATAAGGAACGGAGAGGCAAACAACCCTGCATAAAAATGCCACCTCCACACAGATTGATAGAATGAAGCTCTGCTTTTTTTCTTCTCATTTTTCTGTAAGTTCTCCAAATGTTTTTCTGGTGTCAGCATAATCCTGCTCCCGCTGTATTATTTTTTTATTTCTTTGATGATTTTTTCTGCATATATGCCTTCTGTAAAGCTGTAACTTCTTAAAATCTTACCGTCAGGGCCAATCAGGTAAAAATTTGTACTATGGATGACCTGATCAGAGGATTGGGGTTTTTGGACAAGTGTTTGAAAAGCTTCCCGGGCAAATGTTTCTATTTCCTTCTGGGTGTAGCCGGTCAGCATATTCCAGTTTTCAGGATTTCCTGAAAACTTTTGCTGATAATCTGATAGTACTTGGGGTGAATCTGTCTGGGGGTCAACGCTGAATGAAACAAATTCCGCCTCTATTCCTGCTTCCTGCAGCTTACTTTGCAGGAAAGCCATATTTGCAGTCATCGGCGGACAAACAGTTTCGCAATTTGTGAAAATAAAGTCAGCGATCCAGGTCTTGCCTTTTAGTTGATCTGTCCCAAAATCCTCTCCCTTCTGATTCTTAAATGTAAATTCCTGCATGTGATAGCCGCTGCTGGTGCCGGGAGCACAGGCAGATAAACATAGTAAAATGATAACTGTAAAGAAATGCTTCAATGATGTTCGGCTCCTTTCCCCCCTATAAACATAGAATAAAGCGGATATGTGAAAATTTTGTGAGGATAAAACGTATTTTTAAAAAATAAAAGTAAGCTCGATTTGTAAGAAGTCAGGAAAATGCAATGTGTTCAAATGAGAGACAAAAAAAGACTGAGAATATTCACTCAGTCTTCTAAAGCATGTAAGGGCAGTGATATGCTTGCTGTTGTGCCGCTCTCTTTGCTGCTGTTGACCGTAAACCTGCCTCCATGCAGTCTGACTATTTCTTTAACGATGGACAATCCTAAGCCTGTGCCGCCAGTTGACCGATTGCGCGCTTTGTCAGTTCTGAAGAAACGCTCTCCTATTTTATGAAGATCTTCAGGGGAAATTGTGGTGCCGGCATTTGTTATACTAAAGTGCATGTTATTGCCTTCAGCCCGCAAATTCACTCTGATCTCTGTTCCATCAGCTGCATATTTAATACCATTATCAAGGAGATTGTAATACACCTGCTGCATCCGCTTTTCATCAGCAAACACAATGAGATTCTCATCAATTTCTGATACTACCGCCAAATTTTTCTGGGTAATCTGCAGGGTAAATACATTCATAGTGTCATATAAAAGCTGTGCTGCGGAAAGAGGTGCTCTGTGGAGCTGATATAAACTGTCCTGCATTTGGTCCAGCAGAATCAAGTCATTCAGCAGTTTGCTGAGCCGATGTGTTTCATTTCCGATAGTCTGCAGATAGCGGTCGGCGTCAGCAGATGATGCATGCATCTCCTTTTTTAATACTTCGGCATAACCTCCTATATAGGTTAGCGGTGTCCTCATTTCATGAACAACATTTGCTAAAAACTCTCTTTTGTATTCTTCCTGCTTTTCAAGAGAAGAACTCATTTCATTGAAAGACTTTGCCAGCTGGCCAATTTCATCTTCACGATAAAGCAATACTCTTGATGAAAAATTGCCGTTTGCTACTTCATTTGACAAACGCTGAATTTCCTCGAGCGGCCTGAAAAGAGTCTGAGTCATAGAATTGAGAATGAAAAATAATAGAAGAAATGTAAAAGTTCCCGCAATGACCAGGATAGGGATAATGCCCTTAAATACTTCAAGCAGATCGGCCAGGGGAACATAAACATAAATAAAGCCAATCATGCTTTCTCCATTAGAAACCGGGAACACGGCCCCGACAATTTCTCTGTCAAATTCTTTCACATAGCCATCTTTTATGACATATTTACCTGCTTCAAGAGCTCTCCGGTCTTCTTCGCCCAGCAGGGATTCGTAATTAATTTTATAAGGAAAATAGCTGGATAGATCGTCCAGGTTATCTATAACCACCACTTCGTATTGTGATACAACGTTATACCAATGAATTTTCTCAATAATTTCATCACTCAGTGTTCCGTAATGGTAATGTGAAGCGGTTCGTTCTCCCTGATATATGACCGATTCTTTGACAGTGTTAAGATACAATTCCTTATATAAATAATGAAGAAAGAAAAAAGAAAACAAAATGGCTGCCGCGCTCGAGATCAGCAAGAGGAGGAGAACTTTTTTGCTGATGGTGAGCTGTGCACTTTTCAAGTGCCTGCCTCAAATTTATAGCCAATGCCCCAAACAGTCGCAATCATTGAGCTGTGCTGTTTGAGTTTGAGACGTAAAGTTTTCACATGAGTATCGACGGTGCGTTCAGTTCCCTGATAATCATCTCCCCATATATTGTGAAGCAGCTGCTCTCTTGTAAATACTCTGCCTTTGTTCCTGGCAAGGTAGAGAAGCAGTTCAAACTCCTTTAATGTAAGGCTGAGCGGCTTTCTTTCCAGCTCTGCTGAGTAGGAGGAAAGCTGAAAAGAAAGAGGACCTGATGTAAAGACTTCATTTTCAACGTTCAGGGACTTTGTTCTTCTTAGCACAGATTCAATTCTCGCAAGAAGTTCCCCAGGATGAAACGGCTTTACAATATAGTCGTCTCCACCAAGCTTTAAGCCTTTAATTTTGTCCCATTCTTCCCCTCTTGCTGACACAAAAATAAGCGGGATATTCTTTACTCTTTTTACTTCAGCTGCAAAATCAAATCCGTTTAGGTAAGGCATCATAACATCGACGAGCATCAAATCAGGCGTTACAGTATCTAGTATTTCAAAAGCATGCATTGCGTCGACTGCCTCAAAAACTGTGTAGCCGTCCTTTTCAAGAAACGTCCTTAACAGCGAGCGCATTTCCTTTTCGTCTTCAATCAGCAGTATATTTGCTTTATCCATCATGTTTCCTCGCTTCTCTTCTATGGACTGCTTTAATATGATTGTTGGAAATTTTACTTCGAATAGTAGAAATCATCATAAAACAGCCTCTCTTTATAATCAAAGTATAATGTATTTTAAAGGACAAATTGTGAAAAAATTGTGAGCACAAAAAAACCGCAGCCTCGTGAACAGGCCGCGGATTTTTTATAGTCTTACTTTTGCTCCAGCTTGCGAATGCTTTGCTGCATGCTGAGATGGTGAATAACAGTTAACAGCAGAATGGTTAAACTGAGCGTATTGGCAAGAGTTGTGCTTTGAAGCAGAGATTCTGATGACCTGCGCTTGAACATATTTTCACCTTCTTTGAACAAATTTGTGTTTGTGTGTCCGTTTTGTTTTATACTACCCCATTATGCCCTGCAGTTAATCGGGAGGAGAAGAATGCGCGGTATTCCTAAGTGAAAGAGTGTTTGCAGTATCGTTTTGAAACTCTTATTGTGTGAATGCTTATTCACATGTATTGAACATTTGGCAGGGTGGGAGGCACCATATAAAAGCTATATAAACGGAGGAACTCCGCCTATTAGGAAAAAACAATCAAAATGGACTGACATAAACGGAGGGTTTCCGTCTAAGCACCTAAAAAACCTTAAAATGGATGGTTTTCAGCAGCTTAAGCGGAATGCGTTCCCTTATTTTGCCTGATTAGGGTAGGAGGCGCCATATGAAAGCCACTACTTATACATAAACGAAGGGTCGGCTATAGGCTTTTTTACATATTACCCATATAGAAGCTTAACCTGATTTCTCAGCCAATCCCCTATTAAAGTGTATAGAAAAGTGAGGATACCTAGTTAGATTTTATAATTCTAAATATATTGAATTATATATTCTAAACATTTAGAATAAAAGAAGGAAATAATTGGAGGGATACTTATGAAATCATTGCATTTTACTGCCAAAAAGAGAGGTACTTACACGATTCAACTTCACTATAGTATTTTATGGGAAACAGCTTTGGGAATAGCGGCTTATACCAATAAACCGCTGCTGCATACCTTAAGTAAACCTGAAAATGAATGGGAAGATCTTGGACAAAGTTTATCCCTAGAACTGCAGACAGAATTGCATAGAGTTGAAAGGCATAATACATGGAAAGCGCTTCTTCAGCTTCTTCATGCTGAAAAGATGGACTCTCTTGATGATTTTTCAAGCTTTGTAAACAGCCTAAAAGATGCTGAGCTGCTGTTTATCTGCCTTCCTTATCTTGGAGAAGCTTTTCAGGAAATCAGGAAAAAAGCTGCAAACGGGGAAGATGCTGCACTTCAGACACTAATAGAAGAGGCAGGCAGCCATTCTTTTTTTCCGGATTATCTCACATATATAGCAAAGCAGGAGCCAGGCAATTTAAAAAAGCATCTGCTGAATGTTTTGTCGTTCTGGTATGAGGAAGTGGTAAGAGAGCAAGAGGAAGAAATTCTGAAAGTATTGAAAAGGGATTATGATAGTATGCTGACTTTAAGTAAAACACTTCATGCTGAAGCTTTTGTAGAGCGTGCAACGGGAGGGGTGGAGTACCTTCCTGAACCGGGCGTCCCAGAGGTTCTTCTCATTCCGCAACTCATTTACCGGCCATGGGCAGTAGAAGCAGATATAGAACATACCAAGGTTTTTTACTATCCGGTTTCAAATGAAAGCCTGCACCATAAAGACAGGTACGCCCCTCCTCAGCAGGTTGTGTTAAAACACAAAGCAATTGGTGATGAGGTACGGCTGCGCATACTTAAAATGCTTTTTGAAAAAGAACATACATTGCAGGAATTAACTGAGAAGCTTGAATTGGGTAAGTCAACAGTTCATCATCATTTAAAATTGCTGAAGGCTGCCCGTCTGATTGAAAGCCAGGGATCAAAACACCGGATCCGGAAAAACTCCCTGGAAGCTTTGCTGACAGAGCTGAATGGATATTTAAAAGGCGAAACACCATGACTGCATCTTTATTGAAACATCCTCCGTTTTTCATTTTGTGGACAGGAAGTGCGGTATCTGAACTGGGCGGAGCGTTCGGAACGTTCAGCTGCTCAATTTTAATTTACGAAATGACAGAATCTAAAGCAGCGCTAAGTAGTATGTGGCTGCTTTATTTTCTGCCTTCTTTGCTGCTTCAGCTTTTTATCGGTCCTTTTATTGACAGGTGGAGCAAAAAATGGATCATGTTTGTCTCACAGGCAGCAAGGGGTATTGTTTTTTTGCTGCCTCTCCTTGCTATTTTTCAGGGCAGTCTGCAAGTGTGGCATATTCTTACTGTACAAATAATCATAGGATTGATTATGCCTTTGTATGTCCCGGCCAGTCAGGCTATACTGCCTGAGCTGATAGATCAGGAAAAGCTTGAAACAGCAAATGCTTACTTGGACGGCCTGTTAAAACTCATGATGTTTACAGCACCTGTTCTTGGCGGCGTTGCAATACAGTTTGCAGGAACAACAGCTGTGCTTGCAACGACAGCTTCTCTGTACCTTCTCAGCAGTGTTTTCCTGCTTGTATTAAAAGAAAAAAGGAAAGCGGTTAAGCCTAGTTCTACTTGGATAAAGCAGTTTGCAGAGGGAATTTCTTTTTACTGCAGTCAAAAGACAATTTTATGGCTGGGAATGTTCCTGGCAGTTGTCCAATTTGGAGTAGGGGTTTCAATGGTCATAAATCTGCCTTACATAACAGAAGAACTATCCGGAAACTACAGGGATTATGGCTATTTTGCAGCAGGATTTCCTGCCGGGTATATATGTGGTGCAGTTCTGGCGGGAAAGCTTGTGAATGCTAATTCAAAATACGTTATTCTGCTTTCACTGCTTGCAGGAGGGAGCACCTATATTTTCCTTGGCTTTAGCTTCAGTATATACTTATCGGTGTTCATAGAAGCTGCAGCAGGGATAGCCATGGCATTTTTTCATATTTATAACACGTCGCTTGTTCAGAAAATAGTGCCTCAGAACTTAATGGGAAAGGTATTTTCCGTCAGGCTGTTTATGATCAGGGCAGCCATGCCGGCCGGCGTAGCTGCGGCAGGATTATTTTCAGACATAATCGGCATCAGGGGTTTGTTCGTTCTCATCGGACTGATCATCTGTACGGCTTCAGCAGCAGGATTGATTCTTCCATACTTTTCTTTTCTCAGAGGAGAGCAGAAAAAAGAATCAATGACAAAATAGCAGTCTTCATTTTTTATAAATGGCAGCATGAAAATGACTGGTCTGTGTCGAATATCATAGCTAATGATAGGTAACGGGGTGGTACGATTGGCAGGGAAACTACAAAAAAAATACATGCTGAAAACTGGAGAAATCATAGTGATAAGGCCGGTGAAAGCAGCTGATAGTGTGAGCACAATGAGCATCGCGGAAGAAATTCTGAAAGAGGGGCTCGGCATTACGAGTATAGAAGAGTTTCATCATTCTATGAAAAGTGAAAGGGAATGGATTAAATCTTATATTTCCAATCAACAGAGCAAGCTGTTTCTTGTAGCGGTTCATGAAAAAAAGGTAATCGGGTTTTTGAATTTTGATGGCGGTGAAAAGCTGAAAACAAAACATCAGGGCTCTTTCGGCATCAGCATTACCTCTGCCTGGAGAAACAAGGGTGTTGGAAAACAGCTGATAGCAGACCTGCTGCAATGGTGCAGGGAAAATCCAGAGATTGAAAAAGTAAGGCTTGAAGTGCTGGGAGCGAACACTCCGGCAATTGCGTTATATAAAAAGCTTGGCTTTCGTGAAGAGGGCAGGCTGATAGATCAGATAAAAAGCGGAACTCATTATGATGATTTGATTCTCATGGCCACAGAAACTAAAAGCTGAAGCAGCTTTGTGCATTGGTGCAGGAACTAAGCTCTTTTCCAGTGAGGCTGACACTGCCTTTCAATTCATTTGCACAATTGACAGGCGGGGATCACCGCCAGAAAGGAGCAGCAGTAGAATGCGAGAAATGGGGCAGCCCAAAAATAAAACAGGAAAATTGAGGGGAGGTAAGCGAAATAGGAGAACTTCTTCATGTATCAGGCTGCCAGGCCGGGAAGGACTCAAAGTGAGTAAACAGGATTTTTCCTGTGAAAGCAGCTTTCAGCTATCATCTATTTCTTTAGCTTTCCTGATAGCTCTCCAGTAACTCGATTGCCCATTTGCACCAATCAATATACATATTGGAATATCTAATTCCAAACTCGGCTGTTACAAATTCGCCTAATTTAATCTTTTCGGGTATCTGCTTAAAACGTTCTTCATTCCACCTTGAAGTTTCATACAAAACTCCTTCTTCACGAGCTTTCATTTTATAAAGAAGAGCTATTGCCTCACCGGTTGAAATCATATGAAAAGCATAGGCTCTCAGCAGAAACTCATCTTTAATTTTAGCGGCTTTTGATTCAAATTCAATAACCCAGTCAATCAGTTCTTTTTCTCCCTTTGGAGTAATATGATATAGCTTTTTAACAGGTTTTCCTTTTTCATAGATATATTCAAAAGAAATAAGCTGATCTCCCTCCATCTTCACCAGTTCTTTATACACTTGTGAAGAATTGGAGTTCCAAAAATATAAAAACTGCTCCTGAAAATTTTGAAACATCTGATAGCCGGTTTGGGGATCTTTTGCAATCATACTCAACAGGCCGTAACGCAAGGACATAGAGGTCCTCCTTTCAAAATATACTTCTCCGATAAGAAATTGTATAATTTCAAGAGGAACTATGACAATAGTCGAAATTATCTATTTTTAAGAAAAATCTGTTAATTTTATCCAAAACACAGTTTGGTGCAGGAAAAGAGTAATTGAAATAATCTATTGACAATTGCTTCAATTCAAATTAATATGTTATTTATCTAATAAAGACCGCTGTAACGACGACAATTATATAAGCTCACTTATCCAGAGAGACCGAGGGATCAGGCCCTTTGACGTCCGGCAACCTCCTTTTATGAGGAACGGTGCCACTTCCTGCAGAATGTATTTATTCTGAGAGATAAGTCGTTATTGATTCATTAACGATGCCCCTTTCAGATGAGAGGGGCTTTTTTTTATTCACTCTACTGTAAAACGGGATACTCAATGAATCTATTGATTGGCTAAATACATAGACCAGCCGGGCTCTTAAGATCCCAGGCAGGCTGACTCAACACATTTTCGGACTTTACCGCTGTTCTGTGCAGCTAAGTTAAAGGAGGGTAAAGCATGATTGAAGTAAGAAATCTAAGTAAGGTGTATACAACAAAAAAAGGAACTGTAACGGGAGTTGATGCTGTTTCTTTAAAAATTAATAAAGGAGAAGTGTTTGGCATTGTCGGGTACAGCGGGGCGGGCAAAAGCTCGCTGCTTCGCTGCTTAAATCTTCTCGAAAAACCTACCTCGGGCCAGGTACTCATAAATGGCGTCGAACTCACAGCGCTGTCTAACCGGGAATTGAGGAGTCAGAGGCTGAAGATCGGCATGATTTTTCAGCACTTTCACCTTGTCAGTTCAAAAACGGTATTTGAGAATGTTAGCTTCGCCCTGAAGGCGGCCCGTAAATCCAGCAAAGAAATTGAGGCAAGAGTGACTGAGCTGCTGGGCCTTGTGGGGCTTTCAGATAAAAGGGATGTATATCCCTCGCAGCTGAGCGGCGGGCAAAAGCAAAGAGTAGGAATTGCAAGGGCTCTGGCAAACAATCCTGCTGTTCTGCTCTGTGATGAAGCAACGTCAGCTCTTGATCCCGGTACAACGAAAGCGATTCTTGGTTTACTAAAAGAAATTAACAAGAAATTGGGATTGACCATTGTGCTGATTACTCATGAAATGGAAGTTGTGAAAGAGATCTGCGACAGAATGGCTGTTATGCAGGATGGAAAGATTGTGGAGGAAGGAAATGTGTATGAAATTTTTTCGAATCCAACGCAGCCGCTGACTCAGCAGTTCATTAGTACTGTACTGCAGTTTGACCTCCCTCCGCATCTGCTGGAGAACCCTGCAGGAACAATCATCAAAATTCAATTTAAAGGGTCCATTGCTGAAGAATCTGTTGTTTCTGATGTGTTTCAGAAGTTTAAAGTCAGAGGGAATATTCTTCATGGAAAAATTGAATATATCCAGGAAATTCCGCTCGGCATCTTTGTGATGGAACTCATAGGTGAGCAGAGTGAAATCGCAAAAGCTATCAATTATATCACTGAGAGAACAAAAAGCCTGGAGGTGATTCACCATGCAGCTTGAGTCGCTGATCGGCATTCTCCCGGAACTGAATAAAGCATTTTTTGAAACGCTGTATATGGTGGGCATATCCATACTGGTAGCCATTATAGCCGGATTGCCGCTTGGTATCTTGCTGTTTGTCACTGACAAGGGCTTGTTTCTTGAAAATGTTCCGCTGAAAAGCACACTTGGTTTTTTTGTTAACATGATCAGGTCAATTCCCTTTATTATTTTGCTCGTGGCTCTTCTGCCGCTGACAAACCTGTTGACAGGGACAACCATCGGCCCTACAGCTGCCTCTGTCTCCCTGTCAGTTGCAGCAGTGCCGTTTTTTGCAAGAATTGTAGAAACATCATTAAGAGAAATAGACAAAGGTGTGATCGAAGCGGCGGTGGCAGCAGGTGCTTCTCCCGGAATGATCATTACCGATGTTCTGCTTCCCGAAGCAAGACCCGGGATTATTCAAGGAGTCACCATCACACTCATTTCTCTTGTTGCCTACTCAGCAATGGCAGGGATTGTCGGCGGAGGCGGGGTCGGTGATTTGGCCATCCGGTTTGGTTATTACCGCTATGACAATACAGTCATGATAGCAACGATCGTTATCCTAATCTGCCTGGTGCAGCTTGTGCAATGGGGCGGAGACACAGTGGCGAAGCTTGTGGATAAACGGTAATTGCCGTTTGGAAAATATATAAAATATCAACTTGGAGGAACAAAACAAAATGAAAAAATTAGCTGGTTTTATACTATTAGTAAGCATGATGGCCCTGCTGGCTGCATGCGGCAGCACTGCTTCAACAGAGGGTGGAGAATCAAAGGATATCACAATAGGTGCTACGTCAGGTCCTTACAGTGATATGGTCAATAAAGCAATCAAGCCGATTCTTGAGGAAAATGGCTATTCAGTCAAAGTTGTAGAATTTTCTGATTACATTCAGCCCAACAAAGCATTGGCAAACGGAGATTTAGATGCCAATCTGTTTCAGCATAAAATTTTCATGGAGAGTTTTGCTTCAGAAAATAATATAGAGCTGTCAGAAGTCATCAGCGTACCAACTGCTCCTATGGGAATTTTCTCTAAATCCGTAAATTCTCTGGATGAAATTGAGGAAGGTACAGAAATTGCCATTCCAAATGACCCGACCAATGCAGCACGAGCTTTGTTAATACTGGAGCAAGAAGGCTTCATTACACTGAACCCTGATGTGAATCCGTTAACTGTATCTGAAAAAGATGTACAGGACAATCCAAAGGGAATTGTCTTCAAGCCATTAGAAGCAGCTCAGCTTCCAAGAGCGGTTGATAGCGTAGATTTGTCAGCAGTACCTGGAAACTTTGCTCTTTCTGCAGGAATGGATCTGCTTGATGCCCTCGTTTTGGAAAATATGCCGGATGATTACCGCAACCGTGTAGTTGTCAACACAGGAGACATCGACGGCCAGCTTGCGAAAGACTTGAAAGCGGCAGTAGAGTCTAGTGAGTTTGAAGAAACAATCGATCGTGAATTCCAAGGTTTTGGCAAGCCGGAATGGATGGAAAACAGATAATGAGTTAACGCCGGCCTCCAGCCGGGGTATCAGACCGTAGACAAACTCGGGGATTTCGAGTTTGCCTGCGGTCTATTTTATTTTTAAAATTTAGATAGAATATTAATGTGAGTTAGATTTCCACTCCGGGTGGATGCTTTCCGCGGGCTGTGCCGAGCTGCTTTGGGGACATAAAAAACTCGAAAATATTCAAAATGAAAACTGTGACAAAAAACGAGGCTCTAGAATCGCTTCTAAGCAACGGTTTAAAATGGGGAGACATTTTTGATCTCCTAAAAAACATCTTTCAGTTTGTGGAGAAAGGGCTATATACAGTTCCGGTCGTATATCAAATATGATGCTTTGCTATAGTATCTTTGGAATCGTATAACAAAGAAGGGGGTTTTGCTATAGTATCTTTGGAATCGTATAACAAAGAAAGGGGTTTTGTTATAGTATCTTTGAAATTTACCCAGATACTATAACAAAGTATGGCGTTTTGTTATAGTATCTTTGGAACTGTATAACAAAGAAGGGGGTTTTGTTATAGTATCTTTGAAATTTCCCCCGATACTATAACAAAGTATGGCGTTTTGTTATAGTATCTTTGGAATCGTATAACAAAGCAAAAGACCAGTTCAGGAATACCATTTTTAATGACCCCTTAACTGCATTCAGCTCCTCAAAGCTAGTCTCTTGTGTCCGGGTTTCCAAACATTCAAAATAAAATACTGCCGAAAGTTTTTCGACAGTCTGCTCTTTTTTAAAAGAAATACTTTCTCAGTGGCTTCCCGCTTTTACTGCAGAAGTCGCCACCCTCCGTTCCAAACCAATTTATTACACTAGCTGTATCATTTCTTTCAGAGATGACCAACTATGATGACAAATAAATCAGAATCAGTATAATGAACGTAAACAACGTAAAATGCTAGCGATCAATCAATCAATTTCACAGGATCATTTAGTTCGCAATCTAAAACAGTATTGATTTTTCAAGGTAACAACTATATGCAAGACGCAAAAGGGACGATTGAACGTGTATTTGTTGAGGGAAATGAAAGCATAATATACGTTAGACAACCCTGTGAAGGATTAAAAATGTCCATGCAGGCGATACTTACTTTTTCCTGTCAAGAATTTAAATAAATTGGCAACTTGGACTTGGCAAGGTGCTTGACTCTGAATAGAATCTGAGTCAAAGTACTAAGAATATAACTGCTGATTGGAGCGGAGGGTGCTTGACTCCTGGGGGATTAGCGGGAGGGGCGAGACCCCGCAGGAGCGTCAGCGACGAGGAGGCTCGCCGCCCGCCCCCCGGAAAGCAAGCACCGGAGCGGAAATCAGCTTTTCTCCCACCATTCCTATATTGATTTGGCAAGATGCTTGTCTCTGAATTTAAATAGATCGTGAATCAAATACTAAAGAATATAACTGCTAATTGGAGCGGGAATCAGCTTTTCTCCCACCATTCCTAAATTGATTTGGCAAGATGCTTGTCTCTGAAATTAAATAGATTGTGAGTCAAGCACTAAGAATATAAGCTGCTGATTGGAGCGGAGGGTGCTTGACTCCTGGGGAATTAGCGGGAGGGGTGAGACCTCACAAGAGCGTCATCGACGTTACCACCCGCCCCCCGGAAAGCAAGCAACCGGAGCGGAAATCAGCTTTTCTCCCACCATTCCTAAATTGATTTGGCAAGATGCTTGTCTCTGAATTTAAATAGATCGTGAATCAAATACTAAGAATATAACTGCTAATTGGAGCGGAGCGGAAATCAGCTTTTCTCCCACCATTCCTAAATTGATTTGGCAAGATGCTTGTCTCTGAATTTAAATAGATTGTGAGTCAAGTACTAAGAATATAAGCTGCTGATTGGAGCGGAAATCAGCCTTTTTCCCACAATCCCTAAGCAATGTTCCTGAAGGTATTGAGAATGCAATTATACTTTCGCCGGCATGTTTGGTCAGGTTTTGCAGGGCCAAAGGTTTAACATGATTAAGAAATTGGTTATAGAGGAAAAACAAGCTATTACCAATTCTTAATAGGTAAGGAGGAGACAAATGTGGAACTTCTTCTTATAAGGCATGGAAAATCTGAAGCAAAAGGAAGAATTGCCGGGCAGGCAGATTTTCCTTTAAGTGAAGAAGGTTATCAGCAAAGCAAAATGCTTGCTGATTTGCTGAAAAGTCAGGGCTTACAGCATATTTACTGCAGTCCTTTAAACAGAGCTTATTCCACAGCGATGATTATTAGCGATTCGCTCGGATTGGATCCGATTCCTCTTCATGAGTTAAAAGAGCGGGATGCGGGTGTTTTTAACGGAATGAGCAGGCGGGAAGCCATAGAGCTTTTTCCTTCGGAGTGGGAGGGAGCATGGACAGATCCCCTCAGTGCACCTCCGCAAGGGGAAACATTTGAGGATGTAGAAAAGAGAGCTGAAAATGTTCTTCACCTCCTGTTGAAGCAGCATCGCAAAGAGAAGGTAGCCATTGTCTCTCACAGCGGTTTCTTAAACATACTTATGCTGCTGCTGATGGGACTGGAAAAGGAACAATTTCCTCTTTTTAAATTTGATGTGGGAAGTGTAACCTGCCTCGGAGTAAGGCGGCCGGGTGAATGTCTGGTCAACTATATTAATCGTGTCCCTTTAGCTTTGGCATGAAAATCAGTATCACAGTTGATAATAATCAAAGTCTTACTCATCAAGATGTATACTTAGTAAAGGCGGTAGGGAAAGTGGAAATATTGTTGCTTGGAAAAAACTATGCTGTACATTATAAGGAAATGCGGCTGAAAGCGCTGCAGCTTCATCCAGAGGCATTTGCCTCAAGCTATCAAGAGGAGGAAGCTCTTCCGATTTCAACATTTGAAAACAGACTTTCATCAACTTCATCCTACACATTTGGGGCTATTGAACATCAGCAATTATACGGAGCTGTTACCCTGCTGCCGGAGGAAAAAAACAAGCTGAAGCATCGCGGCAATATTGTTGCCATGTATGTATCAGAGGAAAAACGCGGTGCAGGGCTGGGCAGGAAGCTGATGCAGGCAGCCATTCAACAGGCAGGGGAGCTGAAGTGCATCGAACAGCTTCATCTGACTGTTATGGCAAAAAATGAGTCTGCGAAAAAGCTGTATCGTTCACTTGGCTTTCAAAGCTATGCAGTCGAGAAAAATGCCCTGAAAGTCAATGGTCAGTATTACGATGAAGAATTAATGGTCCTTTACATATCCAACGGCGAATCATGATTTTTAATTTTTTCCAATGATAATTCTCCTTTTATTCGGAATGATAAAGATGTAAAAAAATGAGAATAAAGGAGATTGGGAAAATGAGACGTGTTTATTTTAAGTTTTCATTATTGGGCTTGCTGCTGCTTCTCGTTTTATCAGCTTGCAACAATAATCAGCAAGGGATGAATGAGAGAGGAACTAACAACCAAACTGGAAACCCGGGAGTCACAAATCTCTCAGGCGGAAATCAGTATGGCTATCAGGGAAATGGAAATCAGGGTGGTAACGGAACAACTGCAAATGAGAATCAAGGAAACACAAATCAGCAGAATCTGAGTACAGCTGATATTCAAAGAGTTTCACACGGCTATATTACGATTGATCCCAACTCTTTCAGCACAACAATTCCAAGCAAAAACTTTCCTCACACTGCATTAATTCAGGATGGAGGAAGACATGTATTTGAATATGGAGGGCGTGCAGAACAGCAGCAGGGAACAGGACAGCAGGGAGCTCAGCCGGATAATGCTACACCAGCACCTCAGGGAAATGAAGGCCAGCAGGGACAAACTCAGCAGGCACAGAATCAGCAAGAGGCAAATGGAAATATCAGCGATTTTGAATCAAAGGTAATTGAACTAACAAATGCTGAACGCGCTAAAGAAGGGCTGCCAAAGCTGCAAGCTGATGAAGAGGTAAGCAATGTAGCGCAGGAAAAGTCCAATGACATGCAGCAAAATCAATATTTCTCTCACAACAGCCCGACATTTGGTTCTCCTTTTGACATGATGAGGGACTTTGGTGTTACCTATAAAACAGCTGGAGAAAATATTGCAATGGGACAGCGATCTCCTGAAGAAGTTGTTCAAGCCTGGATGGACAGTGAAGGTCACCGGAAGAATATTATGAATGGTGATTTCACTCATATTGGTGTGGGCCATACTGAGGAAGGCAACTACTGGACGCAGATGTTTATCGGAAAATAAAAAAAATCGGCGAGATGCCGATTTTTTTATGCCATAAAATTTCACTTGATTAAGTGGTTGTGTAAGATGACGTTCAAAAAGAATTGGTTAATTTACAACAGACTTATCCTCACAAAGAAAAAATAAGCGTAGAAATTCCGATTAACTTCAGAATGGGCCATTTTTTTAGCAAAATAAGGGAATGAATTCCGCTTAAGCTCCTAAAAACCATTCCTGGCGGTGACCAGTAGGTCATGTTTGATTCCTCCGACTATTTCAGGCCATTTACCCTGTTTTCTCTGAATAGGCGGAGTTCTTCCGTTTATATATGAATAGTGGCTGCCAAGGCGCCTTAACACTTTTTCAAAGAGAACAATCTTTTCCTATTCATTTAGGTCGAATACATGTTTAGTCAAGAACAACGAAATCATAAGAGTACACTGACTTTCTGCCTTTATTCATACTGTTCATCATATTTTTCATATCCGGTAGTTCCTGCTGTTTCACACGCTCCCCCGATTTCAGATCATATTGGTCAATAAAGTATGTATCTTTTGCAGTGCTGTAATAAAAAATGTGAAGATAGTTTTCTGTAAAATATGCCTGTTCATTATACGACCTTCTCGACTGCTCAACATCCTGCAAGGAAAAAGCCTTTTCGCTGGTCTCTGTTATTGTGTTGTAAGCAAATACGTCGCCAATTCCATTTACATAATAAAGAATATTATCTTGTAAATATGCTGATCTTCGGTTATTGTATACGATCGTTTTTCCGGTATCTTCCATACCGCGGTATTGTGCCAAAGTAAATGTCACAGTTTCTTTTGTTTCCGGATTGATTCTGTAAAGAAGAACATCTTCATCATGATCATTTTTATAATCTGACAGGATGACATAATAATAACGGCCATCCCCAAGCACAGGTGACTGAGGGACCTGCTCGCTGCTTGTTGTGAAGTCTGCAATATCCTCCAGTGAAATCTCTTTTTCAAAGTTTACTTTTTTAAGCGAGAACTCCGTGGGGGTATCTATATTATGTGCCACAATCATGACTTCCTCGTTGACGATTCCTGAAGAAGTAATATAGTGGGGAATAGTTCCTGTTGTTAATCCGGAAGGACGAATCAACCTTACATCCGAATTGTAGCCCCCATTTGAATTGAATCCGGAATTATAAAGACTGAAAAAAAGATTTTCCTTTGGGAGATAACCTGATCTTTCACCGGTATATTGTGCTTTACTATCAGAAAACTCCTGATATTGCTGACCCAATAAAGTAACTGATTGTTTATCCTCAAGCAGCAGAGTGTCATCAGAGTGGGCAATCGTGCCAAGCTCAAGCCCTTTCTTCTGGATGCTGAGTGTATTGCCGGATGTATCTATAAAAGCAGCATAGCTTTTTCCGGAACCGTCAATATCCTGATCAGCAGTAGTCGAAAAATAGATGGCAGCTTGCTTGTCCTTTAAAAAATCAGGATCCTGATATTCTTCTTTATTGGCAGTGACCGCTGTGCTGCCGCCGAATGAAGTATAGAAAAAGAAACCTGCGGCTGCTAGTCCTGCTGACAGTATAGTAACGATTGCTGTTTTCTTCAATGTGTATCCCTCCTATATAATGAAAAAGGAAAATAAGCGAACATAGCATTCGCTTTTTAAACATATTCGCTTACTTTCCTTAGGCATCATTTAAAAGGTTTTGACCAAAGTGGTATCTTTAGAATCACGCACATCTCTTGGATAAACGCCAAGGCCGCCGTCTACATCAAGATCCAGCCCTGATTTCAGCTTATATGCAGACCATAAAAGTTTAGAACAGTTTTTTGCGCCATAATGGCTGGTTGAACGGTTTGTTGCAAAATTATAGGAGTACGACTCACCAACTTCACTGCGTGCCCAGTTTGCTGCTGCATCACGGTTGGCAGTGGTCGTTTTTACGGATTTTATAACTGCTTTTGAATCTACTTTCCGTGAACTGGCGGAAATGGTTCTTACCCCATCCCCCGGCACTGACTCTACAATAGTAGACGAAGTGTAATACATGCCCACATGGCCATGATCAAGATAGGCAGTTGCGGATGGCGTATAGTATATATGTCCTTTTGTGCTGCTGCCAATGATGATAGAGCCTCCTTCATTTCCTAGTGCTTGAAAGCCGCTGGATTCTTCTGCAGCTTTTTTAGCATCATTGGAAAGCTCTAAGTACATTTTTTCAAGAATGTCTGCAGTTTTTACTTTTTGCTCTTTGGCAAGACTTTTTGCATCTTCAAACAGGGAGTCTTCTGTCAGCTGAGGCTGCATGGCAAGAATCTCAGTTGCGTAATATTTGCTGTTTTTGTCTGCAGCCAGGGCAGGGGAATAGGAACCGGCGATGATGCATGCCGCCATAGACCAGGCAATTGCTTTTTTCATAGGATCACCTCTTTCATTTGATAAGGTAATTTTATAGCGGCTGTATGTTGAATGATATAGAGATAAGGGACTATTTGGGAAAAAAAGAGGAAAAGGTCATGAAAATGTGAGAATATGATGACGACTTTAATTTCCCTGGATAGGATAAAGAGGCGATGAAGATACGAAGTAAGAGGAGAATATACCAATTTTAACATATATTTCTAAATTATAGTATTTTATTGAGAGCCATTAGGCTTAAAGAAAAGCTGATGAACAGAAAAAAAGCGCCTGACATTTGCTGTCAAGCGCTTTTTTTGTAGAATGACTAATCTTTACTGCCCATTATTTGGTGTATTTTGGTCCCTTTGAATCTTGTTTTCAAATCTCTCAAGATTTCTTTTTGCGAATTCACGCCCTCCAATACCAAATGAGATGGCGAAAGCGACTGCTAGTGCGCCGAGAATCAGCAGGAATCCAATGTTTACAATTGTAGAGGCAAATCCTAGCTGATCTAGAGCCATGAATACTGCGAACGTAATCAGAATATATTTAACTAGCGCAGCTGAGAATGGGCTGTTTGAGTAGTTTCTGATTACATTTTCAAGCATTCTTCCGCCAATCAGCGCAAGTCCAAGAATGATCAGGGCGCTAATAATCATTGGCAGATAACCAATTACTGCATTTCCAATTTCATTGAGAACCTGGAACTGAAGAACATTTAATGCTTCAACAGTGAAGAATAAAATGATCAGTACTTTGACAACTGTTCCAATGGCTCTGCTGATGTCAAATTTAGACTTTGTTGGATCGCTGGCCCCAAGACTTTGATAAATAGACGTGACGCCTGTGCGAGTAAGCAGGCTGACAAGAAGCTCAGAGATAAATTTCGCAAGGTAATATCCTACAATGATCAGGATAATCGCCACAAAAATGTTCGGAATCATATTTAAAACCGTATTTAGTACGGAAATAATCGGCTGCGAAATTGATTGAATGTTTAATGATTCAAGTGCGACTGTAATAATAGGTATTAATACAATGAAAAAGACAAAATTAGAAAGAACTTTAGCCAAAGTAGTCTTGTTCATTTTCGATTCCTGACGAGCATCTGCAGTGCTTGTTCCCAGTTTGTCAAACCAGTGGTCGATGTTCAGTGACTGAAGAAGGTTGAATACCAGGTCACGGATAAGCCTTGCTACGAAATATCCAATCAGCAGAATGACAATTGCTGCGAAGATATTAGGAAGATAGGCAAGGAACTGCTGCACCATGTTTGTAATCGGCTGGGCAACTGAATTCATTTGAAGTGCATCCAATATACTTGGAAGGAACAGGATAAAAATCAGGAAGTAAAGAACGTTTCCTATGGATTTTAACGTATTTTCAGCCTGTTCTTCTGAACGGGTCATTTTAGCTCTGACCATTCCGCGTGTAACGCCAATCTTTTTTAAACCTTTTACGATAATTGCTCTGACTACGCTGGCAACAATAAAGGCCAGGATGAGAAGCAAGAGAGCCGCTAGAATATGCGGAATTGCTTCAATGATAGTGTTGAAAACATTGTTCAAGCTGTTGTTTACTTCATTCATATTTTCATCTCCTTTTCACTTTTTGTACACAAGTTAACTACCCCTGTACTTTTTTTCTTAAACAGTATTCTGGGATATTAATAGTAAGGTATGTTTCGGCAGTGAAGTCAGTAAATGCAAAGGATGGTTTTTAATGGAAGTTTTTCTTCGTTAATAGTCCTGTAAACGAAGGTGGATTTGCTCTCAATTGCTATCAAATATAGCAGTTATCTATCGTGAAAATGGGGAGAGAGCTCTGAAACTTGAGGAATTTTACAAGTGGAAAATAGACGTAATATTTCCGCTTCAATCACATGTAGCTTGAAAAAAGCCACCAATAACCTGAGGTATTCCGCCTATGAACCTTTGATTATATAAAATTCTAAGTTTTCTTCTCCATAAGCGTAAAAGCTACTCTTACTTTCCCTACATATGACTATTTTCTGTTTGCAGCCGGAAATTTTCCGTTTATCAATGTTTATGTTGAAAAATCGTCCTGGATGAGGAGAAACTCTTTCAACTAGGTCGCCCAATTGTATATAGAAAGTAAGGGGTACTAAAAGGACAACAAATAACCTAAAAAAGAACCTTTAATTGTTAAACAACCACATTATGCGATACAGCACGACGAAAAAAGTAAAGAAATTGAAGGAATATGAGGTATTTACAGTTTATTTAGGGTAAAGGGTAGATGGTGGATGGATAGGTTGGTTGATTTTTTGCCTGCTTGTTTGATTTATAGCTATTGTTCTTCCTCATGGAGCCGAAAAATCACTGTTAAAGTAGCTTTGCTGTTTTCCGTAAGCAAGGCAATTGGTTTTGTACATAAAAAAAGAACCTGGTAACTGATTTGGCTGCTCTTAAAAGCCGGCGGAAGGAGGGAGGGGAATGTATGAAAAAATATGAAGTTCATGAGCAGAGGTTAATTACTTTATGTATCGTACTTTCTATTTTGATGGGATTGGCCTTTTTATTTAGAATACTAATACTATAATAGGAGGGGCTTCTGTGCTGGAATATGATCCGGTTCTATACAGCAGAATCTTAACTGGCTTAACGCTGGCAGTACATATCCTTTATGCAACAATTGGAGTCGGCTTCCCCATCATGATTGCTCTTGCAGAGTGGATGAGCATCAAGAGGAAGGATGAACATTACCGGCTGATGGCCCGCAGATGGGCAAGAGGCTTTGTCATTACAGTTGCAGTCGGTGTTGTGACAGGCACGACGATAGGGCTGCAGCTCAATCTTCTATGGCCGTCATTCATGCAGGTGGCAGGGCATGCTATCGGACTGCCGCTATTTATGGAAACCTTTGCTTTTTTCTTTGAAGCAATCTTTCTGGGAATCTATTTATACACATGGGACAGGTTCAAAAATCCCATGTACCACTTTCTCCTCCTGATTCCAGTGGCATTGGGAGCTTCAGCTTCAGGCTTTTTCATTACAACTGTCAACGCGTTTATGAATACACCGATTGGCTTTACAATTGTCGACGGTGTGATGACAGATGTGCATCCGCTTCAGGCTATGTTTAATCCTGCCACACCAACCAAGGTAAGCCATGTTCTTTCTTCCGCATACTTAACGTCAGCTTTTGCGCTGGCATCTATTACAGCGGTTCAGATCTTGAGAGGAAAAACACATATTTACTATAAAAAAGCCCTGCACCTTACAATGACAGCTGCAGCTATTTTCGCTGTATCTACTGTGATTATCGGAGATCTTTCCGGAAAGTTTCTTGCAGAATATCAGCCTGAAAAACTGGCAGCCGCAGAATGGCATTTTGAAACCTCTACTGAAGCGCCGCTGATCATGGGAGGGTATTTAACGGAAGACAATGAGGTGAAGTACGGAATTGAAGTTCCATATGCACTCAGCATCCTCGCCCACAGCGATCCGAAAGCGGAAGTGATCGGACTGGATCAGTTTCCGGTTGATGAACAGCCTCCGCTGATTATTCACTATTATTTTGACACAATGATTGCAATTGGAATTTTTCTGACACTGATATCCATTTTATATGTTGTACTGTCTAAATCGAGAAAACTGAATCAATTGAATAAGCCTTTTCTTTGGTCCATTGCTGCAGGAGGTCCATTGGCATTTCTTGCTATAGAAATGGGCTGGATGATGGCAGAGAGAGGCAGGCAGCCATGGATTTTGAGAGGATTGATGAGAACGGAAGAAGGTGCAACAACAGCAGCTCATGTAGATACCATGCTGTGGGTATTTGCTGCATTATACATTCTCCTTACCGTGACGAGTGTAATCGTTATCAGAAAAATGTTCAAATCCAATCCTGTTGAAAGAGAACTGCGCGACCGGGGAATAGAATAGGAGGGATGAGATGAGCTATGAATTAGTGGGAATTACAGTCCTTTGGATTTTTCTGTACGGCTATATAATAGTTGGCTCAATTGATTTCGGAGCAGGCTTCTATAATTTTTACGCAAAATTGACCAAAAAGGATCATGTCATCAGCAAGGTCATTGACCGGTATTTGTCGCCCGTCTGGGAGGTCACCAATGTTTTCCTGGTATTCTTCTTTATAGGGATTGTGGGCTTTTTTCCGGACACTGCATTCTATTATGGGACAGCCCTGCTGGTACCGGGAAGCATTGCAACCATATTGCTTGCAATCCGCGGAGCGTATTACGCGTTCCATCATTATGGAGCAAAGCAGACAACTTTTTTTCAATTTCTCTATGGCATGACAGGCCTGTTTATACCTGCGTCACTGTCAGTCGTGCTAACCCTCTCAGAAGGAGGTTTTATCACAGTTGAAAATGAACAGGTGCTGATTGATTACAATGCTTTGTTGACGAGTCCGTACTCGTGGTCGGTTGTTGTGCTGGCGATTGTGAGCGTTCTGTACATTTCTTCTTTCTTTTTGTCTTACTATGCAAAATCTGCAAAAGATGAACCTGCATTTGAGCTTGTCAGAAAGTATGCCCTTACGTGGAGCCTGCCGACAATTCTGGCAAGCTTTCTCGTATTCTTTGCGCTGAGCAGGCATAACCCTGTGCATTTTCAAAACATGCTAAGCATGGCCTGGATCTTTATCCTGTCATTTCTGTTCTTCTGCGGAGCAGTTTATCTTTTATGGAAAAGAAAAAACCTCGGAACTGCTTTTATTCTGGTCATGCTGCAGTTTGCAGCGGCGTTTTTTGGATATGGTGCAACCCACCTTCCCTACATACTGTATCCATACCTGACAATCTACAGCAGTTTTACCAATCCTGCGATGGCAACAGCATTGGTAACAGCCTTTATAGGAGGGCTGTTGATGCTGATTCCATCACTGTATCTGCTGATGAGGCTGTTTTTATTCAACAATAAATATGTACAGGGAAAATAAGGAGGGAATTCAATGGACATAAACTTCTGGCTGATCATGGTTGCGCCATTTGTTGTAGTCATCCTTGCAGTTGTCCTGCTGTTTTGGTGGGGAGCTAAGGGAGATGAAAAATACAAGGGATAGAAAGAGGCCGCTCCGGCCTTTTTTTTATTAAGCAATTTCGATGGATAAAAATGGTACACTTTGAATAAGGAAAAGGGGGGAACTTCTTTGATAAAAGCTGTATTGTTTGATCTTGATGGGACCATGCTTGACCGGCATACTACTCTGCAGGCTTTTTTAAAAAATCAGCACAGCAGGATTACAGAGTTCAAACATATTCCCGAAAAGATGTTTTTAGATACATTCACCATCCTTGATGACAGGGGTTATGTCTGGAAGGATATAGTCTATCAAAAGCTGATTGAGGAATGGAATATACAGGGGCTTTCTGCTGAAGAGCTTCTACAGGATTATCTAGAAAACTTTCCAAGATTCTGCATAGCTTTTCCAAGGCTATTTGAAACTCTTCAAAAGCTGAGGCAAATGGGAATGAAGCTCGGGGTAATCACAAACGGGAAAAGCGGGTTTCAATTGGCCAATATAAAGGCTTTGGGAATAGAAGGCTTTTTTGATAGTATTCTGGTTTCAGAAACGGTCGGCATGAGAAAGCCGAATCAGGAAATCTTTCACTTAGCGGCTACGTATCTTGAAGTAGAACCACATCAGTGCTTATTCGTGGGAGACCATCCAGTTAATGATGTAAGAGCTGCCGAATCAGCCGGAATGACAGGTGTCTGGAAGAGAGACGCTTTTTGGGGAGAATGCAAAGCACAAATCGTAGTGGAAGAACTGTATGAGATCTTAGACTATTTGAATAGAAGGGAGCAATGAAGAAATGAGTTTTATTTTAGTAATCTTTTTATTAATTTTTTCTTTTGACTTTTCAAAATTTAATACTCAAAACAAGAGAATGATAGAACAGAATGATAGAATCATACAGCTGTTGGAAGAGATGTCATTGAATGGCGGAGATAAGGAGATATAAAAGTAATGAGATGATAAAAAAACAGCTTAGGTATACAATGTCCCAAGCTGTTTTATATTTGCGGGTGAAAGGGATTTTATATAGCATGTGCACAAGTTAAGCATCCTAGCTTATTACTTTTGCTAACTCTTTTTTTTTAAGCAATACTGAATAAAATTGTTTTCGTTCCAGTAACGAGGGTTGCTCCATTAGTCACAAAATAATAATTGGAAGATGTGTCAAGCACCAGGCTGCCGTTCCATTGAATTGCACCGAACTGAGTACTGAAAATGCCTCTTGGCGGTACATCGAAAGTTGCATTGAGATTTACGCTTCCATTAATAAAAGAGTTTGAAATTTCGCTGTAAACTGCTCCTGTTATAGTGCCATCAGATCGGCTGTCAATCATGCGCTGAATTCTTAATCCAGTGTGAGTGGCACTATTGATTCGCGAGTTATAAATATACGTATTTAACTGCCCTTGGTGGCCTGCCTGTAAGATGCTTCCCACTACATTAGCATTATGCAGCTGAAATTCAATTGTTGTAAATGGATCTCCCACAGCTACATTTTCAAACGAGATATTTCCACTGATGATGGCACCATTTGTATAATTCGTATGGGTGCTTACGGAAGTACCATTGTCAAATGTCCCTATAACGGTTACGGGCCTTGCTACAAACTGAGGCCCTTGTGAAGTGTAAGAGTCCTCCAAAGCAGGGTTGGTCTGAATCGTCACATTTCTCGGAACGGTGGAAGAAAAATTAACTCCCTGCGAATTACCCAGTTCCCATGGTCCTAGACCTAGCAGCTGAACGTGTCTTGCTGGAGGAATCACAATGTCCTCATCAAAGGCGGAGTCAGCCGCAATCAGGATAATCAGTCGTGCTCTCATTCCAAACTGTACGGCATATGAGCTCGAAGTTGCAGCAGTTATGGCAGCCTGCAGTGAATTAAATGGATCCTCTGGTGTCCCTGTGCCAGGTCCAGGTGCCTTAGAATCTGCCCAAAATATGGTCTCTTGTCCCCACTCAAAGATGCCGGGGCCAGTAGGTCCGGTCACGCCGGTTGGTCCTGTGTCGCCAGTAGGTCCAGTGAAACCTGTAGGTCCAGTAGGCCCGGTAGGCCCAGTGTCGCCAGTAGGTCCAGTAACGCCTGTTGGTCCTGTGTCGCCAGTAGGTCCAGTAAAACCTGTAGGTCCAGTAGGCCCGGTAGGTCCAGTCTCGCCGGTTGGCCCAGTCTCGCCGGTAGGTCCAGTAGCGCCTGTTGCTCCAGTCTCGCCGGTAGGTCCAGTAGTGCCTGTTGCTCCAGTCTCGCCGGTAGGTCCATTAGCGCCTGTTGCTCCAGTATCGCCAGTAGGTCCAGTAGCGCCTGTTGCTCCAGTCTCGCCGGTAGGTCCAGTAGCGCCTGTTGCTCCAGTATCGCCTATAGGTCCCGTAGCGCCTGTTGCTCCAGTATCGCCAGTAGGTCCCCTCGCGCCTGTTGCTCCAGTATCGCCGGTAGGTCCCGTAGCGCCTGTTGCTCCAGTCTCGCCAGTAGGTCCCGTAGCGCCTGTTGCTCCAGTCTCGCCAGTAGGTCCCGTAACGCCAGTTGCTCCAGCAGACCCAGTCGCTCCAGTAGGACCAGTCGCTCCAGTAGGACCAGTCGCTCCAGTAGGACCAGTCACTCCAGTAGCGCCGGTAGCACCAGCATCAGTACCCAGTAATTCATCAGATACTAACCTGTGTGCTGCGACCAACTGTCCTGCGGCGTTCCTTCCCCATACAGAGATTTCAGTTTCATTCTCAGCTGCTCCGCTTACTGTGAATTGAAACTCAAATGCATTTAAATTGGCAAAATAATTTCTTGTGACAACCTGGTTAGGAGAAAGTGCTAAAAGTTCTAGTACATAAAGTGTTCGGGTTCCATTTAATACATAACCCTCTATTAGAACGGATGAAGAGGAGACAGTACTATTATTGACAAACTTTACTGTTAGCGTTTGGCTGGGCCTTACTCCGCTGACTGGACTGTTTTCAATAGGCCCGGTTGATAAAAATGCCAATTCTTTCACTTCCTTTTAAGATAGTGGAGTTCCTCTTGTAAAGAGGTTCGCTCTATCATATGGTGAGGTGTAAAGAATTGCTTGGACATTAAGGATCATTACTTCAGGTGTATTTCTTCATAGAATGTATCATTTTTTGATTGGGGGAAAAGATTGCTTCTGCAGACTGAATAGCAATAAAGAAAAGATAACGTAAATTTTATATAGAAATTAGTAAATGAAACTTTAAAAGCGGAAAAGCGTATACACACTCAAGAGGAGGAATGACATGGAAGTAAAATATCAACGTAACGAGCCAATTCAGCCTGCAGCTATCACATCTCCCAAAAAAGATATGTCGGTCAGAAGGCTGTTGAATATATTGGGAATCATTTTTGTGCCTATAATCATTCTCAGTACAATCACTGCTCCGATCTCTTTGAATCAGCAGCTGGAGTTATATATTAATTCTGAGGCGATGCTAAAGAGTGAAGAGGCCTGGGAGTTTTCCCTGTTTATCTTATCTTTTGCCATGCTATATTTTCTCTTTGTTAACATTCTATCACTAGTGCGTTATGGGAGATTACTTCTCTATTTAGGGTTAACTTTATTGCTGATTGGCAGTTTAGCAGCCGTTTTCATGCTTATAGGAGTGCATTGAAGAAGTGAAATTCATTGCAGCAAGTTTTACTAGCTGAATTGCTGGCTGATCCAATTTCATCCCACAGAAAAATAGTGAGGTCAGCCAGCATCCTCACTTTAAAGGAAGATCCCCGCAGATTACTTCCACAAAGAACCTCCACATGTCCGCTATCCACAAATTATATTTAAATTTTCTGAAAAATAATTGACTTTTTCCACATAAAGGGTTATCTTAGATTTACATTAGTATAACACTTATAGTATGTAACGAATAATATACGTTATATAAATAAGGATTAGGGGGTGGAGAGGTGATTCTCCACAGCTTTGAAACACAAAGCCGCGAGGAAATTGAAATACTGCAGCTTCAGCGCCTTAAACTCACCCTGTCTTATACAGCAGCACGTGTGCCCTTTTACAGAAATAAATGGGTTGAGCTAAGAACAGAAGTAAAGGGATTTGAAAGTTTAAAAGATTTGGAAGCGCTTCCTTTTACCACGAAACAGAACCTGCGGGATTCTTATCCTTTTGGCATGCTTGCAGTGCCTAAAAGTGAACTGGCTAGAATTCATGCTTCCTCAGGAACAAGCGGTAAACCGACAGTGGCAGGTTATACAAAAAAGGACATAGAAACTTGGAGCGAGCTTGCAGCACGCGCAATAGCACTTTCAGGGGGAGAGCCCGGAAACATGCTGCACAATGCTTACGGCTATGGTTTGTTTACTGGGGGATTAGGCATTCATTACGGCAGCGAAAAGCTTGGAATGCTGACTGTTCCTGTTTCAGGGGGAAATACCCGGCGGCAGGTCATGCTGATTTCTGATTTCAAACCAGAGATCATATGCGGCACTCCTTCCTACGTTCTGACCATTGCTGAATGTATGGAGGAAATGGGGCTGAATCCGCGAGAAACTTCTTTAAAATATGGCATTTTTGGAGCTGAACCATGGTCTGAGGAAATGAGAAAGACGCTTCAAGATAAGTTCGGGATCAAAGCATGCGATATTTATGGGCTGAGTGAAGTGATTGGACCAGGCGTGGCAAATGAATGCCATGAAGCTCAAGACGGACTTCATCTTGCAGAAGACCATTTTTATGCAGAAGTCATACATCCGAAAACCCTCAAACCTGTACCAGATGGACAGGACGGAGAACTGGTTTTTACCAGCCTTACGAAAGAAGGTTTTCCTGTCATCCGCTACCGGACGGGGGACATTGCTTCCATCACAAGGGAAAAATGCCTTTGCGGAAGAACAACCAGCAGGATGTCAAGAGTGAAGGGCCGATTGGATGACATGCTGATTATTAACGGCGTCAATGTGTTTCCTTCTCAAATTGAGCACTGTCTGCTGCAGAATCCGGAGCTCAGCCCCCACTATCAAATTCAGATTCTGAAAAAAAGGTCCCTTAAAGTCCTGGAAATTCATGTGGAAATGACAGAAGCGTATTTTAAGGGTATCGGCGAAATTCTCCACGCTGATTCCTCTGCTCTGCTGCAGCAGAGAGTGGGGTCGGATCTGAAAAGCCAATGCCTGATTTCTGTTGAAGTAAAAGTGCACAAACCAAAAACAATTCCGAGGTCTGAAGGAAAAGCTGTCAGAATTCTGGATAAAACGAAAGAAGAATTAACACTGTAGGGAGGAAATATGAGATGGAACATTCCCTTTCAAACAGCAACTCAGAGGAAGCCAAGCTCCAGCGCTTTATGGAAAGAATTGAAGCGGGCGAGAAAATTGAGGCTGATGACTGGATGCCTGATGAATACAGAATGACATTGATTAAATTGATATCCATGCACGCAATCAGCGAGATTATGGGGGCGCTGCCTGAAAAAGAATGGGTTCCAAAGGCTCCTACGCTGAAAAGGAAACTGGGCATTATGGCTAAAGTACAGGATGAAATGGGGCATGGACAGCTTCTTCTCAGGGTAACGGAAGATTTAATGAAGCCGCTTGGGAAAACCCGTGAGAATCTTATTGAGGATCTGCTGTCAGGAGATTTAAAGTTTCATAATGTTTTCCATATGGAAGCCAAATCATGGGGAGATGCCGGGCTGATTGGCTGGCTTGTGGATGGGGCTGCCATTATGACGCAGACAAATATGCTTCAAGCCTCTTATGGACCTTATGCAAGAGCCCTTAAAAGAATTTGCGCGGAAGAAGTCTTTCATGCTCAGCATGGTGAAGCAATCATCATGGCTCTCGCAGAAGGCACACGGGAGCAAAAGGTGATGATACAGGACTCGATTGACCGCTGGTGGGAAGCGCTGCTGATGTTCTTTGGCCCAAAGGATGCTGCTGCAACGGGAACCTCCAAGCAGGATATCACAATGAAGTATAAAATCCGGACCAAAAACAATGAAGAACTGAGGCAGGACTTTTTTTCAAAGTATATACCAAGAGTGCTATCCCTTGGCTTGACGGTTCCGGACAATACAATGCACTTTGATAAGGAAAGCGGAGAGTGGGAATACAGGCAGCCGGACTGGAGCCAGTTTAGGCAGATCATCAAAAACAATGGACCCAAATCAAAGGAGAGACTGAGGCTGCGTGAGATATCCTATCAATCTAACAAATGGGTTATAGATGCATTAAGCGGCGAAAACACGGCAGAGGGCATTGGCTGAAGGGAGAGAGAATATGACGGGCAAAGGCTTTTACCAGGAATTTGAGGTTTTCAGCAAACGAAGTGATACTTCGCCTTTGCAATATCAATTTTCGCTGCTGGCTCCTAATCATGAGCTCGCTCTGGTGATGGCGCAGGAGAATTTTATGAGACGCGAGCCTGTTGCGGATATTTGGGTTGTAAAGCGCAGCGATATTCGAAAGATGGATAGGGAAGAAAGGCAGTCTCTGCAAAGGCTGGATAACAAAGACTACCGCAACACAAAGGGCTATGGATACTTGAAGAAAAAGTGGCGGCACTATGAACAGGAGATGCTGGATGAAAAAGAGATTCTGTCATGGGGAGGGAAGCAGGAATCATGAAGAAATCTTTACAAGATGCTTTGATTGATGAACATTTCCGCAGCGCAGCAGCACAGCTTCTCTTTCAATTGGCGGATGACGACTTTATTCTGTCATACCGGGGGTCAGAGTGGCTGGGGCTGGCGCCGCATATTGAAGAAGATGTTGCGTTTTCTTCCATCAGCCAGGACACGATGGGTCACGCCGCCATGTTTTACGGACTTTTGGAGGAACTGGGTGAGGGAAGCGCGGATACCCTTGCACACGCCAGGCCGGCAGAAGAAAGAAAGAATGCTATTTTGCTTGAAAAAGTGAACGGACCCGGCACCTATTTGATTGAGCCGCAATATGATTGGGCTTTTACCGTAGTCAGGAACTATTTTTACACAGCAGGAAAGAAGGTCAAAATAGACAGCCTCAAATCCAGCTCTTATCAGCCGCTTTCGGAAGCAGCCGTAAAAGTAAATATGGAACTGTTTTACCATTTGCTGCATTGGAAAACATGGTTTTCACAGTTGATGAAAGCAGGAGGAGAAGCAAGAAAGAGAATGGAAAAAGCTGCGGAAGAAGTCTTCCAGGAGCTCGGGGGAATTTTCTCTCTTGGAGAAAAGGGAGAGATCATGAACAGCCTGGGGCTGATTTCAGGGGAGGAAGGGCTTAAAAGCGCCTGGATCACGATGATGAAGCCTGTTTTTCAGGAGCTGCAGTACAATATGCCTTCTCAATTCTTGATGATGTCAGGAGATGGTAGAAACGGCGAGCATACAGAAGATCTTCAAACAGCTCTGAATACGCTCAGCGAAGTTTACCGCCTGGATCGGTCCGCGAGCTGGTAAAGGAATGATGAATAGTGACGTTAAAAGAAAGAATGCTGATCGCTCTTCATTCTGTCAAAGACCCGGAAATTGACAGTATTTCAATTATTGAACTGGGCATGCTGGAGGAGTTTGAGCTGAGAGAAGATAGAGCGGTGATCAAACTGCTGCCAACTTTTATGGGCTGTCCGGCGCTGGATATTATAAAAAAAAATGTTGAGCTCGCTTTAATGAAGGTGGAGGGAGCACCCCCCGCGGAGGTACTGTTTATTTTTCACCCGCCTTGGACTTCTGACAGAGTAACCGATACAGGAAGAGCCAGGTTAAAGGAATTTGGCATTGCACCTCCGCCAAGGCATATGACTGAGACAGGAGAGTGGCAGGCAGACTGCCCTTACTGTGGATCAACCTATACGACAATGGAGAACTTATTCGGACCAACGGCATGCAGAAGCATCCTATATTGCAAAAGCTGCCGAAATCCCTTTGAGGCAATGAAACCGATCTCCACCCTCATGTAGTAGAATCCATTTCCAACTGTCCCACGGACATCATCCGTGACAGAATAAAAATGAAAAAGGAGAGAGAAAAATGGTAAAAATGATTGCACTATATAAGCATCCTGAAAACAAGGAGGCGTTTGATCAGCATTATTTTGAAACACACGGACCTCTTACGGCTAAAATTCCAGGATTGAGAAAAATGGAAGTGACCAGGATTACAGGAAGTCCGATGGGCGGCGAAGGAAAGTACTATCTTATGTGCGAGATGTACTACGACAGCCATGACGCTTTAAAAGCAGCCATGAAAACGGATGAAGGCAAAGCTTCTGGAAAGGATGCAATGAAATTTGCCGGTGACCTCATTACGCTGATGATCGGTGAAGAAGTTGATGAGTAGAGAGTATCAGTGCATTGTAGTATCTGAGGCTGAGGGAGTCGGTTCCATTGAACTGAACCGGCCCCGCGTGCTGAACGCGCTTAACAGACAGATGGTGGGAGAAATCCTCCATGCAATGGAGCATTTTGATGCAGATGAAGGGGTAAGAGTCATCGTATTAACAGGACGCGGAAGGGCGTTTGCAGCAGGTGCAGATATAGACGAAATGATGCATGAGGATACCGTTTCCCTGGAAATGATGAATCAATTTACAGATTGGGACCGGCTGGCATGCATAAAAAAACCGGTCATTGGGGCAGTTCACGGTTTTGCGCTTGGCGGAGCATTCGAGCTCGCCCTATGCTGTGACATGCTGTTTGCTGCAGAAACAGCTTCATTCGGTTTTCCCGAGGTTCAGCTCGGAATCATGCCGGGTGCAGGCGGTACACAGCGGCTTACCAAGCTGCTTGGCAAAACAAAGGCAATGGAATGGCTGATGACCGGAAAAAGAATCAGCGCACAAGAAGCGCACAAATATGGGATCGTCAATGAGGTATTTGCAGATGAAGTGCTGATGGAGGAAACAATGAAATTTGCTGCCGCGCTCGGCAAACAAGCGCCGCTTGCAGTCCGGCTAATCAAGGAATCCGTGCTGAAAGCCGTAGATCATTCCCTGTATGAGGGAATGCAGTTCGAACGAAAAAACTTCTATCTGCTTTTCTCCTCCGAGGATCAGAAAGAAGGCATGGCGGCTTTTAAAGAAAAGAGAGTGCCGCATTTTAAAGGCAGATAAGGAGGTACATAGTTTTGTATGAAACAGTCCTGTATGAAGTTCGGAATGCCACGGCCTATATTACGCTGAACAGACCTGAAACTTACAATGCTTTTACAGAACAGCTGAACAAGGATCTTGGCTCCGCTGTAAAAGCTGCTTCCCGTGACGACAGTGTCAGGGTACTCGTGGTAACAGGAGCGGGAAAAGCTTTTTGTTCAGGAGAGGACCTTGGAGGAGTATCGGAGAACATGGATCACGGTGAAGTGCTCCGAAGCAGGTACAATCCGATGCTGCTTGAAATTGAACGCTGCGAGAAACCAATCGTTGCTGCTGTGAATGGCGTCGCAGCAGGGGCAGGCATGAGCCTGGCACTTTCCTGCGACTTTAGGGTAGCTTCGGAAAAAGCCAGTTTTGTTGAGGCATTTATCCATGTCGGGCTCGTCCCTGACGCAGGGAATCTATACTTTCTCCCAAGAATCATTGGTCATGCAAAAGCACTCGAGCTTGCCGTGTTTGGAGAAAAAGTTTCGGCTGAAAAGGCTCTGAATGTAGGTTTGGTAACAGAAGTGTATTCTCATGAAAGCTGGGAAGAGGATGTTTCTCTGTTTGCAGACAGACTGGCAAAACTGCCTACAAAAGCAGTCGGCCTGATCAAGAGGAATTTGAGAGCAAGCTGGTCATCCACCTATCAGGAGTTTTTGGAAAGAGATGCCCAGGCTCAGAGAATTGCAGGCAAAACAGATGACCACCGTGAAGGAGTACAGTCTTTTATTGAAAAGAGAAAGCCTCTATTTACCGGAAAATAAATCTGCAAAAACCAACAGAGGAGATGAAAGCATGGCTACAGTGAAAGAAACGACTTTTGAAACTCTTCAAGTAAAAAGGGATAAATATCAGCTGATCATTAATGGTGTCAGACAGGAAAGCGAAAGCGGAGAAACGTATACTGTCTACAATCCGGCTACCGGAGAGGCAGCCGCAGAAGTAGCAAAGGCTTCAAAGAAAGACGCAGAGCTTGCTGTACAGGCTGCGAGACAAGCGTTTGATCAAGGTAAGTGGAGAAAGTTTCCTGTGAACAAGCGGTCCAGAACCTTAAATAAAATTGCAGCAATTATGAGAGCAAGATTCAATGAACTGGTGGAACTGGAGATTCTGGATACTGGAAAATCGCTTTCTGCAGCACAGGGACAAGTGATGCAGGCAATAGAGGATTTTGAATTTTATGCAGGTGCTCTTGTCAGCCACCGTGGAGCTGTCAACAGCGTCCCGGGCAGCTTTCAAAACATAACGGAGAAGGAGCCGGTTGGCGTTTGTGCACAAATTATTCCATGGAACTACCCGCTTATGATGGCAGCCTGGAAAATTGCTCCGGCTATAGCTGCGGGCTGCTCCGTTATTGTGAAGCCGGCATCTTTGACCCCATTAACAGCGATTGTTCTTGGGGAAATCTGTATAGAAGCAGGCGTGCCGGAAGGAGTCGTAAATATTATTCCGGGTTCCGGTTCGGAAGTAGGTAACTATCTGGTAGAACATGAGAAAGTCGACAAGGTAGCTTTTACAGGCTCCACGCCAATTGGCAAAGACATTATGTCGAGAGCATCGCAAACATTGAAAAGAGTCACATTGGAACTCGGAGGCAAATCTCCCAGCATCATTTTTGAAGATGCCGATATTGATGCTGCAGTAGACGGTTCACTTTTTGGCATCTTTTATAATACAGGCCAGTCCTGTGAAGCCCGCTCAAGATTATATGTGCATGAGGATATTTATGAAGAGTTTATGGAAAAGTTTGTTGCAAAAACAAAAAGGCTGCAGCTTGGAAATCCTGCTGATAAAAACACCCATATTGGAGCTGTCATCAGCAGGGAACAGCTCCAGGTCATTGACAGCTACGTTCAATCGGCAAAGGAAGACGGAGCTAGGGTCTTAACCGGAGGAAAAAGAGCTTCTGTAGAAGGTTTTGAGAACGGCCACTGGTATGAGCCGACGATACTTGCAGAAGTGAATCATGGTATGAAAGCGGTGCGCGAGGAAATATTCGGCCCGGTTGCAGTTGTGATGAAATTTAAGGATGAAAAAGAGGCTGTTCAGCTGGCGAATAATAGTGATTATGGTCTGGGTTCAGCAGTATGGACGAAGGATTATGCACGCGCAACACGTGTCTCCAAGCTGATACAAGCTGGCATTGTGATGGTAAACTGTCCATTTTCTGCGTTCCCAGGCACACCTTTTGGAGGGTACAAACAATCAGGCTTCGGCAGAGAGCTGTGCATTGAAACGCTGGATTTGTATACGGAAACAAAGAGTATTGTTTCTTACTATGGCAGCCGCCCGCTCAACCCGTTTAATCTGTAGCAGCTGAAGCGGGCACCTGATCAGGTGCCTGCTTTTTTATCGTGATCTACCATAAAACCCCCATACCCAACTTGGTTAAGTGGGGAGGTTAAATAAACAGGAGGAAAGTGAAGATGAAAAAAGTCGTTGTGATCGGATCTGGTGTAATGGGCAGAGGCATTGCATATGTCAGCTGTACGGGCGGATTTCAGACTGTTTTAGTAGATATAGATGAAAAGCAGCTGCATAAGGCGGAGCAGGAAATTGACAGGTTATTTGAAGTAAGCATTGAGCGCGGCAAGCTGTCCCGTGAAAAGATGCTGACAGCGAAAAGTGCTCTCTCCTATTCAAACTTTCTTGCAGAAAACGTGAAGAATGCAGATCTTATTATTGAGGCTGTACCGGAAGTACTTTCGATAAAAAAATCCATTTTTGAGGTTGTTGATCAGCATGCGGCCAGTCACTGTATACTCGCGACAAACACTTCCACCATGAGCCCTACGGAAATCGGTTCTTTTACAAAAAGGCCGGACAAGGTGATTGCAATGCACTTCTTTAATCCTGTTCATAAAATGCCGCTCATTGAAGTAGTAAAAGGACTTGATACCAGTGACGAGACTGCGGCGGCAGTGCGCTCAGCAGCCGCTGCAATGGGGAAGGAAACAGTGACGATCAATGAATTCCCAGGCTTTGTTACAAGCAGAATCAGCGCACTGGTTGGAAATGAAGCATTTTACATGCTTCAGGAGGGTGTAGGAACAGCAGAAGAAATTGACAAAGCCATTAAGCTTGGTTTGAATTATCCGATGGGACCGTTTGAGCTTGGTGACCTTGTCGGCCTTGATACAAGGTTGAACAACTTAAGATATCTTCACGAAAAACTGGGTGAAAAATACCGTCCGGCCCCTCTGTTGGAGCAGTATGTAAAAGCGGGCAGATTAGGAAGAAAAACGGGGCGCGGCGTGTACGAATATCAGCAGCCTGTCAAACAATAGGGGGAAAGAACATGGTAGAAGCAGTTATTATTGATGCCGTCCGTACACCAATCGGGCGTTATAACGGAGCTCTGAAACACATCCGTCCTGATGATCTTGGTGCCATTGTCATAAAAGCACTGATAGAAAGAAATCCTCAGTGCAATGTTCATGACATAGAAGAAGTAGTTTTTGGAAATGCAAATGGTGCAGGAGAAGATAACAGAAATGTAGCAAGAATGTCCGCCCTTTTGGCAGGTCTGCCCGTGTCAGCAGCTGGTACGACCATTAACAGGCTCTGCGGTTCAGGACTTGATGCGGTGAATTACTGTGCCAGGGCCATAATGGCTGGAGAAGGGGAGATTTTCATAGCCGGCGGCACAGAAAGCATGACAAGGGCTCCATTTGTGATGGCAAAGCCTTCTGCAGAATTTCCAAGAGGCAATATGGAAGTGTTTGATACAACCATCGGCTGGCGGTTTGTTAACAGCAGGCTGCAAGAGCAGTACGGAACAGATTCTATGCCGCTAACAGCCGAAAACGTTGCGAAGCTGTATGCTATCAGCCGCAAGGAACAGGACGCTTTTGCAGCAGAGAGCCAGCAGCGGGCAGAAAATGCAGTGAGGAACGGAGTGTTTTCTGATGAAATCATTCCTGTCTCCTATCAGGACCGAAAAGGAAATGAGTTGACTGTTACGCAAGACGAACATCCGCGCCAGGGAACAACGGTAGAAAAGCTGGAAAAGCTTCAACCATTGTTTGAAGGGGGAACTGTTACAGCGGGCAATGCTTCGGGCGTAAATGACGGTGCAGCAGCTCTGTTAATGATGAGCAGGAACAAGGCGGAACAGCTGGGCCTTCTGCCTATGGCCGCTTACAGGGTATCAGCTGTTGGAGGCGTGGAGCCGTCACTGATGGGAATAGGCCCGGTTGATGCCGTGGAGAAGGCCCTGAAAAGAGCGGAACTGACACTTTCAGATGTAGATTTGATTGAATTGAATGAAGCTTTTGCAGCACAGGCACTCGCCTGCATCAATCAGTTGAATGTGCCTGGCGATAAGGTGAATGTGAATGGAGGAGCGATTGCTTTTGGGCATCCGCTTGGTGCAAGCGGGGCACGGATACTGACCTCCCTTCTGCATGAAATGAAAAGAAGAAAGTCTAAAATCGGCCTAGCCGCCATGTGTGTGGGAGTCGGCCAGGGCATTGCCACCATCGTTGAAAGAGTAGAAGAGTAAGTATAGTCTGCTTTTAGCAAGATACAACGGTACAAAAAAGAGAAATAGAAAGAAAGTTTGAAAGCGCTTGTTTTTGCAAAATAATAAACATACTGATAATATATGTTATAACGGTTTTTTTCCGTTGAATAATAATTGAGGATGACAGCAGCTTGAATACTAGATCAATGATTTTTACGCTGTACGGTGATTATATTTCCCATTACGGAAGCAGCATTTGGATCGGCAGCCTGATTAAGCTGTTAAATGAGTTTGGCCATAATGATCAGTCTGTCAGGGCGGCAATCTCCAGAATGAATAAGCAGGAGTGGGTCCAGGCTGAAAAGATAGGAAATAAAAGCTATTATTCTTTAACTGAAAGAGGTCAAAAACGCATAGATGAGGCTGGAAAAAGAATCTTTAAGCTAAAGCCAGAGGAATGGGACGGCAAGTGGAGAATCTTAATGTATACAATTCCGGAAGACATCCGCAGCATCCGGGATGAGCTTCGAAAAGAATTAATCTGGAGCGGCTTTGGCAGTATGTCCAACAGTTTCTGGGTGTCTCCGAATAATCTCGAAAAGCAGGTGCATGATCTCATAGAAAAGTACGGCATACATGACTATGTTGACTTTTTTTCAGCAGAATACAAGGGTCCGAATGAAAACAGGCGTCTTGTGGAAAAAAGCTGGGACCTGCAGGAGATTAACACCAAGTATGAAGAATTTATCAGTACATACAGCCAAAAATACATTATTGATAAAAACAAAATTCAAAAGGGAAATATGTCGGAAGCAGAATGCTTTGTTGAACGAACCAAGCTTGTTCATGAATACCGTAAATTTCTCTTTTCAGATCCCGGGCTGCCGGAAGAGCTTCTCCCCGAAAAGTGGCTTGGCGGCCATGCAGCGTCCCTGTTCAGCGAGTATTATAAAGCACTTGCTGAGCCGGCATCACGCTTTTTTGAAGAGGTATTTCAGGAAGGAAATGAAATTGAAAAGAAGGATACTGACTACGATATGATGAATCATCCTTATATTCTCTGATATCGTCTGTAACCTAGAAAAAGCGTACCAATGCAACATCTTGTTGATACGCTTTTTTTGTGTTTTAAAAGCTTTTTTAGCGAACAACAGTCGAAAGAATGCTTATAAGCTTGGATGGATTATCCCTCTCGCAAATGCTATGATGCTTAATTTGTTTACAGAATAGATGCTTATGGAACTTTGTTAAAACCAGAGTATGGAGAAAGTGATTGTCGGTGTGGAACCTACTGGTCATTATTGGTTCAACCTGGCACACTTTTTAAAAGAAAACGAGATTAAGTTTGTAGCTGTAAATCCTATGCACGTCAAGAAAAGCAAGGGGTTGGATGATAATTCCCCAACTAAAAATGATGTGAAGGATGCCAAAGTAATCGCCCAGTTGGTCAAGGACGGGAGATACGCCGAACCTACCATACCGCAAGGTGTTTATGCCGAACTCCGTGTGGCAAAGAAAATACGCAATCTCTTAACCGAGGACCTTCAAACGGTCCAAGGTCAGGTTCACAACTGGATTGACCGGTATTTCCCCAAGTTCCTTAAGGTATTCAAGGAATGGGAAGGAAAGGCTGCCTTACAATTCTTAAGGCTTTATGCAAACCGCATGAGATTAAAAATTTTACAGAAGAAGAATTACTTACTCATTCAAGAAAAGCTGTTAAACGGAGCGGGGACTATATAAAGTTCGGGAATTAAGGCAGGCAGCGAGCCAGTCTATCGGACTTCGCCAAGGCTCCGAAATGGCAAAAATGGAGCTGAAAACACTTCTGGCCAAGTATGAATTAATCCAGAAGGAATTTGAAGATCTAGACACCAAAATAGACTGTTTTCTTGAACAGATTCCTGGGGTCCCCCAAATGTTGGCGGTTAAAGGTGTTGGAAGAGATACAGTGGCTGGTTTCTTTGCGGAGGTTGTGATCTAAGCGAATACAATCACCCCCGACAACTCATTAAGCTAGCAGGCTTGAGCCTGAAGGGGAATACCTCCGGTAAGCACAAGGGGAAAACGACCATCTCGAAGAGAGGGCGGAAAAAGCTCAGGGCTCTGTTGTTTAGGGTTTGTATGCTTCTGGTTGCCAAAAACTCAGCTTTTAAGACCCTGCACGCTTACTATACACAGCGGTCGGACAATCCCATGAAAAAAATTATTCAAAATGTGAAAACGATGATGACCTAACTCTATACTTTTTAAAGAGATTTTAGTTATTCAATTAAATTGGCGCGATCCTAAAATAATTTTAGATTGCTAGAAAGCTTAAAAAAGGGGAAGTAAGATGAAGATTGCTGTTAAGGCTAATATCGAAGATTTTGACAAAATAATGAATGTCGACTGTGAGGTTATTGGCAACACGAGCAGACGAGACTATATTGAGAATGCTATTGAGTTAGGACATTGCATAATTTCAAAAAATGAAGATGATATTGAGGGGTTTTTAATTTACGATATTAACTTCTTTGAATGCTCTTTTATAACACTAATTATTGTGTCACCGTCCAAGAGACGAAAAGGAAATGCAAGCTTACTGATCGATTATATGATGAGTATATCTCCTACTACGAAGGTATTTTCTTCTACTAATCGTTCTAACTCTAGTATGCAGAAGGTATTTGATGCAAACGGATTTATTGAGAGTGGTATAGTTGAAAATTTAGATGAAGGAGATCCTGAAATTATATACTTTAAATCAAAGTAATTGTTATTCAACAATCGGGCGCTAATCTGTAATAAAGAGGTGGTATAAATGGAGATTATAAAAGGTAAACGAAGTTTTGATTTGGATGAATTCCTAAAAAAACCTCATCTATCAGCGGCTTCATCCCAAGGACCAAGGGAATCTCCGGTGTGGTTTTTTTGGGAAGATAAATGCCTTTGGATTATAGGAACTACTGGAGATACTTTTCCAATAAGAATAGACAAAAATCCGAAATGTGCCGTCGGTATTGTTGAGTTTGATCCTTCTACAGGGAAGGTATTACATGTAGGTTTCAGAGGAAAAGCAACCTTAGAACCATTTAACTTTGACTTAGCAAAACGATTATTTGCAAAATATTTGGGTTCAGAAGAAAAGGAATGGGATCCTAGATTCAAAAATCAGTGCATGTTGAATCCCCAGAATGGCTAAGCAGTATCTCTGTTGGTTCTGGTATAATAAGCGTAAAGGGCCCCAGTGCTGATACGTCTTGGAGAACAGACATGGGGATAAATTTACCTTAGAAGGGTTTGAGCATCATAGATAATCCAATTTTCATTTTTATAGCAAACGTAATTGGTGGGATCGCTGTTTTTTACGGGCTAGCATATTTATTTGGAGTTATATTAGATACGAATATCGAAAGTGCTTTTGTTGTAGGCATCTTTTTATTTCTCCAATTATGTTTTGTAACTACACTTCTTTTCAAAATTTTGCACAAGGTAAACTCAAAGAATTAATTATTTAGGTTCTCTATTGAGCTTCTGTTACGTCTATACTCTTTAACCCCCGGGATAACTAGTAGGATTTTCAGGGGTTTTTAGTTGGTAAAACCACCATATCAATACAAGTTAATATACTAATCGTATTTACAATTATTTCAGTGGTTGAGCTGGATTACCATATCTTTCTTAGCTGACTCTTCTATTCGTTCTGCCAACATTTTAATTTAGCCCCCTGTTAACTTCACAGGATAATATCCCATACTATTACGAATGGTGTTTTCAAGGACAAAGCATTTCCGAGTTACTTTTTCATAATCACTAAAGGCGTAGGCTTCTGTTTCCGAAAACTCATCGGCTTCTTCTTTCATGGCTTGAATGAGTTCGTATATGTATCTTCAATAGATTCAACCGAACTTCCACAATAGGCGCAGGTTTTCATTTCATATCATCCTTTCTAGTCGATCTCAAACAGCAATTAGTCACACTTACATTTTTACTAAGAAGAAGAGGTGGACGAGGTTGTATGTATGAACCAAAAACCAAAGAAAATGACCATAGCGTGGTGGAGTTGATTGAAATGGCCGAGAATACGAAGAAACGTGATGATGCCTACAAATTGCTTGAAATTTTTCAAGAGACATCAGGGTACGAACCTAAGATATGTTTGTTTGACCATTCAATCAATGAATTAGCATTCATTTTATCACCCTTATAAAAAGTAGGTTAATAATAGAGGAAACCCTAAATTTTCGGATTTCCTCTTTTTTTAGTATAAATATCAACATGAAAAATTAACACAGCCTTTTGTATAAAAAGTAATAATGTTTGCAGAGAAAGGACTATTCTTTAATTAGAAAGCATCTCTTTATATTCCATCCCTTTTTCCACATATGTATCTATGGACAGCTGAATTAGTTGTAAGTCCTTTTCCATAAGACTTCTGGCTATTTTACCGGGAGATCCGACGACAAGCGAGCGAGGCGGAATGACCTTGCCTGCCGGGATGAGCGTGTTGGCTCCAATAATGCATTCTTCCCCAATTTCTGCACCGTCCAGAATGGTCGCCCCCATGCCAATGATGCTTCTTTTGCGAATGGTGCAGCCATGAAGGATGCTATTATGCCCCACTGTGACTTCATCTTCAATGGTTAGAGGAAAACCCTGGTAAAGATGACAGGTAGCGTTATCCTGAATACTGCAGCGTGTACCGATAGAAATTAAATCCTCATCACCCCGCAGAACGGCATTAAACCAGATGCTGGAATGTTCTCCTATATTTACGTCACCAATAATAAAAGAGCCGGGTGCTACAAAAACAGTATCATGTATGATAGGTTTTTTGTCTCCGTAAGGAATCAGCATAAATATCCTCCTTTTTAGCAATTGTAAATATTCTGAAATTAGTATAACATTATTTTTACGGAGGGGGAATTTTTGTGAATAAACTTTTATCTGTACTTCAAATAAAATACCCGATTCTTCAAGGGGGAATGGGGAATATCAGCAATGCGGTCTTAACTGCTGCCGTTTCAGAGGCTGGGGGTTTAGGCACCATTGGAGCAGGAACGATGACTCCAGCTCAGGTGGAAAGCATAATCGAACAAACAAAACAAAAGACAGACAAGCCGTTTTCATTAAATGTAGCTTTAGGTGTTTCACCATACTCTGTAGAATTGTTGAAGCTTGCCGTCAAGCATGAACTGGCAGCCGTTACTCTTTCAGCGGGAAATCCCGCACCTTTTCTGCCCATGCTCAAGGAAGCAGGCTTCCAGGTATTAACGGTGGTAGCGTCGGTCAAACAAGCAAAAAAAGCACAGGAGGCAGGTGCTGACATCATCATCGCTGAAGGCTATGAAGCGGCCGGGATAAACTCCAGCTTGGAAACAACAACGTTAACATTAATCCCGCAAATTATGGAGGCAGTTTCTTTGCCGGTAGTTGCAGCAGGAGGGATAGGGGATGGAAGGGGACTTGCCGGCATGCTGGCCCTTGGTGCCTCGGGAGTTCAAATGGGAACAAGATTTGTTGCGACACAGGAAGCACCGTTTCATGATTATTACAAAGAAAGAGTATTAGCTGCAACGGATCACGATACGGTCATTGTCGGCAGGTCTGTAGGAAAAATCCGCAGGCTGATGACCACGCCGTATTCCATGCAGCTGCTTCAAGCGGAAAAGAACGGAATATCTGCGGATAAATTTAATGAACTCACGACAGAAGATCATCATTGCAAAGGCGCTCTTGAAGGAAACGAGCAGGATGGATTTTTGAATGGAGGGCAAGTTTCCGGTCTGATTACAGATATTCCGTCAGTACATGAGCTGCTCGAAAGAATGATGAAAGAGGCACGCGAGCAGCTGAGAAGAGCTTCGGAAGATTTGCTGTAGAGGTGGTGATGGGGGAGCTGGAGAGCTGAGTCGGAGTAAGTGAAGGATCTTCAGCTACATAACCGGCACCCTTGTATCCGCTTAAAAGAGCCCCGAATTTCATTTAACCGGAAATCTTCCGCGGATGTACATTCACTAGCCGTAAGCATTTCCTCTATTGCAGTACACTTTAGTCGTAAGCAAATGTATTTCTCCCATCCCCATCATTTCAAATAGCGGGAGGATTTCACAGGTAGATGTCGAAATTTTTTGTGACCGCTATACATTCTACTGCAGAAACCTCCACACAAACTTGTTTAAATTCTCAACATACTAAATTTTCCGAATATTATTGACACTTCTCTGGGCTGATGGTAATATAACGGTATATTTACGTTGTTATAATAATATATCATATCTTTTTGGTAACGCTTACATAAGTGATTCCCGGCAGCTTCCTGTTTCTTTATTCTTCCATTGATAGCCGGTTTACTATTAATCTATTAAGGGGGATAACGATGAAAAAGAAAATGAAGGCACTTTCCATTCTTCTGGCAGGATCACTTCTGCTGGCAGCCTGCGGCACTGATCAACCTTCAGGAGCATCGGGCGAAAAGCAATATAAAATCGGTCTTACTCAGTTCGCTGAGCATCCATCACTTGATGCCGCCACTGAGGGATTTAAAAAGGCATTGGAAGATGAAGGCTTTAAGGAAGGCGAAAATGTAAAATTTGATTTTCAGAATGCTCAGGCTGACATGAACAATACTGCTACAATCGCAAACAATTTTGTCGGGGACAAAGTGGATTTGATTTTTGCAAATGCGACTCCCAGTGCTGTAGCTGCTCTTAACGCTTCAAAGGACATTCCGATTATTTTTACTTCAGTAACAGATCCGGTCGGCTCCGGACTTGTACAGTCATTTGAACAGCCGGGAGGGAATGTAACTGGAACAACTGATAACCATCCTGATGCTACGAAAAAGACCATTGACTTTATCACCCAGGAAATTGGAGCGAAAAGCATTGGTGTCATATACAACGCAGGTGAACAGAACTCCGAAGTGCAGGTCAGTGAAGTCAAAAAGCTTGCTGAGGCAAACGGAGCGAAGATTGTGGAGGCTTCTGTTTCAACCTCTGCGGAAGTAAAACAGGCAGCAGAATCTTTGGCTGGAAGAGCTGACAGCATCTACGTCCCAACAGATAATACAGTTGTATCAGCCCTGGAGTCGGTCATATCTGTAGCTGACAGCAAAAAAATCCCTCTTTTTGTAGGTGAGCTGGATTCTATGAAGCGCGGTGCGGTTGCTGCAAGCGGATTTAACTACTATGACATTGGCTATCAATCCGGATTAATGGCCGCTAAAATCCTCTCAGGAGAAAGTAAACCATCCGATATTCCAGTGGAGCTTCCGGATTCTTTAACATTAACGATCAATAAAAAAGCTGCTGAAAAGCAAGGTGTTGAAGTGAAAGAAGAATGGGGCAAAGACGGAGAGTTCTACGAGGAGTAAAACAGTTCTGAACAAGAACGATTGAAAGGATGATTACGGGTGTTTACAGCAATATTTGGAGCATTTGAGTCAGGAATCATTTATGCCATTATGGCTCTCGGTGTTTACCTCTCGTTTCGGATACTTGATTTTCCTGATTTAACGGTGGACGGCAGCTTTGTTACAGGAGCAGCTGTTGCCGCAATTTTGATAGTGAACGGTACAAACCCTTTTGCAGCAACCATGATTGCGCTTGTGGCTGGTTTTGCAGCAGGATGCCTGACTGGATTGATTCATACAGCGGGAAAGGTCAATGCTTTGCTTTCAGGAATTTTGATGATGATTGCACTATATTCCATCAATCTCAGGATTATGGGGAAATCAAATGTTCCCCTGCTGAATACGGATACGGCATTAACAGCGGTCAGCGGCTTTTTTGAAGCAACAGGAATAGATGCTTTTTTCAATGGAATTCTGGGAGCTGTCGGCCTTTCTGGCAGCCTTCCGAGCACTTGGGGCATCTTGATTTTTATGATACTGGTCACGTTTGTTATTAAGTTTTTGACGGACGCTTTTCTAAAAACTGAAACAGGGCTTGCAATCCGGGCTACCGGAGATAACAAACGTATGATCAGGAGCTTTTCATCCAATACAAATATCATGATTATTCTTGGTCTGGGTTTATCAAATGCTATGGTGGCTTTTTCAGGTGCCCTTATTGCCCAGCAGGGAGGCTTTGCTGATGTTGGCATGGGGATTGGGATGATTATTATCGGACTTGCTTCTGTCATTATTGGAGAAGCGCTGTTTGGAACGAAAACCATTGCAAGAACAACGCTTGCTGTCATTGGGGGTGCCATCATCTACAGAATTGTAGTGTCGATGGCATTGAGAGTTGAATTTTTAAAACCAGGAGATATGAAACTGATCACCGCTGTCATTGTCATTCTTGCATTAACGGCGCCAAAAATGATTGAAGGCTATCGCGAGAAAAAACGCAAGGCGAAGAAAAGACTGGAGGGACTGGCACTGGCCAGTGTCCAGGCAGAGGGAGAAGGTAAGGCGCATGCTGCACTTAAATCAAATTCATAAGGTCTTTAATGAGGGGACTCCTGATGAAAAGATTGCCCTCGACAATATTCATCTCACATTGCAAGAAGGGGATTTTGTTACAGTAATCGGAAGCAACGGCGCAGGAAAGTCAACCTTGATGAACGTGATCTCAGGCGTCATGGCAGCCGATCACGGAATTGTCAGCCTGGATGGCAGAGATGTAACGTATATGACCGAGTACAACCGCTCTAAATTGATCGGGCGCGTTTTTCAGGATCCAATGGCAGGAACGGCACCGACTATGACAATAGAGGAAAACCTGGCAATTGCCTATTCGAGAAACAAAAAAAGAACATTAAGGCCAGGAGTGACAAAAAAACGGCGTGAGCTATTCCGGGAAGTGCTGCAATCGCTTCATCTCGGGCTGGAGAACCGGCTCACAGCCAAAGTAGGTTTGCTTTCAGGGGGAGAGCGGCAGGCGCTGTCACTGCTGATGGCTACTTTTACAGAACCCTCTATTTTGCTTTTGGACGAGCATACAGCAGCTCTGGATCCTTCCCGGGCAGCACTCATTACAAAACTGACGAAGGAAATTGTGGAAAGATACAATCTTACTACTATGATGGTCACCCATAACATGCAGCAGGCACTAGATCTAGGAAACAGGCTGATTATGATGGACAAGGGCCAAATCATTCTGGAAGTAAACGATGCAGACAAAGCAAAGCTTTCAATTGAAGACCTTCTCTCTGAGTTTCAGAGAATACGAGGCACCAAAATGGCGAGTGACAGAGCACTTCTTTCCTAAGGGGGCTGCAGCTCTATAGTTTTTCAACTAACTCCCCTTTGCTGTATTTCTCTTAAAATGGCTTCTCAGATCGCAGTCAAACTCGAGGATTTCGAGTTTGACTGCGGTCTTTTTTTTAAAATATAGGCTGTTTTCTAAAAGATTGTTGTTTTATGACATAAGTTCAAATTAAGTTTTTTTTATGGTAAAATATGGTTTATAATAATTATATAAAATTATAAAAATGAAGGAAGTGGAACAAGTGCAATGGGAAACCCTTCCAAATCGGTTTTGGATATTGTATTACTTATTTTTTTTAGCAACATTAGGAACTGCGATATATAGTATTGTGAAAAAGAAAGGTAAGATTTTGTCCTTTATAACCCTTATGTTCACTGTAACCCTTCCAATGATCGTTCTAATATATAGTCTTGGAAGAGCAGAAGGAATGAATGAATTTGAACACTCATGAGTCAATTGCAAAAGGGTGCTATTTGGTCTATTTTCACAATTGCAGGGTATTTGTTTTTGTTAGTGTGGTGGGTTTTATTTTTGCGCAAAAGTAAAGCTAAAAACAATATTATAGTTTCAAAGTAAATCACTACACAGACCTCTTTTCCAGGTCTTTTGTTATGAAGTTTTTAACATCTCAACTGTATTGTGATTAGATTTTTTGACACGCTGGAACAAGCATTTGCTCTACTCGATTTTTAAATGCTAAGTTTTTTCCAAGTTCAAGCCGCCGATATCAATAGAGATAGTTGTCGAGATATTTCGTTGCAGCACCTTGAAAACGCTAAAAAGTTTTCTTTTCTAGAAAAATTAAAATAAAAGGGAGAGTGCTCTATTTTATGAAAAAGATTATTACATTTTTCGGTTTTTTTATTTTACTTATTGGATGTTCAAATCAACAATTTGCTTCTGAAGAGGATTTTGTTAATTTTGTAAAGTCATCAAAGGATTATGAGAATGTAATTTTCTTGGCAGAAGAGAAAATAAAAGAATACACTATTTATCCAGTAATAAAAGAAGAGGCTATTAGCTTTTTATTGTTAAAGAAAAATAAAAACAACACGTTTAAATGGGATGTTATAGGTGACTTTAGGAAGTATGAAATTACGTCTGATTATTCTTTTGATATTGAGACAGAAAGTTCAATAAATGTTTTATATGGTAAGGTAAAGGACGAAAATGAAGTAAGCAGTGTTTTTCTGAACGGAGAGGCTATTACTTATAGTAAGGAAAATCGTTTTTTCTACAAGATTTCTAATGAAGAGATAATAGTACAAGATATTACATTGAATTGAGGTCAGACAAGCTGATAATTGTATAACGTATGAGGTTGACAGCTTAATTCATGTTGTCTGTAAAACGATATATGTACTCAAGCAAAAGACGCTAAAACACATACGAACAAAAAAGCTGTACGCTTTGGGCAAAGTAGCGCAGCCCTATCATCTGCTAAACGCACTGGATAGGGGAGGGCAATGAGATGCCCTAATCTTAAGGACTGTTTATCAGACTCAAGAATCCCACAGACGTTAGTTTGCTTGCCCGTTTAAGGTGTTTCGAACAATACTTACCGTTCCGCTTCACAGATGTACTTCCACAATAAACTCAACCCAAGTCAGAGGCGAATCGGGGTTTCACGAATTCTTTTGAGTAGTTTAGTAATTTTATCTGGTTCATCTGGAAATAAGTCTTTTTTCATTGCATTAAATAGCGACATTTGCGCTGATTTGGTTAAGTCGCTGAAACCCTTCCTCAAACCCCATTATATCAACCTTTTAATTGTTTGCTAATCAATCTATACAAAACAGCCTCCTCGCTGCGCTCAGTCCAGGGTCTCTACTATGCCGTATTTCCCGCAGAGTCGCCACCCTACGTTCCAATCAATTTATTACACTACAGCAATCCTTTCTATCCAGAAGTGATTAACCATGACAAGTATGTAGATTGCTAGTTATGTCCTCAAGGCGACAGTATAAGTATACGACTACAATAAAAGGAAGAATATCAACAGTATAAATCGAATCCAACCATTCCTAAATTGACTTGGCAGAGTGCTTGAATCTAACTCTAAAAAATATTTTGAGAGTCAAAGTACCAAGTATATAACTGCTGATTGGAGCGCAGGGTGCTTGACTCCTGGGGGATTAGCGGGACAGGTAAGACCCCACAGGAGCGTCAGCACCGAGGAGGCTTACCGCCCGCCCCCCGGAAAGCAAGCACCCGGAGCGGAAATCAGCTTTTCCCCCACCATTCCTAAATTGACTTGGCAAGGTGCTTGACTCTGACTATAAAAAGATTTTGAGTCAGTGTCTCAAGAATAAAACTGCTGATTGGAGCGGAGGGTGCTTGACTCCTGGGGGATTAGTGGGAGGGGAGAGACCCCGCAGAAGCATCAGCACCGAGGGAGGCTCACCGCCTGCCCCCCGGAAAGCAAGCACCCGGAGCGGAAATCAGCCTTTCTTCCACCATTCCTGAACTCCCTAAACATAATGGTTTCTCACAACCTTTTGTCGACCATCTTAGAGCAGGCCATACAATAGCCGCTCTTATTTTTTGAATATATAAAAATTTCCAACAATGAATTGACCAAGCATTTAACGGAATGTTATGATAACGTTAAATAAACGTTATATTTATTTTTGGGAGTGTGATGACATGCGGAAAGGACTGATACCTGGATGTACGGCTGAATTAGAAATTACAGTCACTCCCGAGATGTTTGCGGGCTTTGAAGGCAGCATTATTCATCCTGTGTATTCAACAGTGTCCATGGTTTACCATATGGAATGGGCATCACGGCAGATCATTCTTCCCTTTCTGGAAGAGCATGAAGAAGGAATAGGAAGCGGTGTTTCCGTTAAACATCTTGCTCCGTGCACTGAGGGAGCAGTTGTGAAAATTGAAGCGGAAGCTGTATCAGTCGAAAAATCGAGGATCACAACAAGCGTAAAAGCTGTATGCTCAGGCATTACAGTCGGAGCAGGCGAGGTAGTTCAACTGATTCTGCCAAAAGATAAAATATTGGAACTGATGAAAGGTGCCGACATTAGGAACTCTTAAAATTGTAAGCGCTAACATAATGCAACGGATTAAAGGGGGAGAATCAGACATGTTCGATAAAATCCGGGAACATGAACAAGTAGTTTTCTGCAATGATGAATCGACCGGTTTGAAAGCAATCATTGCCATTCACAGTACCAGGCTCGGTCCTGCATTGGGCGGATGCAGAATGTATCCTTATGAAAATGTGGACGCAGCTCTTGAAGATGTTTTACGCCTGTCAAAAGGGATGACATACAAGTGCGCGGCTGCAGACGTGGACTTTGGCGGGGGAAAAGCAGTAATAATCGGGAATCCCGAAAAGGATAAGAGCCCTGAGCTGTTTCGTGCTTTCGGGCAGTTTGTTGAATCTTTGAACGGCCGTTTTTACACAGGTACTGACATGGGCACTGTTCCCGAAGATTTTATCCATGCCCTGAAAGAAACCAATTGTATCGTTGGCGTTGATGAGGTGTACGGAGGCAGCGGGGATTCTTCTGTTCCAACCGCACAGGGAGTGATTTACGGACTGAAGGCCACCAATCAGGCAATCTGGGGAAGTGATGTGCTTGCTGGAAAAGCATACAGCATTCAGGGACTTGGAAAGGTTGGCTTGAAAGTGGCTGAAGTTCTCCTTGAGAATGGTGCTGATTTATATGTAACAGATATCAATACAAAAGCAATTGATGCTGTGACTGAAAAGGCCAAAGAGGCTGGTGCAGGAATCAAGGTAGTTTCCAGCGATGAAATATATGCACAGCCGGCTGATGTGTTCATCCCCTGCGCAATGGGCGGCATCATAAACGATGAAACAATAGAGTTGCTGAAAGTGCAGGGAGTCGCGGGCTCTGCAAACAATCAGCTGAAAGAGGCACGTCATGGAAAGCTCCTTCAGGAAAAAGGAATTCTGTATGCGCCTGATTATATTGTCAACGCAGGCGGGTTGATTCAGGTTGCAGATGAGCTGTATTCACCTAACAAAGAGCGGGTGCTCAGAAAAACAAGAGCAATCTATACGTCTTTGCTGAATGTATATCAGCAGGCAGAACGAGAAGGAATGACTACTATCGAGGCAGCAGATTACTTCTGTGAAACAAGAATTGAAGCCAGAACCCGCCGAAACAGTTTCTTTTCCCATATGAAGCGTCCGAAGTGGGCAGTCAGAATTTAATGGATATCATAATGAATCTTGACGCAAAGGGTGAGTCCATGGAAAAAATGTTTCCGGTATTTCAAATAATGGATGCAAATGGCAGAGTTGTTTCAGAAGAGCACAGCAGTGAAGTGACAGAAGAACGGGTCATGAAGTCTCTTAAGGAAATGATCAGAATTCGTATGTTTGATAAAAAAGCAATCAGTCTTCAGCGGCAGGGAAGAATTGGTACATATGCCCCTTATGAGGGACAGGAAGCTTCACAGGCAGGCAGCGCGATGGCACTCAAGAGCGGAGACTGGCTGTTCCCCACCTACCGCGATCACGGAGCAGCCATGATATTCGGTCATTCTCTCAAAAATATACTGCTGTTTTGGAATGGCAGAAACGAAGGATGCGTGCCGCCGGAAGGAAAAAAGATATTTCCTCCTGCCATTCCCATCGCTACCCAGATTCCACATGCAGCGGGAGCAGCACTCGCTGAAAAAATGAAGGGGTCAGACAATGCCGCACTGTGCTATTTTGGCGATGGAGCTACCTCTGAAGGAGATTTTCACGAGGGGCTGAACTTTGCGAGCGTGTTTGGCGCGCCGGTCGTTTATTTTAATCAAAACAACCAATATGCTATATCAGTGCCGCTTCACAAGCAGATGAAATCGGAAACGATTGCTCAAAAGGCAGTTGCCTACAGCATGCCCGGAGTCCGGGTGGACGGAAACGATATCTTTGCTGTGTATTTTCAAACTGCTAAAGCACTGAGCCGGGCCAGAAGAGGAGAAGGACCAACCTTGATTGAGGCCTTAACGTGGAGATATGGTGCTCATACCACTGCTGATGATCCTTCAAAATACCGCAGCCAGGAAGACAGCGCAGCCAAAAGGCTTGATACCGATCCTATTCTGAGGCTTGAGAGGTGGCTGAAAAACAACGGCCTGTATGATGAAAACTGGTTCACCCAGACAGAGGCAGAGGCAGCGGACGAAATAGATGCTGCCATTGAAGAGATGGAAAGTTTTCCAAAAGGAGATCCCTCCGTTATCTTTGATTATGTTTTTGAAAAGCCGACATGGACCATTTCAAAGCAAAAAGCTGATTATCTGAATCTGATTGGAGGCGGGGAAAGGTGAGCACTGCAATTCAGACAAAACCGCTGACACTTGTTGGGGCCATTACGGATGCACTGGATGTCATGCTGAAAGAAAACAGCGAAGTTCTTCTGCTTGGTGAGGATATAGGAAAAAACGGGGGAGTATTCAGGGCGACCGAAGGCCTTCAGGAAAAGTACGGGGAGAAGCGTGTTGCTGATACACCCCTTAGTGAGGCTGGATTTGTCGGTGCAGCGATTGGACTTGCGGTAAATGGCTTCAGACCCGTGGTTGAAATACAATTTCTCGGGTTTATTTACCCTGCTTACGAACAGCTGATGACCCACGCTTCCAGGCTTAGAATGAGAACGCTCGGCCATTTTACGGTGCCAATGGTGATTCGGGCACCTTATGGAGCAGGTGTGCGTGCCCCGGAAATACATTGTGACAGTACTGAAGCACTGTTTACCCACATGCCCGGCATGAAAGTGGTTTGTCCTTCCAGCCCGAGAGATGCAAAAGGGCTGCTGATAGCTGCTATAGAGGATCCTGATCCTGTTCTGTTTTTGGAACCGATGCGAAGCTACCGTGCAGGAAGGGAAGAAGTGCCTGAAGGTAAATACACAGTTGAGATTGGAAAGGGAGCAAGGTTAAGAGAAGGAAATGATGTCACAGTGATCGCCTGGGGAGCCATGATCCCTCCTGCTGCAAAGGCAGCTGAACAGATGAAGGAAAAGGGCATAAACTGTGATCTGCTTGATTTGCGTACGCTTTATCCACTGGACAGGGATTTGATCGTTGAATCTGTACAAAAAACAGGAAGAACCGTGATTGTCCATGAAGCACACATGACAGGCGGACTTGGCGCAGATCTGATTTCTTTAATCAATGACGAAGCGTTTCTATATCAAAAAGCACCTGCTGAAAGAGTTACAGGCTTTGACGCTCCCGTTCCCTACTTTGGGTTTGAAGATCATTATCTTCCTGATCACAGGAGAATTTCAGCTGCAATTGAAAAAGTGATGAAATTTTAGGAGGCTGAACATGGTTGAAGTCAAACTGAATGACATCGGAGAAGGAATGACAGAAGCGGATATTAACTGCTATTTGGTTTCGGCAGGTGATGTGGTAAAAGCGGATGACCCCCTTGTGGAAGTGCAGACAGACAAGATGACCGCTGAGATTCCCGCTCCAAGGGCAGGCGTGGTTAAGAGCATTCTCTGGAAGCCGGGTGAAACCGTGGCGGTGGGTACTGTGCTCCTGACGATGGAAGAAGAAAAGGGGCAAAATGGGCAGTCTGTTCAAAACAAGGAGAAAACGCAAGCCTCTCAGACAAAAAGAATCCTTGCCTCTCCTTACACGAGAAAAATGGCCAAAGATCAACACATCAATATTGAGGAGATAACAGGCACCGGACCGGGGGGAAGAATTCTAGATTCTGATGTGACTGCCTATTTATCTAGTAAAAATAAGGATCAGCCTGCCGTAAAAAGCGAACAAGCACTCTCTCCTGTTATTCCAGATATTAGAGAAGCAGAGTCAGATATCATCCCGTTCAGAGGAAGAAGAAAGCAAATTGGGAGGAAAATGGCTGCTTCGCTTTACACGATTCCTCACTGCACTCACTTTGAGGAAGTTGACGTAACAAGGTTGATAGAACTGAGAGAGGAACTAAAATTCCACAACCGTACTATCTCAGCAACTTGCTTTTTCATAAAAGCACTGTCGATCTGCCTGAAAGAATTTCCTGTATTTAATGCGGAGCTTTTAGAAGAAAAAGAAGAGATTCGCCTGATCAAAGAACATCATATCGGTATAGCAGTTGATGCTCCTGAAGGGCTGATTGTGCCTGTCATACAACATGCAGAGCAGAAAAGCCTGCTGAGCATCTCCAACGAAATGAAGCGTCTCACTCAGCTTGCACTAGATAACAAGCTTTCAGTTAGAGAGATTTCAGGGGGAACCTTTACAGTCAGCAATGTCGGCCCGCTTGGCGGAAGCATCGGAGCCACCCCGATTATTCAGCATCCGCAAACTGCGCTGATTTCGTTTCACAAGACTAAAAAACGGCCTGTTGTCACGGAAGATGATGAAATTGCGATCAGATCTATCATGAATGTATCGATGGCATTTGATCACCGTGTTGCCGACGGGGCAACTGCAGTAAAATTCACCAACAGATTCGCAGAGCTGATTGAAAATCCTAACCTGCTGTTATTGGAGCTGATGTAAATGGTAGTGGGAGAGCTTGCCCATGAACGTGAATTAATCATTATCGGCGGGGGCCCGGGGGGCTATCATGCAGCCATAAGAGCCTCGCAGCTGGGAAAGAAAGTAACGCTGGTCGAGAGGGAAGCGCTTGGAGGAGTCTGCCTTAACAAGGGCTGCATTCCATCCAAGGTGCTGGCATACGGTGCCGAAAGATTGATTGCTATGCAGCAAGACCACTTTCTCGGCATCTCTGCAGGAGAACATATCTTTGACTTGCAAACGCTCATGAAGCATAAGGACAGCGTAATTCAAAACCTTCGCCAAGGTGTAGAAGGCCTAATGAAAGCTAATAAAGTGGAAGTGCTGAAGGGAAGCGCTTTTTTTCTCTCGGAAAACAAAATTGGAGTTGAAGGCAGTGACAGCTATGACGTGTACTCTTTTAGTGAAGGAATACTAGCAGTCGGCGGTACACCCGTTTTATTGGAGGATGTGGATCATGCAGAAAAAGGCGTGCTCTTAAATCCTTGGACAATTATGGAACTGAAGGAGCTTCCACAAAGCCTGATTCTTTATGGAAATGATTATATTACATTAGAGCTGGCCATGGCTTTTCATGCTTTTGGCAGCAACGTGACCATCGTGCTCCCTGAGGGACAACAGTCATTCCCTTTTGACAGCAGCATCAACAAAGAATTGTCACGAATACTAAAAAAGACTGGAATAGCAGTAGTAAAAGGGGTGCATTACAAGCATGCAGCCTTCTCGGAGGGCTCTTGGACACTGGCTCTTCAAGGGGAAAAGGGACCGAAAACAGTAGAAGGCACTCACCTGTTTTACTCGCTGGGAACAAAACCTTCCCTTCAGAATCTTGGCTTGGACAGACTCCCCATTATCCTGACAGAAGAAGGCCTGATTGAAACAGATCAGGCAGGCAGAACCTCTATTCCGCATATTTTTGCAATCGGTGATATTACGGAAGGACCGCAGCTGGCCGTGAAGGCAATTCAGCAGGGAAAAACTGCTGCAGAGGTAATCTGCGGAAGAAACAGTGAAAATAATCATTTATTTTTACCTGTTACAGCAAGAACATCTCCTCCGATTGCCTGTGCAGGACTGACAGAAGAGAGAGCTGCTCTGGAAGGCTATTCAGTGCGAACAGGAGAATTTGCTCTGTCTGCCAACGGTTACAGCAGCATTACCGGCAGTAAAGAAGGACTCCTCAAGGTTGTGATAGACGGGGACAATGACATGCTGCTTGGCGTTCACGCAATGGGCCGGGGTGCAATTGAATTGATTTCGAGCGGGGTCCTCTCATTGGAAATGGCTGCAAGAGCTGAAGATCTCACCTTTGCTGCCTACCCTCATCCAAGCTTGAATGAAGCCCTTTTGGAAGCGGCCGAGGCATTCAGGGGAGAAAGCATACACAGTATTCACAAGGCAAAGATCAGCAAGGTTCGTGTTTAACAGCGGGGATTCTGCAGTGCAGAACAGTGTTGTTGCTTTACAAGGTGCTCTTGAGAAAAAATGGAAGCTTATCTATTATAAAATTGTTCAGAAAATTAAATTATTTTAGGAGGTAAGAAGATGAGAGAGAGAGCAATAGCTGAAAACAGTACACTAGAGGATTACTTTCCGGTAAAAGATGTGGATTATCTTGAAATTTATACAGGCAATGCAAAGCAGGCAGCACACTATTTCACAACTGCTTTCGGATTTAAGCCTGTGGCATACTCAGGCCTTGAAACAGGAAACCGGGAAACCGTATCCTATGTGCTTCAACAAAGGAAAATCCGTCTGGTCCTTACTGGTACACTAAACGATTCCTCCCGTGTGGCTTCTTTTGTTAAAACACATGGTGACGGAGTGAGAGATATTGCGTTGCTAGTTGATGACGTGGAAACAGCTTACAGGGAAGCTGTAGAGCGCGGCGCGATTGAGATTCAGCCGCCTTACGAGCTGTCAGACAGTAATGGGGTGGTGAAAAAAGCGGTAATTGGTACATACGGAGACACCATCCACACCCTTGTGGAAAGAGGGAACTATGGGGGCATTTTCATGCCGGGCTTTGAAGCGTATTCTTCCTCTGTTCCATGTGAAGATGCCGGCTTTATCGGCATTGATCATGTTGTCGGAAATGTAGAAAGAATGGAAGAGTGGGTGGAGTATTACAGCAATGTGATGGGCTTCAAAGAAATGAAGCACTTTTCCGATGAAGATATCAGCACGGAATACTCGGCGCTGATGAGCAAAGTGATGCACAATGGAGGCAGAATTAAGTTTCCGATCAATGAGCCTGCAGAAGGAAAAAGAAAATCACAAATACAAGAGTATCTTGAATTCTATAATGGGCCCGGAGTACAGCATCTTGCTATTTTAACGGAAGACATAGTGAGTACAGTGTCAACTCTCCGCAAAAATGGAGTGGAATTTCTGAGCACGCCGGATTCCTACTACGATATGCTGTCAGAGCGTGTGGGGAAGATAGACGAAGAGATTGATAAGCTGAGAGAACTGAGTATTCTGGTCGACAGAGATGACGAAGGATATCTTCTGCAGATTTTTACAAAGCCAATCGTGGATCGTCCAACTATGTTTATTGAAATCATTCAGCGCAAGGGTGCAAGAGGATTTGGAGAAGGCAACTTTAAAGCCCTGTTTGAATCAATCGAACGAGAGCAGGAAAGAAGAGGCAATTTGTAACGAAAAAAAACTGCTGTCAAATGATGATCAATCTTTGAAAGGGGGTTCTCCATGAGCATAGGTGCACGGACCATTTTGAAACAAATACAGCCTTATCAGCTTGGCCAATCACTGCAGGAGCTTCAAAGAAAGTATGGAATACCACAGTTTAGAAAAATGTCAGATAACGAAAATGTGTATGGAGCATCACCGAAAGCCGGGGAAGCTTTGTTACGGGAAAGTCCTTTCATCCACCTGTACCCTGATAGTTCCGCCAGCCTGCTAAGAGAGCGGCTCAGCGAACATTACAAACTTGGGCAGGAACATTTTTTGATTAGCAACGGATCTGAAGAGCTGATTCGCCTGCTGGTCCGTGCCTATATTTACAAACATGATGAAGCTGTGATGGCAGATCTGACTTTTCCCAGATATAAAACGAATGTACTTATAGAAGGCGGAACAGCGGTTGAGGTGCCATTAACGGAAGGGAAACATGATTTGAAGTATATGCTCTCCGCCATTACGAAGCATACAAAAATGGTGTTTATCTGCAATCCTAATAACCCGACAGGCACGATTGTCAGCAAGGAAGATCTATCTGCTTTTATTGAGCAGGTTCCCACCCATGTTTTGATTGTACTGGATGAAGCCTATTATGAATATGCCTCTTCAGAAAGATATTTGGAATCACAGCAGCTTCTTTCTGCTTTCAGCAATCTTGTTATTCTCAGGACATTTTCCAAAATATACGGCCTTGCAGGACTGCGTTGCGGCTATGCCATGCTCTCTGAAGAGATAGCAGCACAGCTTCACAAAGTGAGAGATGTATTCAATGTGAACAGCATGGCCCAAACCGCAGCAGCTGCAGCACTAGCTGATGTGGAGTTTGTTTCCTCTTGCAGGCAGAAAAACAAGGTGGAAAGAGATTACCTTCAGGAAAGGCTGCAGCAATTTGGTATAAAATGCTTTCCTTCAGAAACAAATTTTTTGTTTGCCTTTTCCCAGTCTCCCGTTATTGACCTGCTCGCATCCAAGGGAATATTGGTTAGGCAGTTTAGCTTGAGAGGCTATGAGGAAGCTTTCAGGATTACGCTGGGCACAAGGGAAGATCATGAATATTTGATAAACGTACTGAATGTGCATTTTCAGAATCGGAGCGTGAAGTAATGGAGATAAAACCGGACAATCTTGCCTGGAAGGATGCATATAAGCTATTGGTCGGCTCCATTCTGCCGAGGCCGATTGCCTTTGTATCAAGCAGGGATGAAGAGGGGCGGGACAATTTGGCGCCGTTCAGTTTTTTTACAGCCATTTCTGCAGATCCCATGATGGTTTGCTTTTCTCCTATGATTAGAGGATCTGACGGTGAAAAAAAAGATACCCTGGTAAATATTGAAGCGACAAAACAGTTTGTCATTAACATAGTGAGTGAAAGCATTGTCCTGCAAATGAATGAATGCGCTGGTGAATTTCCCTCAGATGTCGATGAATTTGAACAATCCGGGCTCACAAAGGAAAGCGCCTGTGCTGTATCAGCATGCAGGGTGAAGGAATCGATGGTTCATCTGGAATGCGAGTTGGACCAGATTCTTTCCTACGGAGATCATGCAGGCAGCGGCAGCCTGGTCATCGGCAGAGTTGTCCATGTACATGTGAATGATGAGCTCTATGAAAACGGCAGAATTTCTACAGAAAAGCTGAATCCGGTCGGCAGACTCGCCGGAGCTTCTTACACGCTGCCTGTAAAAAACACATTTGATTTGCAGAGAAATTAGGTGGAAACACATGAAGCTGATAACCTTTAAGCAGCAAAATGGGGAAAAGAAAGCAGGCTGGCTGTCTCAATCCGGCATGGCTGTCGATATGCATCAGGTTTCTAATGGAGCACTCCCGGACAATATGCTGGCACTCCTGGACAATTATGAACACTACCAGCACTATTTGAAAACGTTTTTTCAAGGTGCCGGGGAGGGGAGCGGGCACTATCCTCTTAATGAGGTCCAGCTTCTTGCACCTCTGCCCAATCCGCGCAGTATCAGAGATTTCTATGCCTTTGAGCAGCATGTAAAAACAGCCCGGCAAAACAGGGGGCTCAGCATGGTGAAAGAATGGTATAGCATGCCGGTCTTTTACTTTACAAATTCTCTTGCCGTGCATGGGCCGGGTGACCAAATTTTTAGGCCGAAAGCGTGCAGGGAGCTCGATTATGAACTGGAAATCGCCTGTGTAATCGGCAAAAAGGGGAGAAATGTGCTAGCGGAGAATGCAGAGGAGTACATTTTCGGATTTACGGTCATGAATGACTGGAGCGCAAGAGATTTGCAAAGAGAAGAAATGCAAGTGGGACTGGGACCTGCAAAAGGAAAGGACTTTGCCACTTCATTCGGCCCTGCGATTGTGACGGCAGATGAGCTGGAACCTTTTCGATCCGGCAAGGGATATAATCTGATGATGAAAGCAAGCGTGAACGGGGTGACCTTATCTTTCGGCAACGTCAAGGATCTATACTATTCTTTCGGGGAAATGATTGAAAGGGCCTCTGCAGGAACTACGCTGTATCCGGGAGAAATACTGGGCTCAGGCACTGTCGGTACAGGCTGCATTTTGGAGCTTGGAACTGACATTCACCGCTGGCTGGAGCCTGGAGATACTGTGGAAATCGAAATCGAAGGACTAGGAAAACTGAAGAATATCATTGCTGAAGAATAAAGGATGGTGAAAAAATGTACTACCGCCAGCTTGGAAGAATACCAAAAAAGCGCCACACCATATTTAAAAAAGAAGATGATTCTCTTTTCAGGGAGCAGGTGATGGGAACGAAAGGATTCTCTGGTACACAATCAATTCTCTACCATCATCATATGCCGACCGAGGTTAGCAAAAGCGAATTGATTGGTGGGTATACCCCTCAATTTGAAAAGCAGGGAGCACTGTCCCATCGCCATTTTTATACAGATTCTATCGAAAAAAACGGAGATGCAATAGGGGGAAGAGAATATCTGCTCGGCAACGCTGATCTTTATATCGGATTTATCAATGTCAGCAAAGCGATGGAACAGTACTACCGCAACGGCGATGGTGATGAAATGCTGTTCATTCACCATGGATCCGGAAAAATAAGAACGATGTTTGGCACGCTTACATACAGGCCCGGCGACTATGTGGTGATTCCCATTGGCACGATTTATCAACTGCTGCCGGAGGAAAAAACCTCTGTACTATTTCTAGAAGCCTTCAGCCAAATCACAACACCGAAACGCTACCGAAACGAATACGGTCAGCTGCTCGAGCACAGCCCTTTTTGCGAGCGGGATATCCGCGGCCCTGAAAAGCTGGAAACTTACACCGAAAAAGGTGAATTCGAAGTAATCACAAAATCAAGGGGTCAGCTTCATCGGCATGTCCTTGCTCACCATCCTTTGGATGTGGAAGGCTGGGACGGCTATTTGTATCCATGGGTGTTCAACATTGAAGACTTTGAACCCATTACCGGCCGCATCCACCAGCCGCCTCCTGTCCATCAGACCTTTGAAGGACATAATTTTGTGGTCTGCTCATTTGTGCCGCGGCTGTATGATTATCATCCGGAAGCAATTCCGGCGCCTTACTATCACAGCAATGTAAACAGCGATGAACTGCTCTATTATGTAAAAGGAAACTTTATGAGCAGAAAAGGAGTAAAAGAAGGTTCCATTACCCTGCACCCAAGCGGCATTCCCCATGGCCCCCACCCAGGTAAAACAGAAGGAAGCATCGGAAAAAAAGAAACGCTGGAACTTGCCGTTATGATAGACACATTCCGCCCGCTGAACATCGTAAGTAGTGGAGAAGAAATAGAAGACAAAGGCTATATGTACACTTGGCTGGAAAAGTAGGATTGTAGGGCGGCGGAACGCAGGGGAACCTGCGGACATTTTTGGGAATTGCTGAAGGGTACGGGAACTCTGGAAAACACCTTTGCTGCGGGCAGATGCTTGAGTGAGGGTGTTTTTTTGTGTAGACTCTGGTGTGGGATGTTGTGGAGTTTTTGGAGATGGTAGAGCAAAACGTGCCGGTTTGTTATAGTATCTTGAAGATAGTAGAACAAAAGGGCACACTTTGTTATACTATCTCGCGGATTTTCAAAGATAGTAGAACAAAACCCCCCAGTTTGTTATAGTATCTGGAAGATAGTAGAACAAAAGGGCTCACTTTATTATAGTATCTCGCGGATTTTCGAAGATAGTAGAACAAAACCCCTCAGTTTGTTATAGCATCTAGAAGATAGTAGAACAAAAGGGCACACTTTGTTATAGTATCTGTCGGATTTTCAAAGATAGTAGAACAACCCCCCAATAATTGATAAAATTCCCAAGATAATAAGAACAAGTACCAAAGAAACACCACTTATGATAGGATTAAATTATCAGATTTTACCAATTGAAGTATCTTCTTCAACTAACAGGGCAGTTTTTTTGAAAGATGAATTTCAAAAAGGCAGGAAGAATAAATAAATAACAGGTCGTTTAACAGGAGGTTCATATGGCAAATCAGGTAAGGAAGAAAATGATTGGGTGGACAATAGCCTTAGCTATGCCCTTGTTAGGAGGAGTTATTTATTATTTCATTTTGCTAGCTCTATATCTACCATCAGAAGATTTATTTAACTTTCCTGTCCCACGGTATGCTGAATTAATTCAGGAAAATGAAATAGGAAAAAGTTATGATTGGTCAGCTGCATCAGAGGATAAAGGCATACCTTTTGGATATGAATTAGTGCTTAAAATCAATGGATGGAAAAAGGGAGAAAGGGAAGGTGCTTCCGTTATATACACAAAAGGAAATAAAAAAATAGATTTAATTTCTTCAACCAAGCATTTAAACATACTTAAAGCAAATTAATTAATAAAATAGCTTAACTAAGCTAAAGGGTGCATTCCTTTAATAAGGAGTGAGAATGGGTCCACCACTCTTAGTACAAATTACTACTCATACTGAGCAACAAAAATTGGCTCTTCTTAGTGTATTTATAACCTTTACATAATTAGTGATATTTGGTAAATTCTATTAAAGAGATGTAAAGAAAGGGGAATCTAGTTACACATGTGGAACAACCTTTAAATGATTAATTAATTGGATAGAGGCAATCACGGTCCTAGGTCCTAGGATGCGTTTATTTGTCTATCTAAAATCATTCAAGGGACACTTGGTGTGTAATATTATTCCCATAGCCAAGCAGATACCTTCGTATATCTGTTTTTTATTATGGGCAAAAATACATCTCTCTATCGACATTAGTAGTGTCCCTAATTAGGGGGAAACTACTAATGAAAAGTCAATATGAAAATGAAGAAAAGTTAACAGGGGGAAATGTCTCAAGCGTATTTCGCATGGGAGATACTGTTCGGCGAGAATTAAAGTCAGACAGTCAGAAAATTCACGAGTTATTAAAACATTTAGAGAACAAAGGATTCGAAAACTCACCTAGGTTTTTAGGAATTGATGAAAAAGGTAGAGAGAAATTATCATTTATTGACGGAGAAGCTGGTAATTATCCTTTGAAAGAATATATGTGGTCTAATGAAGCATTACAAGAAATAGCAAAACTACTTCGTAACTATCATGAAGCTGTGTGTGATTTTCCAATATCAGGTGAGTGGAATCCAATCGACAATACTCCAAATAACAAGGAAGTTATTTGTCACAATGATTTTGCTATTTACAATATAATTTTTAACAATAATAAACCAGTAGGTATTATTGATTTTGACCTTGCAGGTCCTGGTCCTAGACTTTGGGACATAGCTTATACTCTTTATACTTGTGTCCCTTTGAGCAGGCTTTATCATACCGAAACAGGTGAAGCAGTTTATTATGATTCAGAACGTGATGCACAAGGTATTATGGAAAGAGTTAAATTGTTTTTTGAATCCTACGGTGTTAAGGGTATAGAAGAAGATTATTTAAATATGGTTGTGCTAAGGTTAGAAGGGTTATGTATGACAATGAAGAGAAAAGCAAGTGAAGGTGATGTTGCTTTTCAAAAAATGATAGATGAAGGACATTATGACCATTATCAAAACGAAATAAAATTCATTTGCGAAAACGGAAAACAGTGGTTAATTAAGTAAGTTAATATCAAAAAAGGGAAGCGGATTCTTATTGAACGCTTCCTTTTTTCATTATCATCTTATCAAATGTACTTTAGCTATCTGAGTGTTAGTTGAAGAAGTATCGGAATATACACTGGCTTAATTGGATGGGGGAATCGGCGTGGATAAGGATCTCAAAGAGGTAATATATGATTAAGATACCGAAGCCCAATTCCGACCCAAATGTAATAGAGAAGTTATTGAGAAAAAAGGTACAGGTAAGGATTGTTACATCTATTGATGGTAAACATTTGATATTAACTCCAGCTTTAGAGACAGCAGTTGGTGAAGTATTTTCCCCAAATTAGTTTAATAAACCTTGTGGTGAAAAAGTACCCAAATGGGTACTCAGCTTGTGGAGAAAGATACTATATGTTTCTTCCACAAGCTTTTTTATTACTTGTAATTTCTCTCTTTTCATCAACCTACACGTTTTTGATTCAAATATTATACCAAATTAACGCGGAGAATTGGAAAAGTGTAAGAAAAAAATAAAAGACTGCCAAGAGTTTCTCGACAGCCTAAGCTTGGGATATCCCAAGCTTTTTCTGTTGCGATAATTTTATTGTTAATTCACTTGCTATATACGTTGAGGGAACTTTTTTAGGCTGTAATTTTGAGTTTTCTCGACGTTATCTGAACTACTTACTTTCATGCTTCTCTGTGCTTTTCAGTATATGATGGAGAGCGGCTTAAAAGCCTGTCTTAATGCCAAAGCCTACAAGAATTAAGCCTGCTGACTTTTGAAACACTTGCTGAAATTTAGGGTTGTTCATCCACTTTCTTGCATAGTCAGTGATAGAAACAAGCAGCAAGAACCATAGGACAGCGAGAATGGTCAAAATAGAGGCTAACACAATCAATTGCTGATTGACATTTCCATCCAGGCTGATGAACTGCGGCATAATCGTAATATATACCAGAACAGTTTTCGGATTAAGAATATTGCTGAACAGTGCCTGTACGAAGGAATCTTTATTATGCTTATTGGAATAGTGAACAGGCTCTTTTGCCTGAGACTGTATGTCTTTCAGGGAAAAACCATTTTTTGAAAAGAAGCTTTTGATTCCGAGATAAATGAGATAAGCTGCGCCCAAATATTTAATGGCGGTAAATAAAACAACGGATTTTGCGATGACAACTGCAAGGCCGAGTATCGCAATGAGCGTCCAAAAAGAAAGCCCTGCTGCCATTCCGAGTACAGTGAAGCGTCCTGCTTTGGTGCCGTAGCTGAGCGTGTTTCGTACCAGCAGCATCGTATCGGCTCCGGGAAGAATAACCATCATGGCTGCAATAGGTATGTATGTGATTAAGTTATCCATGAAATTTTTTACCCCTATCCTGTTAGTGACTACATCAGTAACTACTTTTTTGGAATTATATCAGATGCCCTTGGATTGTGGCAATCTTTTTGCTAAAATATTAGTTACTAAAGTAGTGACTAATGGAGGATTTATGGAAGGAAATATTCTGGACATATTAAAAAATCTTGGTTTTACGGAGTATGAAGCGAAAGCATATTTGGCGTTATTAGAGGAATCTCCCTTAACCGGCTATGCGGCGGCGAAAAAATCCGGTGTACCCCGTTCGAAAATTTATGAAGTTCTGGATCAGCTTACACATCGCGGAGATATTCTGGTGAGTCCGGGAAACACGCCTCAGTATACACCTGTGCCTGCAAAAGAATTGATTAAAAACCGGAGAATTCAGGCAGAAGAAAATTTTGAGCTGGCAGAAAAATCTTTACAGGATTTTCAGTACTCTTCTCAGGATCGTGAAAACATCTGGAATATTACAGGAAGCAAAGAAATTCTTGATAAAGTGAGAGCCCGAATTTTAGCTGCCGAGAACAGAATACTGCTGGAGATATGGGAAGAGGAATTTCACGAGCTTGAGCCTTCTTTGAGACAAGCAGCTTCTAAAGGAGTTTCCATAACGATTATCGCCTATGGTGTAATAGCTTCTGATTTTGCGGATGTGTATCTACATTATATGGGGAGCGAAATAACAGAAGAATATGGCGGCCGCTGGATTGTCATGAGTGCCGATGATGAAGAAGTGCTTGCGGGGATTGTTTCCCTTGGAAAAGACAGCCGTGCAGCATGGACCATGCATGTTGGTCTGGTCATGCCGATTACGGAAGTGATGATTCATGATTTATACCTAATGGAAATTATGGAAAAGCACAGAGACGTATTAGAAAACAGTTTTGGCAAAAATCTTCAAAATTTGCGGCAAAAATTTTCTCTTCATCCTGATTTTAAAAAGCATTATATGAAATGACCTGTTCAGGTGTTTGAACAGGTCATATTTTCTTACAAATACCTCCACTCCCGCACACATGTCAACAAAAATCACTTTTTTCTCCATTCCTCAGCCAGCATTCCGTAAACAATATGGTCAACATAGTGATCATACAGCCATTCCGCCTGACGAAGCTTGCCTTCCTGCGTATAGCCCAGCCTTTCTGGTACAGCTCTGCTTTTTGCATTATCTTCAGCAGCCCGGATTTCCACCTTATTCAAATGAAGATCCGAAAAAGCGTACTCCGTGAGTGCGGAAGCTGTTTTTGTCATGATGCCTTTGCCTTGAAATCCCGTTCCCAGCCAGTAGCCTATATAAGCTGTTTTGTTGGCCCAGTTGATAGAATTAAAGCCTGCCGTTCCTGCGAGCTTTCCCTGATAAAGGATCCCCGTGGTAAGACTTTTGTTTTCGGCAAAGCCTTTTAGTGCAGACAGGATGAAGCCTTCTGTGTCTTTTTCTGTTGAAGTTGCATCCAGCCAGGGAAGCCACTCCTTCAAGTGAGCTCTAGAAGCGTCAGTCAGCTGAAACAGCTCGGGCGCATCTTGGGGCTGAAGAACTTTTAAAGAGATGCTCTCATCAATTCTATGTAAAAACATCGTTTCTTTCCCCCTTTCTATAGTTATGTATTTTAACAGAAAAGAAGATGAAAAGAAGTGGATTTTTTCTCGTGACTTAAGCCTCTGCAGCTCATAAGAACTTAGTCCTGACTCTGACATAAACCGTTTTTTTACCTTAAAATAATGAAGAAAACCCTAAAATAGTGCTAGAACTTACAGTATTTTCACATTATTTACAATTTATAATGTAGTTGTAAGCGATTTCATTACATATTTTAGGAGGAGAAAACATGGGTAATAAAAAGCTGATGAAAAGTGCCGTTGTGACCAGCCTTGTAGGCAGCCTTCTGTTGGGGACAGGCTCCTACTATGCCATGGCAGCCGATGGAAAAACCAAAGCTGCACCAGTCTACCTTCAAGAAAATCAATCTATCGAAAAAAGAGTAAAAGCATTGCTGAAAGAAATGACGCTTAAAGAAAAAGTCGGGCAAATGACGCAAATCAATGCTACTGTCCTGATGGGGAACGGAGATTGGGACAGAGGGCCGCTGAATGAGCAGACGATGAAAAAAGTTCTGAAGGACAATCATGTAGGCAGTATTTTGAGTGGAGGCGGCGCCTCACCGCTGCCGAATAACCCTGAAGAGTGGGCAAAGCTAACGAACGCCGTTCAAAAATATGCGCTTGAAAACAGCCGTCTGAAAATACCGATTATCTACGGAGTAGACGCTGTACATGGTCATAATAATATCATCGGTGCTACATTGTATCCTCATAACATCGGATTATCCACCAGCTGGAACAGATCTCTTGTAAAAGAAGTGAACAAACAGACTGCCAAAGAAGTAAGAGCCACCGGTGTACACTGGAACTTTTCGCCGGTAGGGGATGTTGCCAGGGATATTCGCTGGGGCCGTTATTATGAAACATTTGGCGAAGATCCTTATCTTGTTTCAGAAATGAATGAAGAGGCAGTTATCGGACAGCAAGGTAAGGATATCTCGAAAAACAATGCAGTTGCTGCGACCGGTAAACACTTTATTGGTTATTCACAGCCGTTTAATGGAATGGACCGTGCCCCTGGAGACATGTCAGCAAGAACACTTCGTGAAGTTTTTCTTCCTCCTTTTGAAGCCCAAATAAAAGCTGGTGTTAAAACGATGATGATTAACTCGGGTGCTGTGAACGGAGTGCCGGTTCATGCTTCCAAGTATCTGCTGACTGATTTGCTGAGAAAAGAGCTTGGCTTCAAGGGTGTCGTTGTAAGTGACTGGGAAGACATTATTAAACTGGTAACTGTGCATAAAACAGCTGCCAATTATAAAGAAGCCATTGCCATGAGTATCAATGCAGGTGTGGACATGTCGATGGTGCCGATTGATGCGGTAGAATATACGAAATTGCTGATAGAGCTGGTAAATGAAGGAGGCGTTTCGCAAAAGCGCATTGACGAAGCAGTATCAAGAATTCTTACACTGAAATTTGAACTGGGTCTTTTCGAAAAACCTTATGTGAATGAAAAGAAAGTCAATGATCTGATTTTGAACGGCAATTCAGCGCTTGCACTGCAATCTGCAAGAGAGAGCATGACGCTTTTGAAAAATGAAGGCAATCTGCTTCCGCTGAAAAAAGAGCAGCTGAAGTCAATCGCTGTCATTGGGCCGGGAGCCAACAGCATCAGCAACCAAATGGGCGGCTGGACGATTGAATGGCAGGGAGCAACAAATCCAAAAGAGCAGCCTCCGGGCGTAACAATCCTTGAAGGTATTCAAAAAGCGGTCGGCAAAGATGTGAAAGTGAATTTCGCTGAGGGCGTTCCTGCGGCTGATAAGGAAAATAATTCTGCTGAAATAACCAAAGCAGTTAATGCAGCTGTGAAAGCCGCTAAAAATTCAGATGTTGTCGTGCTGACAGTCGCTGAAAAACCTTATGCAGAAGGTGAAGGCAATACAACAACGGCCGATTTAAGCCAGGCGCAGAAGGAGCTTGTGAAAGCAGTAGGTGCTGCAGGCAAGAAAACAATTCTTGTCGGAGTAACAGGAAGGCCTGTCATGATGACAGATGCCATCAACAAGTCTGACGCATTTCTTGCCGCTTTCCTTCCAGGTGCAGAAGGAGGAACAGCCGTTGCAGACATCCTCTTCGGCAACTACAACCCAAGCGGGGAGCTTTCCTTCACCTGGCCGAAAAACATTGGACAAGTACCAGTTTACTATAACAGCCTTCCAGGTTCCGGCTACGATCCGCTGTTTCCTTTCGAAGCGGGGCTCAGCTACACCACATACGAGTACAGCAGCCTGAAAGTAGGCGCCAATGTGAAAAAGAACGGAAACATTCAAGTCTCTGTCAATGTGAAAAATACCGGCGGAAGAGACGGAGATGAAATTGTCCAAATCTACTCCGACCAAAAAGCCGGCGGAATCCTGACACCTGACAGAAAACTAATCGGCTTTGAAAGAGTCAGCCTGAAAGCAGGAGAAACCAAAACAGTCACCTTCAAAATTCCTGCATCACAGCTGGCAGTCGTTCCGGGGGATGTATTCTCAAACAGCAAAAGGGAAGTAATGCCAGGACAATATGAAATACTCGTTGAAGGGCAAAAAGCTCCGTTCACCGTAAACTAACTCTTTGGCAGCCCCCGGAATCGGGGGCTGTTTTTATTGAGAATTATGACGAAATGCCCTTTCCGGCCTTTGTTTCCAGCGTAAAGAATTGTATAGCTGTTGGGTTTTGTTCTACTATCTTTGAAAATTCGCCAGATACTATAACAAAGTAAGCCCTTTTGTTCTACTATTTTCCAGATGCTATAACAAACGGGGGTGTTTTGTTCTACTATCTTTGGAAATTCGCCAGATAGTATAACAAAGTAAGCCCTTTTGTTCTACTATCTTCAAGATGCTATAACAAACGGGGGTGTTTTGTTCTACTATCTTCAAGATGCTATAACAAACGGGGGTGTTTTGTTCTACTATCTTTGGAAATTCGCCAGATAGTATAACAAAGTAAGCCTTTTTGTTCTACTATTTTCCAGATGCTATAACAAACAGGGGTGTTTTGTTCTACTATCTTCGAGATTTTGCCAGATAGTATAACAAAGTAAGCCTTTTTGTTCTACTATCTTCAAGATGCTATAACAAACAGGGGTGTTTTGTTATACTATCTTTGAAAATTCGCCAGATAGTGTAACAAATACCCAAATATATGGAAGGTTTTGATTACTATAATATATTGTACTGGAGGAAGTTAATAATGAAGTTATAGAAAATTGAATTTCATACTCTAAGAGTACCGGTTATTATTCTTTAAAATAACCTTGTATTAATCCGTCCTCGTAATAATTTTTTTATCCTTGGGAACTCCCCAGGTTTATCTATTACATTTAGTCGTGTATCAGATAAATCTCACATGAAGTTCAAAAGATGCCATGAAAGCCACTATTTATATATAAACGGAGGAATCAAACATGACCTACTGGTCACCGCCAGGAATGAAAATTGGTTTGATTCTTGTGCCACAAAAGAATTATATTTG
>NZ_WKKI01000007.1 GCF_009674805.1 Metabacillus lacus | reverse complement strand
CTAGTTAAGCGGAAGATTTCCGCTTAACTGTCATTTTGACCTTTTTTGGGGCGATTTAAGGGTAGAATTTCCGGTTATTGTCTTAAAGCCATTCAAATTTAACTCTTTGAAGCCCATAGACGGAATATATCCGTTAATTTCGTGCTTTTTTTGATGGAATATACACATAAGCGGAATTTCTCCGTCTATTGCCGTCCGGTTGTTTGGTTGATAAAAGGTTTCCAAGGTTTGGAATGACTACTGACCGCTAGTTAAGCGGAAGATTTCCGCTTAACTGTCATTTTGACCTTTTTTGGGGCGATTTAAGGGTAGAATTTCCGGTTATTGTCTTGAAATCCATTAAAATCAAGTCTTTTAAAGCCCTTAGACGGAATATATCCGTTTATTTCGTGCTTATTTTGATGGAATTTACACATAAGCGGAATTTCTCCGTCTATTGCCGGACGGCTGTTTGGGGTGTAACCGGTATCCGGGATTTAACGAATACGACAGGCTAAATATGCGCAAGATTTCCGCTTAATAATAATTTTCACTGCTGTTTACATCCTTACACTCAGACAAAAAAACACCCTCGAAGGATTTTAACATTCGAGGGTGTTTAGTGTATTTTTTAAAAGTACCTGCCGGGGCATTGCAAACGTCCCTATTACTGTCCCCTGCTATTTAAATAGCTGTATTCTATATTCCAGTGAAGGATGTATAGATTACCCAGCCTCTTTGGCCAATGGACAGTTCAACGTTCAGCCAGGTGCTGAAGCCTTTTTGACAACAGTATAAACGCCTATAATTCGAACAGGATGTTTTATTGGCAAAGCATCACCTGATTTACTTTGCAGGAGACTGTCTTTGTAATCGTGGTGTTTTTTGCGATCGTATTTGTTTCCACTTGCAGCTTGGAAATCTTCAAGTGCCTGTATGACCTCAGCAGATTCTTTCTACATTCTGGTTCACACCACATCAAAGTAATATAAGTAATTATAAAAGTTTATTTATTTTTTGTATAAGTAAACTTTACTTTTTTAAATATTTAATTTATAATTTGGTTCAAGAGGTGATGGTCATGAAGAAAGATTTTGGTGATTCCATATCAAATAAGGTTTATGAGTATCGTGTGCTTGCCAGATTGTCTCAGCAAGAATTAGCAGAGCAAGTTGGGGTTTCCAAACAAACCATCTTTGTTATGGAAAAAGGGAATTATGTTCCGACTCTGCTGTTAGCTTTTCGGATTGCTAAATTTTTTAATGTTGATGTAAACGATATTTTCACTTATGAGAAAGGAAATGATTCAGATGATGTTTGATAATTTAACAACTACACTTTTTTCTCCATTGAGAGCATGGGTGGAATCATCAAATGGTAATTGGAACATGTTGATTGTTATCGGTTTTGTACTTGTTTTTGTTGGTGCGGGACTCATTTTCTTGCTTCGAAACAAAATAGGTAAAGAGGACGAAAGGACAAATTCAATATATTTAAAAAGTTCTCTGATCATGTTAAGTGCAATCGTTTTGTGCGATTTGATTTTCCCAAAAGAATATATGTGGCAAATCTTCTTTTTATTTAAATATTCGCTTGCCTTCATTGCTGCAGCTATATATCTTGCCATTCGATATAAAAAAGATTTTTCAAGCTAATAAATTAAGGTTTTATTTAATTTAATGTGCTAGAAAACCTACGCTTATGAGATAATTACTCGATTATTACAAGCTGATGGCAATTTCTATACCTATGATCATTGCAGGGAAGTACAAAAAAGGATGCTCCCGCAGTTATCACTGCGAAAGCATCCCTTATCTGTCAAAACCCTTGTCATAGCCAAGAGTGAACTGTTATGTAAATGGCGTCCCAGAAGAGATTCGAACTCCCGACCTACAGTTTAGGAAACTGTTGCTCTATCCTGCTGAGCTACTGGGACAGTTTAAAATGTTTCTTCATAAAGAATAACTCAAAATACTGCCGCTTATCAAGCTAGGAGATCTGTTGTGACAAAAAAAGATGCGCCCTCATTATAAGAGCCAGCATCTCTGTTAAAATCCTGAAAAGATTCAGAATTCAGTATGTAAAAAATATGGCGTCCCAGGAGAGATTCGAACTCCCGACCCACGGCTTAGAAGGCCGTTGCTCTATCCACTGAGCTACTGGGACAAGTTTTTTTTAATCACGTTTTCCGCATAGCGCCGTAGTGACAAGATTTATTATATGATGTACAGGAGCTAAAGTCAACACTTTTTCACAATATTTTTTTGGAAGAAGGGGAAACTCTTTCCCCTCTTAAGATAACAGCTCGCAGGTCATACCCAGTGCAGGAAGTTCCGTCCCTGCTTTATCATAAAATGTTACCTTTGCTTCTGTATTTATTATTTCAATTATAGCATATGTTTGTTCTTTTCTCATTCTGGGAAGCAGAATGCTGCCTGGATTTACATACAGCATGCCGTCTATATACTCGGCACCGGCAATATGAGAATGGCCGAAACAGACGATATTGGCGCCGTACTCGGCTGCCCTGTACTGAATGTTCAGCAAAGTAGATTTTACCTGATGAAGATGGCCATGAGCAACGTAAAAGATTGCTTTCCCATAAGCCTTGCAAATTTCGTCAGGAAAAGCATGTTCACCGTCACAGTTTCCCCTTACAATATGCATGCCTTCAATGGTTTCATTTTCTTGCTGCAATTCAGAATCTCCACAGTGAAAGAATGCCTCAACTTCTTCAAAATGTCTTTTTTTCAGGTCAAACAGTTCTTTTGTAGAACCATGGCTGTCACTGACAATTAGAAATTTCACCACATTCTCACCTCTTATATATATTCAGGAAGAATACCCTGCAGCTTCTCAAGCGCATTTGCTCTGTGGCTGATAGCGTTTTTCTCTTCTTTTGTCAGTTCTGCCATCGTCCGGCATTTGTCTTTCACAAAGAAAATTGGATCGTAACCGAATCCGCCGTTCCCTTCACGCTGTTCATTTATATACCCATCAACGGTTCCTGTCACGGTTTTTGTTTCTTTGCCGGGTGAGGAGACTGCGAGAGCACAGACAAAACGGGCAGTTCGTTTATTGGCGGGGACTCCTGACAGCTCTTTCAGCACTTTATTGATATTATCCTGGTCGTTTTTTTCAGCTCCTGCGTATCTAGCAGAATAGACACCTGGTGCTCCATTCAGATAATCAATTTCCAAGCCTGAATCATCCGCAATCACAGTTGTTTGATACTTACGCGAAATTTCTTCCGCTTTCAGAATAGCATTTTCAGTAAAAGTATTTCCGGTTTCTTCAACATCCAGCGGTTCCTCTAAGTCCAGCAAAGACAGAACTTCCACCTCTCCCTCTGGAAAAAGAGACCGAAATTCCCGAGCTTTTCCTTCGTTTTTAGTGGCAATAATTAATTTTTTCATGATGCACCTTCTTTATTTGATGAAGAAATGTTGAATGCAATTTCTTTCAAAGCCTGTTTTTGATGCTGAATCAATTCCAGAATGCCTTGTTCCCCAAGATCAAGTAACGTATTCAGCTCTGAGCGGGTGAAGGCTGCTTCCTCTCCAGTTCCCTGCAATTCCACAAAATTTCCAGCTGATGTCATGACCACATTCATATCCACATTAGCCCCGGCATCCTCTGCGTAATTTAAATCCAGCAGGCTGCCAAGCTCTTCGTCCATTCCAACTGAAATAGCAGCCAGATAATCTGTAATCGGCAGGACAGAAAGTGACCCCTTTTTTACCAGACTGTCCAATGCCAGCGCCATAGCTACAAAAGCACCTGTAATGGAAGCTGTTCTTGTGCCTCCATCCGCCTGAATGACATCACAGTCTATCCAGATTGTTCTTTCACCAAGCTTTTTCAGATCAACTACCGAACGGAGCGCTCTTCCAATCAGGCGCTGTATCTCCATGGTGCGGCCGGTGAGCTTGCCTTTCGCGGCTTCTCTGATTGTTCTCTGCTGTGTAGCACGCGGAAGCATGCTGTATTCTGCTGTAATCCAGCCCTTGCCCTCTCCCCGCATAAAAGGAGGGACCCGCTCCTCAATCGTCGCATTGCAAATGACCTTCGTATCGCCCATTGCAATCAGCACTGATCCTTCTGGGTGCTTTATGTAATTTGTGACCATTTCAACTGGCCTGATCTCATTTCTTTCACGTCCATCTATTCTCATGCAATACCTCCGAGTTTTACTGTCTGCATTAAGAAAAGAGGCAGCTGTTAACAGCCTACCTCTTTCACTTACCCTATTTAGTATATCAAAAACAGCGGTTTAAAAACTACCTGTATTCACATCTTCAGGCCTTGAGACAGGTTCTGTTAATTTCTGCCCGTCTTCTTTCACAAGCTCTGCCTTGCCATTCACCTGAACGGATACACTTTCAACACCCTTTTGTTCTGTCAGCGACAGAACAAGCGAGTTTAAAACATGCTGGCTGATGACCTTTTTCTCTTCTTCAAAAGCACCAAAGATGGCTTCATTAAAGTCGAGGACCACTTCTCCATTTTTATAAAGCGGTTTAGAATTCAGCTTAAGACCGGCCTGAAACTCACTGAGCAGCCCGCTTCCCCTGTCCGGCCCTTCAATGAGCGCAAGAACAGCAGCAGCATAAGAGTCTTTTATGTCATTTGGTATCCTCTTCGTAACAGGCACGTAGTAGGAACCATCATTATTTTCAGCCAGGAAATACACAGTCAGCGGGTAAGTATTTGTCATATTCACAGTATTTTTAGTATCAAAGTTGATTCCATCACTCCTGCTGAGCTCATCTGTAATGGGTGTCCCATTAACAGGCATTTCCTTCAACTCATGACCGTTCACCCAGATTTTAACTTTCTGAACATTGTCAAATTGAGTCAGGGTCCATGTAACGGCTTGAAGAATCCGCATTTCATCATCAGGCTGATAATTTCCAAATTCCTTTGAAAAATCAGCTACGGCTGTGCCATCTTTAATGGTCACTCCCTTAATTTCAGTGTCAGGGGGAAGAACCGCTCTGAATCCATCCGGCAGGATATTAGAAACTGGACCGCCCTCCACCAGATACTGCAGTGTCTGCTTTGCCACACCATCAGTTTTAGGCATGGTGACTTGCTGGGAAACAACAAGTCCGTTCTCATCAATCAGGAAAATTTCTCTCATGACAGAAGCAGCATCTTCATTTTTTTCAGCACTGCTCTCAGCTTCTTCTGTTTGCCCGTCCTTTACATAGGATATATCCTGAGGCGGATCAATTTGCTTGGAAGCCTCCTTACCCCCAAACATTCCGCATCCGGATAAGAGCAAAGCAGAAGCCGCAACAACAGCAGCAACTTTTCTTTTTTTGTAAACCGGCATATACATCCCCTCCTATGGCAGTTTGTACTACTATGTATACGAGCCTTTTATTCTTTTAGACCCCTTTAAAAAAAGAAAAATAGGCAAGCCGCCCGCGAGACAGGAGATTATCTATTTACTGAAGGTGGAGCAGAGCAAAGCTGGAACGAAAAACAGTCCATAAAAAAAAGACACACTCCTAAGAGTCTGTCTTCCATGGCAAAACAATTGTGTTCACGTTTTGAACGGGTTCTTCAAACCACTTGCAAGCAATTTTATGGAACAAGTCCCTGCTTCCAGTCGTAAGGAATATCTGCTGCTCTCCTCGATCACCAGCTAGATTTAAAGAGTTGTTGTAGGAAAGAATGGTGCTGACTTCCCTGGCAGTCTCATCTCCGGAAGATATGACTTTTACATGCGGGCCCATCGCTTCCTGAATTTTTTCCCGCAAAATAGGATAGTGGGTGCAGCCTAAAATCAATGTATCAAGTGCCTCACCCTTCAGAGATTTCAAGGATTCAGCCACTATGTAACTGGCGTGCGCGCCCTCATATTCACCGCTTTCTACTAAAGGAACAAAATCCGGACAGGCCAGCCCTTCCACCTCTACAGACTCCTTCAGATTTTGCAGCGCTTCTTCATAAGCCCGGCTTTTAATCGTGTTCATCGTACCAATTACGCCGATACGATTATTTTTCGTTACTTTTATAGCCGTCCGGGCTCCTGGATCTATAACCCCAATTACCGGAATATCCAGCTTTTGTTTGATTTCGTCAAGCGCAATCGCTGTTGCTGTATTGCAGGCTATGACAAGCATTTTAATATTGTGATTTGATAGTAAATAGTTTGTCATCTCCCAGGTGAACCTGCGGACTTCCTCCACAGGACGGGGGCCGTAGGGACATCGCAGGGTATCTCCCAAATAAATCAGTTTTTCTTTCGGAAGCTGCCTCATGATTTCCTTTGCCACCGTTAATCCGCCTACGCCGGAGTCAATGACTCCAATCGGTCTATCCAAAAATATCGCCTCATTTTTCTCGCATTTCTTGTTGTAATTTACTCAAGCTCTTTTCGAGGAGCTTTATTTCCTCAGCATCAAAGCTGCCAAGAACAGAAGTTAAATACTCCTGCCTCTTGCAAATGACTTCTTCAATAATTCTTTCTCCCTCGGCAAGCAGATGGATACGCACGACTCTTCGGTCATTCGGATCCTTAACCCGCTCGACAAGATGAGTTTTCTGCATCCTGTCCACTAAATCGGTTGTCGTGCTGCAGGCAAGATACATTTTATTAGAAAGCTCGCCTATTGTCATATCGCCGGATTCAAACAGCCACTGCAATGCAATAAATTGCGGCGGTGTAATGGTATAGTTATTTAGAATTTCCCGGCCTTTTTGTTTGATAATCCCAGATACATGCCGAAGGGCCTTTTCCAGGTCAACTACATCCGGGTTAACCGGGTTAATCGTTTTTACTGTATTTTCACTCATTCCCCTACCTCACGATCAGTCAGCATAGTGACACCTTATTCGTTACTTCATATTTTCCCACTTTTTATAGGTAAATTGCAAGTTTGATATTTTTCTTTAAAAAACAATAACCGGCATCCTAAAAAGGCATGCCGGTACGGTATCAGAGCTCAAGTTCACCCATACGAAGGAGCTCAACAACCGCTTGAGAACGCCCCTTGACTCCCAGCTTTTGCATCGCATTTGAAATATGGTTCCGAACCGTTTTTTCACTTATGAAGAGCTCACTTGCAATTTCTTTTGTTGTTTTGTCCTGAACGAGCAATTCGAAAACTTCTCTTTCTCTTTTCGTGAGTAATGGTTTAGATTGAAACTCTTTCTCTTTCAAGTATTGTAACCCTCCTTGCTAAGGCGAGAGCTGATCTAACAGATGGGGGATGTCATTAGTCAACATATAGTATGTAACAGCAAGGAAACGGGTGACAGGGTTTACAAGCCAGCAATGAAATTATTCACCCATTTTTATACGGAAGCTCCCGTAAGAAGCAGATTTTTATCAGCTTCTGTCCATTGAACAGGCTTTCCGCTGGTTTTGCTTACTTGAACAATTGTTCCTCTTCCGGTAAACAGCAATTCTTGTGCATCAGACACTGCAGCATAGTGAAGGTCAAGCGAGGAGCCTCCAACTCTGTTGACCTTAACATGCAGGCGCAATGTCTGATCAAAAAAGACCTGACTCAAATAATCACATTGTATATTGGCTACAACAGGCATTCTGTCGTCTTCTTGTCCAAGCCATTCCTGCATAAGCCCCAGGCTTTTAAAAAACTCTATTCTTGCTTCTTCAAAATATGTAATAGTCGATGTATTGTTCATATGCCCAAACATATCTGTTTCCGAAAATCTGACTTTTACCGGATGGGAAAAAACAAAGGAGCGCAGCCACTCATCGGTGCTTCCTTCTATGTAGGATATTTTATTCATTCTAAGTGCCTCCTTAAAATAAAAGCACCTCTTCTTCAAGAGAAGAGGTGCTGAATCTCCTGCTAATCAGCCTTGGTCGCTGCCAAAGAAATTGCGGAAGGACTGAATCGTGGTATCTCTGTTTAGTGCTGCAATGGAAGTTGTCAGCGGAATTCCTTTTGGACAGGACTCCACACAGTTCTGTGAATTGCCGCAGCTTGTCAGACCGCCGTCTCCCATAATCGCATCAAGACGTTCAGACTTATTCATGGCACCTGTTGGATGAGCATTGAACAGTCGGACCTGTGAAAGAGGAGCCGGTCCAATAAAGTTTGATGCACTGTTAACGTTTGGACAAGCCTCAAGGCAGACACCGCAAGTCATGCACTTTGAAAGCTCGTAAGCCCATTGGCGTTTTTTCTCAGGCATGCGCGGGCCGGGTCCAAGATCGTATGTTCCATCAATCGGCACCCATGCTTTTACTTTTTTCAGTGAATCAAACATCCGGCTTCTGTCAACCTGCAAATCTCTTACCACTGGGAAGGTCTTCATCGGTGCAAGGCGGATTGGCTGCTCAAGCTTATCTACCAATGCTGTACAGGACTGTTTAGGACGGCCGTTAATCACCATTGAACATGCCCCGCACACTTCCTCAAGACAGTTCATATCCCAGTTAATCGGTGTAGTTTTTTCCCCTTTTGAGTTTACAGGATTTCTGCGGATTTCCATGAGTGCAGAAATGACATTCATGTTGGGACGGTATGGAATCTCAAATACTTCTTCATAAGGGGCTGCTGCCGGGTCTTCTTGACGTGTGATAATAAACTGAACTACTTTGTTTTCACTCATTATTTACCCCCCTTTTTCTTTGAATAGTCTCGTTTACGAGGCTGAATCAAAGAAGTATCTACCTCTTCGTAGTGGAACTCCGGCTTTTGCTTGCTGCCGGCGAACTTAGCCATAGTCGTTTTCAGGAAGTCTTCATCGTTACGTTCAGGGAATTCAGGTTTAAAATGCGCTCCGCGGCTTTCGTTTCTGTTATAAGCTCCAATGGTCACAACCCGGGAAAGCTCCAGCATGTTTTGAAGCTGCCTTGTAAAGGAAGCACCTTGATTGCTCCACTTGGCTGTATCATTAATATTGATGTTATCAAATCTTTCCATAAGCTCTTCTATCTTCTGATCTGTTTTTAATAATTTATCATTATAACGGACAACTGTAACATTATCAGTCATCCACTCTCCCAATTCTTTGTGGAGAACATAAGCGTTTTCCGTTCCATCCATGCTCATAATACTGTTCCATTTTTCCTGCTCCTGTTTGATATGATCATCAAAAACAGCAGAAGAAATATCATCCGATTTTTTCTCAAGCCCTGTTGTATACTCAACAGCTTTAGGTCCTGCTACCATTCCGCCATAGATGGCAGAAAGCAGGGAGTTGGCGCCCAGACGGTTCGCACCATGCATGGAGTAATCGCACTCACCAGCAGCAAACAGACCCGGAATGTTGGTCATCTGGTCGTAATCCACCCATAAACCGCCCATTGAGTAGTGAACTGCAGGGAATATTTTCATTGGCACTTTTCGAGGATCATCACCCATGAATTTTTCATAAATTTCTATAATTCCGCCAAGCTTAATGTCAAGCTCTTTAGGGTCTTTGTGTGAAAGATCCAGGTACACCATGTTTTCCCCGTTAATTCCAAGCTTTTGCTCCACACACACATCAAATATTTCCCTTGTGGCAATATCACGCGGCACAAGGTTTCCATATGCAGGATATTTCTCCTCTAGGAAGTACCACGGCTTTCCATCTTTATATGTCCAAACTCTTCCACCTTCACCGCGTGCAGATTCGCTCATGAGACGAAGCTTATCATCTCCCGGAATCGCTGTCGGGTGAATTTGAATAAATTCTCCATTTGAATAGTAGGCGCCCTGCTGATAAACAATGGAAGCAGCAGAACCTGTATTAATAACAGAATTCGTTGATTTTCCAAAAACAATGCCGGGTCCGCCGGTTGCAAGTATGACGGCATCAGCACGGAAAGTCTCAATTGTCATTGATGTCAGGTCTTGTCCTGTGATCCCCCGGCATACGCCGTCAGCGTCTACAACTGCCCCTAGAAATTCCCAGCCCTCGTACTTCGTTACCAGCCCGGCAACTTCAAAGCGGCGAACCTGCTCATCAAGCGCATACAGCAGCTGCTGCCCTGTTGTTGCTCCTGCAAAAGCGGTACGGTGATGCTGAGTTCCCCCGAAACGGCGGAAATCCAGCAGCCCCTCGGGCGTTCTGTTGAACATAACACCCATTCTGTCCAGCAAGTGTATGATGGAAGGCGCTGCCTCACACATAGCTTTAACAGGAGGCTGGTTAGCCAGGAAGTCTCCTCCGTACACCGTGTCGTCAAAATGCTCCAAAGGGGAGTCTCCCTCACCTTTCGTGTTGACTGCCCCGTTTATTCCGCCCTGAGCACAGACAGAGTGAGAACGTTTTACTGGTACTAATGAAAATAAATCAACTTTTGCGCCGGCCTCGGCTGCTTTAATAGTAGCCATTAGTCCTGCAAGGCCGCCTCCAACTACGATTATGGTATTGTTACTCATTTGGCCCACTCCTTTTGTTAACTGTATCCTGTTTATACGAAAGCAAAGATGGCGCGAAGGCCAACTACTGAAAGTGCTACAAAAATACCCATTGTTACGAAAGTAGAAATTCTTTGGGATCTAGGTGTAACTGTAATTCCCCAGCTTACAGCAAATGACCATAAACCATTTGCAAAGTGGAAGATCGTTGCGATTACCCCTACGATATAAAACACAAGCATAAACGGGCTGCTGAGAATCGAAGCCATCATGTCATAGTTTACATCTGCTCCAAGTGCAGCCTGCACCCTTGTTTCCCAAACATGCCATGCAACGAAAATGAGCGTAACAATTCCTGTTGCCCGCTGAAGCAGAAACATCCAGTTCCTGAAATATCCGTAACGGCTTACATTGTTTTTAGAAGTAAAAGCAATATAAACCCCGTAAATTGCATGATATAAAAGAGGAAGGAAAATGATAAAAGTTTCAAGAATCAGCCTGAATGGAAGCCCTTCCATAAAATGCGCCGCATTGTTAAATGCCTCCGGACCCTGAGTAGCAAAATGGTTGACAACCAGATGCTGAACCAAGAAAACGCCTACAGGAATGACTCCAAGCAATGAATGAAGCCTTCGGTAAAAAAACTCTTTGTTTTCAGCCATATTTGTATTACCCCCTAAAATAATTACGCTTTCAATATAGGATTGACTTGTGCTCCCGCCACTTCTATTTAGAAACTATGAGTCTAGGAATATAAAAGAATATATTTCTACAATTTATCCTAATAATTCCCACCACAAAACCCTTTACCGATAAAATGTGACAAATCCATTTTACTCCCAAGAAACATGGCAGTCAAGAAAACGTGTTCATAAATTATAATTTTTTGAAAAGTCACTTTTTCTTAAATTTTTACTTTACTACTATATTTTTAAACTTTGAGCACTATGACAAAATCAGATAGTTTCCCAGCCTTAAAATTGTTATAATATCATTGAAAGAGGGGAAACGAATTGAAGAACAAAATGCACCTTCCTGATTATGAAAAGCTAAAGGAATTTCAAGTTCCTGCATTCGGCTATGAATTGCTGAGAGAAGTTCTGATACCTGACATTCTGGGAAAAGACCATGCCAGTATGCTCTACTGGGCCGGCAAAAGCCTGGCAAGAAAATTTCCTATGGAGTCACTTGAAGATGTAAGCGGCTTTTTTGAACAGGCGGGCTGGGGATCTCTTCAGCTGCTGTCAAAAAAGAAAAATGAACTGGAATTTGAATTATCGGGAGAATTCGTTCTCAGCAGGCTTCAATCTGCTAAGGAAGCAGAATTCCAGCTCGAAGCAGGCTTTCTCGCCCAGCAGGTTGAGTTCTTAACAAAACAGCTTACCGAAGCATTTGAACAGCCGCGGAAAAAACATAAAAAAATCACATTCAGGATTCTTTCTGACCCGAAAGATCCAGCTATCGACAATATGTAAAAAGGCGGAATACTCTCCGCCTTTCTTTTTTTGCCGGCACGACGTCGGACAGTCATGCGCTGCCACAGGACGTGGCGTTCTTAGCATGACTTCCTTCGGTCTTCCGCTTTTCTGGATTGTCCAGCTACAGGCGCCAGCCCTTCGAGGTCATAAGCCATCTTGATCAAGAGGTCAAAGAGCGACCTCATGCTCAAGCTGTCTTATGCTTGTCAGGGCTGAACGGCGCCTTCCGCTTTTCTACTTGTCCAGCTCCGGCAGCTAGGCCCTCGAGGTCATAAGCCAATCATCTCAAAAAGGCAAAGAGCGCCTTTTAGTGATGCTTGTCTTATGCTTGTCGGGCCTGGGCAGCTGCCTCCGCTTTTCTACTTTGTCCAGCTACAGGCGCCAGCCCTTCGAGGTCATAAGCCATCTTGATCAAGAGGTCAAAGAGCGACCTCATGCTCAAGCTGTCTTATGCTTGTCGGGCCTGGGCAGCTGCCTCCGCTTTTCTACTTGTCCAGCTCCGGCAGCTAGGCCCTCGAGGTCATAAGCCATCTTGATCAAGAGGTCAAAGAGCGACCTCATGCTCAAGCTGTCTTATGCTTGTCGGGCCTGGGCAGCTGCCTCCGCTTTTCTACTTTTAGACAGTTCAAATGCCTCGTGCAGCGCTTCTACGGCTTTTACCATTGAATCCTGCTCTATGACAGTTGATACTTTAATTTCTGATGTGCTGACCATTTTAACAAGAATTCCTTCTTTTGCAAGTACGTCGAACATTTCGGCTGCCACACCTGGATTGGATACCATTCCGGAGCCTACGATTGATACTTTTGCAAGTCCCTTTTCCGTTTCAATTTTCTCGTAGTTCAGGACATTTTTATGCTGTTCAAGAACGTTAACCGCATCCTCAAGATCGCTTGTTTTAACAGAGAAGGAAATAGATGCTGTATCCCCATTCGTGTTGGCCTGAATGATAATATCTACATTTACTCCGTTTTTGGCCAGCGTCGTAAATATGGTAGACAGGGTTGTTAGCCCGCTAGGAAGACCGCATACGGTTACCCTCGTTACTTGATCTTCAAATGCAATTCCTCTGACAACTAAATTTTCTTCCATGTTGGCTTCCTCCTCAATAATCGTTCCATTTTCGTTCTCCATGCTTGATCTTACTTCTAAAGGTACTTGATAATTTTTCGCAAATTCAACAGCTCTCGGATGCAAAACGCCTGCTCCCAGGTTGGCAAGCTCGAGCATTTCATCATAGGAAATGCCTGAAAGCTTTCTTGCACCCTTTATGTAGCGCGGATCCGTTGTATAAACACCTGTCACGTCCGTATAAATATCACATTTTTCAGCCTTAAGGGAAGCGGCCAGCGCAACAGCAGTCGTATCAGATCCGCCTCTGCCCAAAGTAGTGATTTCATTCAAGCTGCTTGCACCTTGAAATCCTGCCACAACCACAATCTTGCCTTGGTCCACATACTGCTGAATTCTATCAGAATCTATATCCAGAATTCTCGCATTTCCATGTACAGCTTCCGTTTGAATACCTGCCTGCCAGCCGGTCAGTGAAACTGCCTCATAGCCTTTTTCCTGCAGTGCCATAGTAAGCAGGGAAATGGTGACTTGTTCGCCTGTAGCCAAAAGCATATCCATTTCGCGCTTGCTCGGCCTGCTTGTAAGATCTGCTGCAAGCCTGACCAATTCATCAGTGGTTTTCCCCATGGCAGATACCACGACCACAACTCCATGGCCCTTTTCTTTCTCTGAAATAACACGATTTGCAGCATTTTGAATTTTTTCCACAGATCCTACTGAAGTGCCGCCGAATTTTTGAACAATGATACCCATTTATATAGCCACTCCTCATTTTTTGATCCCGTAACAGCCATAAAAAAAGCAATGAGAGGCTTCTCTCATTGCTTTTACGAACGGAAAGATCCGTTGCTGCAATAAGATAGCTCTCCAGAAAGGTACTCTTTCTGACAATCCGGCACTTGTTCAGTGCAGAACCAGCGAGGACAGACTTGGAACTGTCTCCGCTTCGGCGATTTCCCCTTTCAGCACTCTTCACAGGAATCCAATTTCCTCAGAATACTTACTTTTGAAACTCGCACCTCTATCATCATTTCAGTTATTTTGCTTTGCTACGTGTCATTTTTTAAATTAGTTAAAATTTTAGCAGATTATATTGTACCTGACAACCTATTCTTTTAACTTTTCAAATAACAGCATGGCGGTGTTCATTGGAAGACCTGACTCCTTTAATTGATCCAGGGAAGCTTCCTTCATTTTTTTAACAGAACCAAAATACTTCAGCAGTGCTTTTTTCCTTACCTCACCAATCCCCGGAATATCATCCAGCACGGATTGAAAGGCAGTTTTGCCTCGAAGCTGCCGGTGAAACGTAATCGCAAACCGGTGAACCTCATCCTGTATTCTTTGAAGTAGATAAAACTCCTGGCTGTTCCTGCCCAGGGTGACAATTTCATACGGATCACCTATCAGCAGATTGGCGGTTCTGTGTTTTTCATCCTTCACAAGACCAGCCACAGGCACTTCCAGCCCCAGTTCATTTTCAAGTACATCTTTCGCTGCTGTGACATGCCCCTTTCCTCCGTCGATAATAATCAGGTCAGGCAAAGGCAGCTGTTCCTTCAGAACGCGTGAATATCTTCTTCTGACAACCTCTCTCATGGAGTCATAGTCATTGGGGCCTTCTACCGTTTTAATCTTATATTTCCGGTATTCTTTTTTGTATGGCTTTCCATCTAGAAAGACAATCATGGCAGACACAGGATCTGATCCTTGAATATTCGAATTGTCAAATGCCTCAATGCGGTGCGGCGTATGAATTCTAAGCTCCCGCCCGAGATTCTCAACAGCTTTGATTGTTCTTTCCTCATCGCGCTCTATCAGTGAGAACTTCTCCTGAAGAGCAATCTTGGCATTTTTATGCGCAAGAAGAAGCAAGTCCTTCTTTTTGCCGCGCATAGGATGATGGGCAGGTACTTTCAAAAGCTGTTCAACAATGGATTTATCTACGCTGTCAGGAATCAAGATTTCCTTGGGGAGAAAGTGGTTATTCTGGTCATAAAATCTTCCAAGATACGTTAAAAATTCCTCATCCGGCTCATCATAGAAAGGAAACATCGATACATCACGCTCAATCAGCTTACCTTGGCGGATGAAGAATACTTGCACGCACATCCAGCCTTTGTCATAAGCGTATGCAAACACATCACGATCAACAAAATCAGTCAGTGTCATTTTTTGTTTTTCCATCGTTGCTTCTATGTGAGTGATCTGGTCCCGGTATTCTTTAGCCCGCTCAAAGTCCATCTGTTCTGATGCTTTGAACATTTTATCCGAAAGCTCACTTTTAATCCGCTTGAATCCCCCGTTAAGAAATCTGGAAATTTCATCGACAATTTCCCTGTTTTGTTCTTTCGAGACATCCTTTACACAAGGAGCGAGACATTGCCCCATATGGTAATACAGACACACTCGATCCGGAAGAGTGGAACATTTCCGAAGAGGGTATAGCCGGTCCAGCAGTTTTTTGGTTTCCCTGGCAGCCTGTACATTGGGATAAGGGCCAAAATATTTACCTTTATCTTTCTTAACATTCCGGGTGACAAGAAGCCTGGGATGTCTTTCTCCAGTAATTTTTATAAAAGGATAGCTTTTATCGTCCTTCAGCATGACGTTATATTTGGGATCATGCTTTTTAATAAGATTCAGTTCTAAAATCAGTGCTTCTATATCAGAGGATGTTACGATATATTCAAAGTCTTCAATCTCGTTTACAAGCCTTAACGTTTTGCCGTCATGAGAGCCGGTAAAATAAGATCTTACTCTGTTTCTTAAAACCTTGGCTTTACCAACATAAATAATTGTGCCCTGCCTGTCTTTCATCAGGTAACAGCCAGGCTGGTCCGGCAGAAACGCCAGCTTACTCTTGATTGTTTCATTCATATTATCATCACCCCACTAGTGCGGCTGTTATACTTTGTAAGATACTATTTTACTACAGTGGAGCTATCTTGCCTTCATATATGCTCTGTTAGCAGCATTCTATTATACCATACATCAAGCTGCTTCTGTCTAAAAGGAATAAATTGGAAAGTTGTTTAGCTGTAGTCAATTTTTGCAGGAGCAAAGGAGTACATTTAGGGACATAAAAAGAGGCCGGGGTTCTGCAGAATGTGTACAAAGGTGAACGACGCTTATGATTTCTTATGCTTTTTGCCCAGTAAAAAACAGCCTTTCGGCTGTTTTTAATTAAACATGCTTATTTAAAAGTTCCGCAAGAGCTTCTTTCGGCTGATAGCCTACTGCTTTATCAACAACTTCGCCGTCTTTGAATACAAGCAGTGTAGGAATGCTCATCACTCCAAATTTACCAGCAGTTTCTTGATTTTCATCTACATCAAGTTTTACGATTTTCACTTTTTCTCCCATATCTTGATCAAGCTCTTCAAGCACAGGTGCAATCATTTTACAAGGTCCGCACCAAGGAGCCCAGAAATCAGCCAGAACTACGCCGTCGTTTGTTTCTGCAGAAAAGTTTGAATCCGTTACATTTGTAATTGCCATGAGTATTCCTCCTATATAGGTAAAATGTATACCCAGTATACCACCCGCGCCGGGATAGTTGCGAATGATTTGCTTCACTTATACCTTTCCCAGTCCTAACCCTATTTAACACATGGCGAGGGGGAAACTTAACTGAATTTCACCTAGCTGGCTCTTTATAGGTGTATGCTAAGCAATCAACGACAACAGGCTGCCTTGCGGCAGCCCTTTTTGATTCATTGCATACAGCTGCACAAAGTATCTCCGTCTGCTTAGGCAGATTGAACTTTCAGCTTTTTGAATTCTTCCGTTAGCAGCGGAATTACCTCAAACAGGTCACCCACAATTCCATAGTCCGCAATCTTGAAAATGTTCGCTTCCGGGTCTTTATTAATTGCCACGATAATTTTTGAGTTAGACATGCCGGCAAGATGCTGAATAGCACCTGATATACCGCAGGCAATATACAGATCCGGTGTGACTACCTTGCCTGTCTGCCCGATTTGCAGAGAGTAATCGCAGTATTCCGCATCACAAGCGCCCCTGGAAGCTCCGACAGCGCCGCCCAAAACATTCGCAAGCTCCTGAAGCGGCTGAAATCCACCTTCGCTTTTCACACCTCTTCCGCCGGCTATAATTACTTTTGCCTCGGAAAGGTCTACTCCTTCTGCAGCCTTGCGGACAACTTCTTGTACAACAGTTCTGATATCCTTAATCTCCACCGTCAGTGTGGATGCTTCACCCGTTTGGGAATCATTTTTCTCCAAAGGAGCAATATTATTCGGCCGGATTGTCGCAAAGATTGTTCCATCTGTAACAATCTTCTTTTCAAATGCCTTACCGGAATAAATCGGCCTTGTAAATACGATATTTCCTCCTGCAGCTTCAATATCTGTCGCATCTGATACCAGACCTGTATTCAGGCGGGCCGCCAATTTTGCAGACAAATCTTTTCCAAGAGCAGTATGCCCAAAAATGATTCCTTCCGGGCTTTCCTGTTCTACTGCAGCCATGACTGCCTGCGTATAACCATCAGGCGTGTAATTTTCAAGAGTATCATTTTCAACCGTCAGCACTTTGTCGGCTCCATATGCATAAAGCTCTCCAGCAAGACCCGCAATATCCTTGCCAATTAATAAAGCTACCACTTCTCCGCCTTCTGATACAGTTTTCCCCGCAGCAATTGCTTCAAAAGATACATTTCGAAGGGAGCCTTCCCTAGCTTCACCTAATACCAATACTTTTCTCGCCATCCCATTTTCCCCCTGTCTTTAGTAATCCATGTTATCAAAAAATTAAATTACTTTTGCTTCCGTACGCAGCAGACCTACTAATTCTTTTACCTGATCATTTAATTCGCCTTGCAGTATTCTGCCTGCCTCTTTTTTAGGCGGAAGATAAATTTCAATTGTCTTTGTTTTCGCTTCCACATCATCCTCAGAAAGGTCCAAATCATCCAGTTCAAGCTCTTCAAGAGGTTTTTTCTTTGCTTTCATTATACCCGGCAAAGACGGATATCTCGGCTCGTTCAGACCCTGCTGTGCAGTCACAAGCAAAGGAAGAGATGCTTCAATCACTTCTGAATCACCTTCAACATCTCTGGTAACGGTTACATTACTTCCGCTGATTTTCAGCTCCGTAATCGTAGTCACATAAGGAATATCCAGGAGCTCTGCCAATCTTGGACCAACTTGTCCGGATCCCCCGTCAATTGCAACATTTCCGCCAATAATTAAATCAGCTTCCTTATCTTTCAAATATTGGGCAAGAATTTTTGATGTTGTAAATTGGTCGCCATTTTCCACATCATCTTCTGTGTTGATGAGTACAGCCTTGTCACAGCCCATCGCAAGAGCAGTGCGCAGTTCCTTTTCTGCCTCTTCTCCCCCTACAGTGACAACGGTGACTTCTCCTCCTTCAGCATCACGTACAGTAATGGCTTCCTCAATTGCATACTCATCATAAGGATTAATGATGTATTCTGCACCGTCTTCCGCTATTTTCCCGTTATTTACCGTGATTTTTTCCTCTGTATCAAAAGTTCTTTTCATTACGACAAAAATATTCATGTTAATCCCCCTGTCAGATTGAAAAATTTCTCCCTAAAAAAACTATTCTCCCTTAAATTGCGGTGTTCTTTTTTCCAGGAAAGCTGAGATTCCTTCTTTGGCATCAGCACTTTCAAAGACTGTACCAAACATTTCTGCTTCCTTGGCCGCTGCATCATGATATGATGCCGTTTTAGATTCATTGAGCAGCTGTATTGCTGCAGCAACAGCAACAGGTCCTTTTTGCGAAAATTTTGCAGCGAGCTCAGCGGCTTTAGTAAATAACTCATCATCGCTGTAAGCATGATTGGCAAGTCCAAGCTCTGCTGCCCTTCTGCCTGTAATAGGCTCACTTGTGAGCAGCATTTCCAGCGCCATTGCCCTTCCTACGTACCTTGGCAGCCTTTGAGTGCCTGCAAATCCAGGAATCAGGCCCAGCTGCAATTCAGGAAGGCCAAGCTTAGCGGATTCAGTCACCAGCCTTAGATGGCAGGCCATCGCAAGCTCCAGCCCCCCGCCCAAAGCGGCTCCATGTATAGCGGCAATAATCGGTTTAGGAAAAGTTTCCACCCTCTCAAAAAGATCCTGCCCCAGCTTTGCCAGCCTGGAAAATTCGGATCCGTTTGGAATAGAAGTGAACTCTTTAATGTCCGCCCCTGCGGAGAAGAATCTTCCTTCTCCTCTCAGTATCAGAACTCTGACTTCACGATCTGTCTCCACTTCATCAAGCAGTGCTGACAATTCCTTTAATACTGCTGAGGACAGCGCGTTAGCTGGAGCATGCTGAATTGTAATGGTCGCTGTCATGCTCTCTTTTTCAAGTGTAAGAAAGTCCAAACTTTTCACTCCCTTCAAGGATTGAAAAAAAGCCGTTTACCTTTTCCCGAATCCGTAAATTAATAATTCCTGTACTTTTTCTGCATTGGAAACCAGATCGTACTTTTGATCATTCATAACCCATGTTGTGACTGTTTCATCAATCGTTCCGAAAATCATCTGCCTTGCCAGCCGCAGATCCAGGGTGCTGCTGAATTCTCCGCTATCTTTTCCGGCGAGAATAATCTGATCTACAACATTCAGATAGTTCTTCAGCACTTCATTGATGCGGAGCCTCAATTCCTTATTCGACTGCCTGAGCTCCAGCTGAGTCACTATGGCAAGGTGGCAGTCTTCAGACAGCAGGGAAAAATGCTTTTGTATCAGCATGTATAATTTCTCTGCTGCACTTTCCTTTCCTGCAATCTGCTCTTCGATTTTTTCAATAAAGGTTCCCATTTTTTCCTGAAAAAGCGAAACAAGGATGTCCTCTTTATTTTTAAAATAGAGATAGATGGTTCCATCCGCTACTCCCGCCTGTTTTGCTATCTTGGAAACCTGTGCTTGATGATAGCCGTTTTCAGCTATAACAATAACGGCTGCATCAATAATCTGCTTATATTTTGGTTTTTTTTGTTTCAAATCTTTTCTTTCCCTTCAGAAAAAATGAATGAATCATCATTCATAATTCCATCATAAAAATTTTCACGGTTTCTGTCAAGTGCAAAATGACTATTCTTCTCTATTAGATTGTAACTCATGGCTTGTACAAGTACAAGGAGCACCTCCTGCGTGCAAGGAGGCAGAATGTCAGGTTACTCTGCATTCTTCAGCTTTTCTTTTTCTTCATCTACCAATGCTCTTCTCAGTATCTTCCCAACAGCAGTTTTCGGCAGTTCTTCCTTGAACTCGTAGATTCTTGGAACTTTATAAGCGGCAAGATGCAGTCTAGCAAATTCATTAAATTCATTCTCGTCTGCTGTTTCTCCGTCTTTCAATACAATATATGCTTTTACGGTTTCTCCCCGGTACGGATCTGGTATTCCTGCAACAACTGCTTCTTTCACTTTAGGGTGTTCATATAGTACTTCTTCTATTTCCCTGGGATAAATATTAAATCCTCCCGCGATAATCATATCTTTTTTCCTGTCGGCAATATAGAAGTATCCATCTTCATCCATATAGCCAATATCGCCTGTGTACAGCCAGCCGTCCTTCAGCACGGCATCCGTTTCCTCAGGCTTATTCCAATATCCTTTCATGATTTGCGGCCCTGATACAATGATTTCTCCCAATTCCTTAGGTTTTGCCTGCTCTCCGGTTTCCAGTGACAGGATCATTGACTTGGTATTGGGCCACGGGACACCTACGCTGCCGATTTTCCGTTGATCCCATAGAAAATTGGCATGTGTGACTGGAGATGCTTCAGACAGTCCATATCCTTCAACAAGCTTGCCTCCTGTGACTCTCTCAAATTTCTCCTGAACATCAATTGGAAGCGGGGCTGATCCGCTGATACAGCTGTCTATTGATGATAAATCATATTTAGCAATGTCAGGATGGTTGAGCAATGCAATATAAATGGTAGGAGCACCCGGAAAAAGGGTCGGCTTTTCTTTTTGAATCGCTTTTAATGTATCTCCAGGATCAAACTTAGGCAGCAGCACCATCTTATATGCCTGCATCACAGACAGATTCATAACAGTCGTCATTCCGTAAACATGAAAAAAGGGCAGAATGCCAAGAACCACTTCTTCTCCTTTTTTGCAGCGGTACATCCATGCAGAACACATGGCGGTATTAGCTACCAGATTTTCATGGGTCAGCATGACTCCTTTGGGAAATCCTGTCGTTCCGCCGGTATACTGCAGCAGTGCTGTATCTTCTTTGACATTGATCTCATATTCTTTTGCCTCAGGTTTTGACTCAGCCAGTGCTCTGGTAAACAGATGGGTTTTACCCCCATGTTCTGCTTTCACAACTACACCATGCTGCTTTTTTTGGATGAACGGGTATATCAGGTTTTTTGGAAAGGGAAGATAATCCTTTATTCCTGTTACAAAAATATGTTCCAAACTTGTTAACGCTTTCATTTTAGAAACCCTCGGGTATAAAAGATCCAGCGTAACAATATAGCGGGAATGGCTGTCCTTCAGTTGATATTCAAGCTCGCGTTCCATGTACAAGGGATTCGTCTGAACGACTATTCCTCCTGCCAGCAGCGTGCCATAATAAGCGATAACCGCCTGAGGGCAATTCGGCAGCATAATAGAGACTGTTTCTCCCTGGGTAAGCCCCGTTTTTTGAAGATAGTTTGCAAATTTGAGTGACTGATTATAAAGATTCTTGAAAGAAAGCTTCTTCCCCAAAAAATGAATGGCGATTTTGTCAGGATATTCCTCTGCTGACTTTTTTAAATAATACTGCAGAGGTTTCTGGTCAATTTCCATGTTCTTTGGAATCTCGCCAGGATAATGGTCCAGCCAAGGCTGTTGAAGTTCCAATATAATTCCTCCTTTTATTTTAAGACTTTTGGCTTATATATAAGTATATCTAAAATATATTCAGAAATGAAAGTATTTTTATATTATTTCGTCAATTTAAGTTCTTTAGGCCCCGAACAAAACTGGCTGGTGTGTTCTCCGGTTGGAATCAAAAAAAAGCTTAGAAGCACCGCTTCTAAGCCAGGATCATATAAATAATTCCAACAATGATAAAAAGGGCACAGCAGGCCAGCAGTACTTTAGCCAATGTTTCCATAGTATCCTCTCCTTAAATTCCCGCTCCGATTACGTAGGACAAGCCAATCGAGATTACCATTGAGATAAAACCGACCGCCCGGTTGTCTTTTTGAATTTCCTCATCAATTTTAAATCTTGGAGTCAGGAACTCATAAATGAAGTAACCTAAAAGGAGGAGGATAAATCCAAACACGCCCCATTTCATCATTTCAAACAATGTATCATGCTGCTGAATGGAAAAACGAAAGATGTTAGCAATACCGAACATTTTCCCTCCGGTAGCCATTGCAACTGCCAAATTCCCCTTCTGAATTTCCTCCCAGTTTTTATATTTTGTCACAAGTTCGAAAACGGTCAGAAAGACAATTGCACATAATATCACAACGCTGAAATATGCGGCTGTTTGCACCAGTTCATGCTCCCAAAAAGAATTCATCCTCATTCTCCCCACTCACTTACTTTAATTCCACTACAGTAATGCCTGAACCGCCTTCTCCAGCTTCGCCAAACCGCGCTTTCTTGACATTGCGGTGATTGCTCAAATACTCCTGTACTCCTTTTCGAAGGGCTCCAGTTCCCTTCCCATGAATAATGGAAACACGCGGATATCCGGCGAGTACAGCGTCATCAAGATATTTATCAACTTTTAACAAAGCTTCCTCATAGCGGTCCCCTCTTAGGTCAAGCTCCACAGAAACATGGTAGTCCTTTCCTTTTACAGAAGCGAGCGCTTTTTGTTCAGTTTGTTTCGGTCCAGACAGGTATTGCAAATCCCGCTCTTTTACTTTCATTTTCAAGATGCCGAGCTGAACATTCCATTCTTTTTCTCCTGTTTTTTCAATCAGTATTCCTTTTTGATTAAAGCTGATTACTTTTACTTCATCCCCTGATTTGAAGGATTGATCCTTTTTATCCTGAGAAGGCTTGCTTTTTCTGCTTTTTTCGAATACTGGAAGAGCTTCTTCAAGCCGTTTTTTCGCATCTATCAGTTCATGCTCTTTGACAGCGGCATTTTGCTCTTTTCTCATTTTCCTTAAGGATCCAATGATTTCTTCAGCCTCTTTTTGGGCCTCCCCCACTTTTTGTTCAGCTTGGCGTTCTGCTTCTTCAAAAAGCTTGTCCTTGTCCTCGTTAAACTCTAATACCTGACGCTGAAGTTCCTTATGAAGCGCTTCGGCCTCTTTACGGAGTGTTTCAGCATCTTGCAGCTCAGCTTCTGCGCTTTTCCTGCTTTCTTCCAGGGAAGCAATCATGGCATCCACTTCGTTTGTTTCGGCGCTGATTTGTGATTTTGCATCCTGAATGACATGATCCATCAATCCAAGTCGTTTGGAAATTTCAAACGCGTTGCTTCGGCCCGGAACACCAATTAAAAGCTTATATGTCGGGCTGAGGGTTTCAACGTTAAATTCCACACTGGCATTCATAACGCCGGTTCGATTATAGCCGTAGGCCTTTAATTCAGGATAGTGGGTGGTGGCAACAACCCTCGCTCCCCGGTGATACACTTCATCTAGTATTGAAATGGCGAGGGCAGCTCCTTCCTGTGGATCTGTTCCCGCGCCAAGCTCATCGAATAACACCAGGCTGTTTTCATCTGCTTTATGCAGAATTTCGACTATATTCACCATATGAGAGGAGAATGTACTTAGATTTTGTTCAATAGACTGCTCATCGCCGATGTCTGCAAACACTCCTTCAAAAACAGCAAGTTCAGACCCGTGCAATGCCGGCACATGCAGCCCTGCCTGCGCCATCAGGGTAAACAAGCCGATTGTTTTCAGGGTAACCGTTTTTCCCCCGGTATTCGGACCTGTTATGACAATGGTAGAGTAATTCTCTCCCAAAATGATATCATTGGCCACAACTTCATCTGCCTGAAGAAGAGGATGCCGCGCTTTCAGCAGCCTGATGATTCCCCTTTTATTCATTTCGGGCATGGAGGCTTTAATGGCCTTTGCATATTTTGCTTTGGCAAAAATGAAATCAAGCTCCGCCATAACAGCTGTATTTTCCAGCAGTACCTGCTCTTCTTCAGCCACTCCCTCTGAAAGGAGGCGCAGAATTCTTTCAATTTCTCTTTTTTCTTTTACTCTTGCCTGCTGAAGCGTATTATTGATTTCAACCACAGCCTGCGGCTCAATGAACAGTGTTGCTCCTGAAGCGGACTGATCATGAACAATTCCTCCATAAGCTGATCTGTATTCCTGTTTAACAGGAAGGACAAAGCGGTCATTTCTAATCGTTATGATTGCATCGGAAAGCATCTTCTGTGAAGAAGATGACCGGGTCATAGACTCCAGCTTTTCTCTGACGCGCGCCTCCAATGTTCTCAGCTGGTTCCGTATCCCCCTGAGCGTTTCGCTCGCTCCGTCGAGCACCTCGCCATTATCATCGATGCACCGCTGAATTCTTCGCTCGAGATCCGTCAGCGGGAAAATCCTCTCAATATATTCACTCAAATGAGGAAGAATTGTTTCTTCATTTTCCAGTACATCTTCAATAAATTGCTTAAACTGCCGGCTTGCATAGATGTTGCCTGCAATCTCTATTAATTCTGCGGCACTCAGAATACTGCCGATTCCCGCTCTTTTGATGGCGCTCCTTACATCGGTCAGCCCGCCAAAAGGTGCATGTCCTTTAAGCCTCAGTACAGTGGCAGCTTCATCCGTTTCATGCTGAAGACGGGTTATCCGTTCTAAATCAGTTGAAGGAAGCAGCCCGGCAGCCTTTTCTCTTCCCAGGGAAGATGATACATGCCGGCTGAGCTGCTCCTTTACCTTATCAAATTCAAGTACCTTTAATACACGCTGCTGCAAGGCAAAACCTCCTAATTTTAATGTGTTGTGTTTCGGTTCAGATATTTTTTGAGATCTTCTTTATCCCAAGTATTAATAACATTGTCTTTTTGAATCCAGCCTTTTTTCGCAGCTGCAACCCCAATCTTCATATCTTCCAGCATCTGAATGCTGTGGGCGTCAGTGTTAATCGCAATTTTCACGCCTGCTCCCTGAGCTTTTTTGATGTGTTCTGCTGCAAGGTCCAGTCTGTGCGGATTGGCGTTTAATTCCAGAACTGTACCGGTTTCTTTCGCTAGTTGAATGAGCATGTCCATATCTACTTCATAGCCTTTTCTCTTCCCGATAATTCTTCCGGTAGGATGGGCAATCAAATCTACATGCAGATTTCTCAGAGCAGTAGTGAGCCTTTCCATAATCACATCTTTTGGCTGTGAAAATCCAGAGTGAATTGAAGCAATAACAAAGTCCATTTCTTTCATAATCTCATCATTGTAATCCAATGTTGCATCAGGAAGAATGTCCATTTCAACTCCGGCGAAAATCGTAAAATCTTCAAATTTGGCATTAAGCCTGTTTATTTCTTTTCTTTGTTCTTTGAGCCTTTGGGGAGTCAGACCGTTTGCTACCTTTAAATATTGAGAATGATCTGTGATGGCCATATATTTATAGCCCTTGGCCCTGCAGGCTTCCGCCATTTCCTCAATGGTGAAAGCACCATCGCTCCATGTTGAGTGCATATGGAGATCTCCCTGAATATCACTGAGTGAAACAAGCGGATGCTTCTCTTCGCAGTATATATCCACTTCTGTGCCATCTTCTCTTAATTCCGGAGGAAAACACGGCAGCTGAAAATAGTTGTAGAATTCCTCTTCACTGCTGAAATGTGTCACTTCTCCCGTTTCCAGGTTTTCAACACCATATTCACTGATTCTTTCTCCACGCTCCTTCGCCAGCTGTCTCATTCTTACATTATGATCCTTAGAGCCGGTAAAATGATGAAGCGTTGTAGCGTAATGTTTTTCTTCAACAATGCGGAAGTCTGCATTCACTTCAAAATCATATTGCAGCTGTACGGAAACCTTGGTATCCCCGCTTGCAACCACATCTGACAGCCTTGGCAGCTTCAGGAGCTGTTCCCTGACTTTCTCAGGATTGTCTGCTGCAATAATATAATCTAGATCTTTGATGGTTTCTCTCAGGCGTCTTAAACTGCCTGCTCTGGAAAACCTGCTGATACCGTCACATGAACTTAAATACGCTTCAATATCCAATGCAATCGGAAGCATAAAAGCAACAGGAAGCCGATCCGGACGCTTACCTGCTTCTTCAATGGCTTCAAGGATTTTTTCCTCCGTTTTTTTGCCGAACCCGGCAAGATGCTGCACTTTATTCTCCAGACAGGCCTGCTTCAGCGTCTCCATGCTGTCTATATTCAGTTCTTTATAAAGCTTGGCTATTTTTTTCCCGCCCAGTCCCGGCAGGCTTATTAATGGAAGTAATCCCTGAGGTACTTCCTCCTGAAGAGTCTTTAATGTTTCCGACTCTCCTGTTTGAATGTATTCTTGAATCACGGCTGCTGTCCCTTTTCCTATGCCTGAAATCAGCGTAAGATCTTCAATCGCAGAAAGGCTCCGCTCATCATGTTCAAGGGCATTGGCCGCTTTTCTGAATGCTGATATTTTAAAAGGGTTTTCCCCTTTCAATTCCATATATAAGGCAATGGTTTCCAGCAGCTTGATCACATCTTTTTTATGAATGGTCATTGCTTACACCCTTCCTGGTTATAAGAAATTATCTACTAAAATTCTACAATACTTTTATCATACCTTCATACTTTGCGGTTCTTTTAAAGCCGCAAACTGCAAAAAACTTCTCAAAAACGAGAAGTTATCTGCCCTCCGCCATATGTCATCCATAATTCATTAATCTTGTCCGAGAAATATGGTGTGGAGTTTACAATTAAATCTGCCAGTGTAGAAGAATTCATCGCTGCCTGAACCCCTTGTATTGGAAGCAGCCCTGCTATAAACAACAGGATAAATAAGATCAAGTATATTTCAACAAAGCCCAGCAGCGCTCCCGCTGCCCTGTTAAGCTGCTTTAAAATAGGCAGCATTGTAACGAAGTCGAGCATGGAGCCAATAATCTGCATAAGGATTTTCGTCCCGATAAACAAGATTACAAACGCTATAGCCCTGTAATAGGCAGCTTCCAGATTATCTCCAGAGAAGAATGAAATAATGGAGCTCCCTTCGCCGAAATTGGGATAGGGAATCCAAAGTGTTAATTTTGGAGCAAGCTCACCTGAATAGCGGTAAGCAACAAAATATGCTGCAACAAAGCCGGCAAGGTGGACAATCTGTAAAAAGAAGCCCCTTCTCAGGCCAACCAGGGTCCCCATTATGAGGATAATTAGTATTCCTACATCAAGCATGTATACGTCAATCCTTTTCTTTTAGTTGCATTTCAAGTTTTTCAAGCTGTTCTTTAACCTTTAAATAATCATGCACGACATTCACTGCTGTCAAAACTGCCAGTTTATTAATATCGAGCATGGGATTTGCACTGCTTATTTCACGCATTTTATCATCAACAATTGAGGCAACCAGCCGTACATGGCTTGTACTTTCGGTCCCAATAATTGAATATTGCTGGCCATATATATCAACCGTTGTTTTCTTTTTTGGATGATTTCCCAAAGTACATCCTCCATTCGTAAAAATCCTAATCTATATCATACCATGTTACCTTCCAGATTGGAAAGAAGTCACGGTACATGTATGATAGACATAGATACTCAATACATGTTATGCACAGTTTACAATGTAGAAAGGAAGTTTTCCCATGTCTCATGCCGTTCTCACTGTTTCAGGAGATACAATGATAAAGATGAAAAAAGCGTATCAAAAGCATCTCAGCCCCAAGACTCCGCCGGGGGGAGTTTTTGCCGCGAAGTTAACCGGCTGCACAATCACAGCCTATCAATCAGGAAAAGTACTATTTCAAGGAGTCTCTGCCGCTGAGGAGGCCGGCAAATGGGGATCTCCTGCCCCTGGCAAGCCCGTACAAAAAGTTTCGAAAGCACCGTCGATTTTCAGTCCGCCCCCTAATATTGCAGAGCTTTCCATCGTTGGTTCTGACGAAGTCGGTACCGGCGACTTTTTTGGCCCAATGACCGTGACTGCTGCCTATGTAAAAAAAGAGCAGCTGGGTCTGCTTAAAGAAATCGGTGTTAAGGACTCAAAAAATTTGAATGATGACCAAATATCTGCCATTGCCAAAGATTTGCTTCATATTATTCCATACAGCCTGCTGATTCTGCATAATCCAAAATATAACGAGCTGCAAAAGCAGGGAATGTCACAGGGAAAGATGAAGGCTTTGCTTCATAATAAAGCCATCTCAAATCTCTTGGAAAAAATAAAGCCTGATGTACCTGAAGGAATTCTCATCGATCAGTTTGCGGAGCCTGGCGTTTATTATAACTATCTCAAATCTGCGCCCCCCTTTAAAAGTCAAACATACTTCAGCACGAAGGCAGAAGGAATACATCTAGCCGTTGCAGCTGCTTCAATTATCAGCCGATATTCATTTGTCAAAGAGTTTGAAAAGCTTTCGAAATCAGCTGGCATGATTCTGCCAAAAGGTGCCGGCCCCAAAGTGGATCAGGCTGCAGCAAAACTGATTAAAAAGCACGGAAAGGATTATCTTGCAGCATTTACAAAAGAGCACTTCGCAAACACACAAAAGGCAAGAAAGCTGGCAGGCCTTTAAAAATCTCATTGTGAAGATGGCTGTGCCGGCATGCAGGTGTCAAGTGCAAAACGCACCAAGCCTATAACTGATGAAAAACAAAAAAAGATGACCTGAAGCGCCGTCTTCCAACGGCGCTTCAAATCATCCCCAGGGGCAGCTTCATGGCTGCCTCTATTTTCTATGAACGAAGTGCTGCTCCAAACTTTTCTTGAACAGCAGCCATTACCCTTTCATGGGCAGCAGTTACATCTTCATCAGTCAGAGTTCGCTCCGGATCATAATATTTTAAAGAAAATGCAATGGATTTTAAACCATCCTCAAGGCGGTCCCCTTCATAGAGATCAAAGATGGATACTTCTTTCAACAGGCTTCCTCCAGCTTTTGCTATTGCATTCTTTACTTCTCCTGCAACGATTTCCTTGCTGAGAACCAGGGCAATATCCCTCGTAATGGAAGGAAAGCGCGGAATAGCCTGATACACTAATGAAGCTTCATTCTGCTGCAGAAGCTCAGAAAGTGCCAATTCAAAAACATACGTTTCAGTTAAATCCAGATCTTTTTGAACAGTTGGATGCAGCTGTCCAATCAGACCGATTTTTCGCCCGTCAAGTAACAGTTCAGCTGTTCTTCCAGGATGCATACCTTCAGCTTTAGCCTGCTTATACTCAACCTTTTCCAGAAGACCTAATTCTTGAAACAAACCGTCCAAAATGCCTTTTGCTACGAAATAATCCACAGCTTTTTTCTCAGACTGCCATGGATGCAAATGCCATAACCCGGTAATGACACCTGCCAGGCGTTCCTTTTCAAGTGGCTGGCTTTCTCCTGACTGTGCCAGAAATACAGAACCAATCTCATAAATAGCGACTCTGTCATTCTGCCTTGCAAGATTATATTTGACTGCCTCAAGCATTTGCGGAAGAAGACTTTGCCTAAGCACGCTCCGCTCTTCACTCATCGGCATTGCCAATTTAGTCAAAGACGTTTTTTCGAGAGCGAACTGCACAGCTCTTTCTTCATTTGTCAAAGAGTATGTGATGGACTGGTATAGCCCCGCACCTTCTAAAAAGCGTCTCACACTGCGTCTTTTTTCCTGATAAGAAGTTAACGTTCCCGGTTTTGTTTCCATTACCGGCAATGTTGAGATGATATTATCGTATCCGTATAACCTTGCTACTTCCTCCACCAGATCTTCTTCTATCGTAATATCTCCTCTTCTTGTTGGCACTGTAACAGTAAATATTCCGCCTTCAAGAGCTGCCTGAAATCCGAGTCTGTCAAAGATCGATTGAACATCTTCGTCGGAAACAAACATTCCGAGAACAGAACTGATTTTTTGCGTGGAAATGGAGATCACTGCAGGTTCCACAGTCATTTCATTACTCTCAGGAGATCCTTCGAGTACTTCTCCTCCTGCATACTCAGCCAAAAGCTGTGCTGCACGTTCTGCCGCAAGAGGTACTCTTTCAGGAGCTACACCTTTTTCAAATCTTGCACTGGCTTCACTGCGAAGTCCATGATCTTTGGATGCTCTTCTGATAGATTGGCCTTCAAAATAAGCAGACTCCAGAAGAACTGTGGTTGTTTCTTCACTTACTTCTGAATTGGCGCCGCCCATCACGCCTGCAAGCGCAACCGGCTCCCGGCCGTTTGTAATCACAAGATGCTCTTCTGACAGTTCACGTTCCTGGCCATCTAAAGTAACAATTGTCTCCCCTTTTTCGGCAAGGCGGACGACTACCTCTTTTGACCCAAAACGGTCATAGTCAAAAGCATGCAAAGGCTGGCCGTACTCCATTAACACATAGTTAGTAATATCCACTACATTGTTGTGGGGACGGATACCCGCTGCCATCAGGCGCGTCTGCATCCATAGAGGTGATGGACCTACTTTTACATTTTTAATAACTTTTGCGATATATCTTGGATTTTCTTTGACTGCTTCAACCTTTACCGAAATATAATCAGAAGCCTTGCCGCCACCGGCAGGATATACTGCCTCCGGGTATTTGGCTTCTCTGCCGAGAATAGCTGCCACCTCATGGGCTACACCCAGCATGCTCAAAGCATCAGCTCGGTTAGGCGTTAATCCCAGCTCAAGAACCGCATCATTCAGATTCAATTTCTCCAAAGCATTCATGCCCGGTTCGGCATCTGATGGAAAAACAAAGATTCCTTCAGCGAACTCTTTAGGCACTAGCTTTCCTTCAACACCAAGTTCCTGAAGGGAACAAATCATTCCGTGTGATTCTTCGCCGCGCAGCTTTGCTTTTTTAATTTTAAAATTTCCCGGAAGGACAGCGCCAACTTTTGCAACCGCTACTTTTTGGCCCTGATCAACATTGTGAGCACCGCAAATAATCTGAACAGGCTCCTCCGCTCCGATATCAACAAGACACTTGTTCAGCTTGTCGGCGTCAGGATGCTGCTCTCTGCTCACAACATGGCCGATCACTACACCTGATATGCCTTCATCTAATACATCCACTGCTTCTACTTCAATCCCGCTTCTGGTGATTTTTTCTGCAAGCTGTTCAGGAGTAACCCCGGAAAGGTCGACATATTCCTGCAGCCATTTATAAGAAACAAACATATTTTATCCTCCTGCTATGCTCTTTTGAATTGTTTTAAAAATCTGATATCATTTGTATAAAAGTGGCGAATATCATCAATGCCGTATTTCAGCATGGCAATTCTCTCCGGCCCCATTCCAAAGGCAAATCCCTGATATACTTTCGAATCAAATCCAGCCATTTCAAGTACATTAGGATGAACCATTCCGGCCCCAAGAATCTCAATCCAGCCGGTACCTTTGCAGACGCTGCATCCTTTTCCTCCACATGAGAAGCAGGAAACATCTACTTCTACAGATGGTTCAGTGAATGGGAAAAAGCTGGGTCTTAAACGGATTTCCCGGTCGTCACCAAACATTTTTCTGGCAAATACCTCTAAAGTTCCCTTAAGATCACTCATGCTGATGTTTTCATCCACAACAAGTCCTTCAATTTGAGTAAATTGATGAGAATGTGTCGCATCATCACTGTCCCTGCGATATACCTTTCCAGGACAAATGATTTTTACAGGTCCTTTTCCGTCATACTTTTTCATGGTTCTTGCCTGCACAGGCGAGGTATGTGTTCGAAGCAGAACTTCATCAGTTATATAAAAGGAATCCTGCATATCTCTTGCCGGGTGTCCTTTAGGAAGATTCAGCGCTTCAAAATTATAATAATCTGTCTCTACTTCTGGTCCTTCTTCAATGGAATAGCCCATGCTCAAGAAAAGGTCCTCTATTTCTTCAATGACAGCTGTAATGGGATGATGATTTCCGATTAGTACCGGATTTCCCGGGAGTGTAACATCGATGGTTTCTGAAGCGAGCTTCGCTTCTACCGCAGCAGCCTCAAGCCCCTCCTGCTTTGCTGCAATGCTTGCAGCTATCGATTCTCTCACCTCATTTGCCAGCGCCCCCATTTTCGGCCGTTCTTCTGCTGACAGCTTTCCCATTCCGCGCAGAGCCTCTGTAATTGGCCCCTTTTTTCCCAAATAGGAAACTCTGATCTCATTCAGGCTTTTCAAGTCGGAAGCATTTTCTATTGAACTCAGCGCTTCCTGCTGCAATTGCTTTAATTGATCTTGCATAGCAGATCCTCCTTATATTTATGGTGTTTTCACTTTGACAGGTCTGCAGGAGACCTGGTACAAATGTGTTTATCTAACATTTAACAGCTTTCATGGCGGCTCCCCGTAAATCTTAAAAACAAAACAAAAAACCCGCCCCAGGAAAGGGACGAGTTTTCATTCGCGTTACCACCCTTGTTAACAGCACGTGTTTCACATGTGCTGCTCACTTCATTGCTATAACGGCCAAGAGCCGGGGCACCTTTACAAATACTTCTGGTCCAAGTGCCAACTACAGAGGTGAACTTCATTTGCCATGTCATGAAGGTGCTTTCAGTCTGCGGCACCTGTTCCCTGGAAAGACAATGTAACAAACTACTTTTCTCTGTCATTGTTTTTAAACAATATGTAATTGTCTTATATTATAATGAAGAACGCCTGCTGTTGCAACTCTATCCTCGAAGGTGATAAAGGAGAATTCCTGCAGCAATCCCCGCATTTAAAGATTCTGCTTTGCCATAGATGGGAATATACAGATTTTTATCCGTCTGCTGTAAAAGCTCAGGCTGTATTCCCTTTCCTTCATTTCCAATGATCAGCGCAAATTTCTCCGCCGGCTCCACCTGCTGATAAGGATGTCCTCCTTGAAGAGCGGTGCCGTATACACTGATTCCATTAGCCTTAAAATTGTCTATATGCTCAACTATCTCTCCTTTAAAGTGGGCCAGATGAAAGATGGACCCCTGGCTGGAACGAACTGTTTTTGAATTATATATATCCACACATCCTGATCCTATAAAAATCCCATCCATACCGGCTGCATCTGCTGTTCTGATCATTGTGCCAAGGTTGCCGGGATCCTGTATTGCGTCAGCTATCAGCAGGCGCTGCCAGTTTGACGGCGAGGAGACAGCAAGGTGCTCTACCACGGCGGCTGCCCCCTGAGGTGTTTCTGTATCGCTTATTGCTGCCATCACCTGTTTTGTTACATACACAACTTCAAGTCCGCTGATATCCCAGCTCCTTGGAATGGCCGTATTCTCTTCTATTATAAGCTCCAATATCTGTTCTTTTTTCTTAAGTGCTTCCTCAACAAGATGAAACCCTTCCACCAAAAAAGACCGTGAAACGTCCCTTTCCTTTTTTGTGTGCAGTTTTTTCCATCCCTTGACTGTAGGGTTGTTAACTGATTCTATTCTTTTCACTATGTAATTCTCCTTTTTTTCCGCTCTTACTATTATATCTCTTTGATGATACATATTAAAACAGGATTCAGTAAAACATAAAGAAAGATTTTAAAGATAGGAGTGAGGAAAATGAATTTAAACTTAAGACATGCAGTGATTACGAACGTAACGGGCAATGATCAGGGACAGCTTCAAGATACAATCGTTGATGCGATTCAAAGCGGAGAAGAGAAAATGCTCCCTGGACTGGGCGTGTTGTTTGAAGTCATTTGGCAAAATGCATCAGAGGAAGATAAAAAGGATATGCTGTCTACATTGGAACAAGGATTAAAAAAATAACATGGAAGTCCGGAGAAACCAGGTATACTGGCTTTCCGGACTTTTTTTGTTAGCCGGCTGGTCTCCAGCTTGTATACCCTCTCTATATCCACAATAAATGCCAGGGGAAATCCCCTGGCATCCTTTTAGTTATAAGTGATTTCACTGACAGTATCAGCATCAAGCCTTTTCACAACCTCAGTCACCAATTTGACAGTGTTTTCATAATCGTCTCTGTGAAGAAGTGCCGCATGTGAATGGATGTATCTTGTTGGAATGGTAATGGACAATGCCGGAACTCCATTAGCAGTTACATGAATTGCTCCGGAATCAGTTCCTCCTCCAGGCATGGTATCAAATTGATACGGAATACTTAGCTCATCAGCCACAGAGGTAACCATATCCCTAAGCCCTTTATGTGAAACCATAGAAGCGTCATACAGCACAATTCCCGGTCCCTGGCCCACTTTTCCCATTGCATCTTTTTCAGACACACCAGGTGTATCACCGGCAATACCAACATCTACTGCGAAGGCAATATGAGGCTGAATCATTTGTGCTGAAGTTTTAGCGCCTCTCAGCCCGACTTCCTCCTGAACTGTCCCAACTCCGTATACTTCATTTGGGTGATCTTGTCCATCAAGATTTTTCAGGACATCAATGGCAATTGCACAGCCAATTCTGTTATCCCATGCTTTTGCCAGCAGCATTTTCTCATTATTCAGCACAGTAAATTCAAAGTAAGGAACAACCATGTCTCCAGGCTTTACTCCAAAGCCCAACGCTTCTTCCTTGCTGGAAGCTCCAATATCAATAAACATCTCTTTAATATCCACAGGCTTTTTTCGAAGCTCCGGAGGAAGAATGTGAGGAGGCTTTGATCCAATGACGCCTGTTACATCGCCTTTGCTCGTTACAATTGTTACCCTCTGGGCCAGCATGACCTGAGACCACCAGCCGCCAACAGTTTGAAATTTAACAAAACCTTTATCATCAATTTGGGTCACCATAAACCCAACCTCATCCAAATGTCCGGCAATCATGACTTTAGGGCCGCCTGCGAGTCCTGTTTTTTTCGCAATCAGGCTCCCAAGTCCGTCAGTTTTTACTTCGTCAGCATATGGCTGTATGTATTGCTCCATCACTTTTCTAGCTTCGCGTTCATTACCTGCAATGCCCTTAGCATCCGTAAGATCTTTTAGCATTGTAAGTGTTTCATCCAATTTTGCCATTGCATAACCCCCTCTTCTTTCCTTTATTATACTTTAGGATTACTTGTATTCCAAATATCATGCTAAGCTAATAATTTTGTTTTTGTCTTTGATGGTTAATGGTATTTTTTTGCTTATATGCTTCAGTAATGACTTCCTTGGAAAACCCCAGCAGCTCCCCAAGCTTTAAATACGCTGAAAATAATGCATGAAAAGAAGATTCATCACGGGTGTTTTTAAATTCCATGGCAGTCTGGTACACATGCAGAAACTGATGGGTCAATTGTTCCGAGCTGGCAGCACCAGTGGGATAGCCGGCATTTCTATCCGCTTTTATTTCCAGGCCAAGGGATAGAATAAAGTGAATACCATCTACATATTCCTCAAGAATGACAGAGGTTTCAGAAGCACTCTTAACACTCCAGAATTTAAAGCATCGGGTCTCGTTAGCCAATTCCCCAAGCTCAACCAAAAGAGCCAGGCACTTTCTCTCAAACAAGTCTTCTTCCTGCAGGCCATGTTTGTTTTCAATATTATGATCAAGCACCTGCTGCATTTCATACAAATGTTGAAAATTCATAGTATCCTCCTTACAAGCGTGTTTTTTCGTAAAAAAAGTATATCAAATTCACCCAAACATGAAACCTTTTTGCTTTCTGATTCGTATACTAGGCAAAATATGTTTCGGAGGCTGTTTATGATTGTGATTCTGCTTAGGGTTTTATTGTTTGCTGCTATTATTTTCGCCATATACACTGCTGTAAAGTATTTATTTCACCCCATACGCAAACTTGAACTTGCCTATGAGCGCAAAGAGTTTTATTTTATGGATGACAGAGAGAATGTCCGCAGAAATTTTCATCTGACATACAAAGGAGTATTGTTTGAGGGAGAAAAATACCTGGGCACAACAGCTGATTCTTTTGAAGTTGTTTCCATTTTTATATGGACCCATTCTGAAGCTTCATTAAACGGACTCAACAAAGAAGACTTCTTTTTCCTGGAGTCTAAAGTTCTTGAGCATTATCCGCATGCAGTCATTGACTGGAAAAGTCCTATTAAGGAATTTTTAAAAAATTAAAATAGAAGAAACTGCAGCCAGGCAGCAGCAGCGAACAGCTGTATGCCTGTGAGCAGCGGCAAACCAATCCTGAAGGAAGCATGCTTTGTTTTATGCCTGAATGTTCTCATTCCGCTCCAGGCACCTGCTGCTCCACCGAGAATACTCAGTGTCCAGATTCTCGATTCCGGGACTCGCCAATGATTGTTCCGGGCTTTCTGCTTATCTGCATACATTGTTGCAAATGCAGCAAGGTTAACTGCTGTGATATACAAAATTGCCAGCCACTCCATTTCCAAACACCCCTTTATTGAAGATAAGGAAAAAGCCATTCTCCTTTTGAGAATGGCTTTTTTGAATTAAGCGTCCAGTTTTGATTTTGCAGCTTCTGCTAGTTGAGCAAATGCAGCTGTATCGCTAACAGCAAGATCAGCAAGCATTTTGCGGTTCACTTCGATGCCAGCAAGCTTCAAACCGTGCATAAGACGGCTGTAAGAAAGACCGTTCATACGAGCTGCTGCATTAATACGAGTGATCCAAAGCTTACGGAAGTCGCGCTTTTTCTGGCGACGGTCACGATAAGCATACATTAAGGATTTCATTACCTGCTGATTAGCAACCTTGTATAGTGTGTGTTTGGAACCGAAATAACCTTTTGCTAATTTAATGACTTTTTTACGACGTTTGCGTGTTACAGTACCGCCTTTAACTCTTGGCATAGTGAATTCCCTCCTATATAACTAACGATTTATTTTAAGTTGTCTAATAAATGACGAATGCGTTTGAAGTCGCCTTTGCTTACAAGCGTACCTTTGCGAAGCTTACGTTTTTGCTTAGTAGATTTGTTTGCGAACAAGTGGCTCGTGTATGCTTTTGAACGTTTTAATTTACCTGATCCAGTCTTTTTAAAACGCTTTGCAGCTCCACGATGAGTTTTCATTTTTGGCATAGGGGTTTCCTCCTCGTATCAATTACTTTTCGTTTTTAGGTGCAAGTATTAAGAACATACTGCGTCCGTCCATTTTAGGAGCAGTTTCAACTGTTGATACTTCTTCACAGGCTTTGGAGAATCTGTCAAGAACACGCTGACCGATTTCCTTGTGTGTAATCGCACGGCCTTTAAAACGAATCGATGCCTTCACTTTGTCCCCTTTTTCAAGGAACTTGATAGCATTGCGAAGCTTCGTGTTAAAGTCATGCTCTTCAATCGTCGGACTTAAACGAACTTCTTTTAAGTTGATGATCTTTTGGTTCTTGCGAGCTTCCTTATCTTTCTTCTGCTGTTCAAAGCGGAATTTCCCGTAGTCCATAATTCGGCATACAGGCGGTTTTGCGTTTGCTGCAACCATAACCAGATCAAGATTAGCTCTTGTAGCAATTTCCAATGCTTCTTGACGAGACTTAATTCCAAGCTGATCCCCGTTCTGACCGATTAGACGAACCTCACGGGCGCGAATGCCCTCGTTTACTAACATGTCTTTGCTAATAATTAGCCACCTCCAAGGAATTTTAAGTGAATAGTGATTGTCATACTAAAAGTTTTGTTTAGCAATGATTGACACTAATCTGCAAGTTTTTTGTGCAAATAAAAAAGTGCGGGTGCACAAAACACCCACACTACGATTTCAAAAATAATTGATTCGATCTCGTATACCTGCCAACTGCATTTTAGCGTCAATCAGGTGAGAAGCGGGTGCTTCTGCTTGCGTATCATATAAACGACTATTCAATTCACCTTGTAAACTATATCATAGAAAAATCTATTATGTCAAGAAAACAATGTGCACTTTAAACACTAAAAGTAATGTTACCAGATAGTACTGCAAATAGCAACCACTTTTTTACCCCTTCATACTTGTTCCAATATTCGAGCCTTCAATAAAGTGCTTTTGGAACAAGAAGAATAGAATCACGACCGGAAGGAGAACCATGACCGACATTGCCATTAAATAATGCCACTGCGTCTGAACCGTCCCCTTAAACGTCTGCAGTCCTATCTGCAGGGTGTACTTACTTTCATCATTAATGTATAAGAGAGGGCCAAGCAGGTCATTCCATGCTCCATTGAAGGAGAAGATAGCAACAGTGATCAGTGCGGGCTTAACGAGCGGAAGCATGACATGCCACCAAATTTTCAGATGCCCCGCTCCATCCATGACCGCTGCTTCAACCAGTTCATTCGGTATCGTCATCATAAACTGTCTGAGCAAAAAGATAAAAAATGCGTTACCCAAAAATGCAGGCACTATCAGGGGAAGATAGGTATTGATCCAGCCAATTTTAGAAAACAGGACATACTGTGGAACCAGAAGGACAAAACCTGGTATCAGCATTGTCGACAGAACAAGCATGAAGAGAAAGTTTCTTCCCTTAAATTTAATTTTGGCAAATCCATACGCTACAAGCGAGTTGACAAACACACTCCCGATAACTCCGCAAACTGCTATAAACAGTGTATTCATCGTCCAGCGGGTGAATGCGGCCGAACGCCATGCTTCTATATAATTTGACCATTGCGGGTCTTTAGGGATGAAGCTTGGAGGAAATTGCATAATCTCAGCGGGAGATTTTAAGGATGTAGCAATCATCCACCAGACAGGCGACAGGATCAAAACGCTTCCGAGCAGCAAAATCAATGTCAGAAAAAAGTTTTTCATTCTTTTTCTGAATGTCATAGTTTCGTAAAAAGCAGGGAGTGTTTTTGTTTTAGTGGTCATTTGTTGTCGCCTCCCCCATAAAATACCCATTTCTTCCCAAGTTTCATATTGATAAATGTCAGAATCATCACAATGATAAACAGGATCCAGGCCATAGCGGATGCATATCCCATATCAAAAGTTCTGAATGCATTGTTCCACATGTGTAAATTGAAGAATAGAAGGGAATTTGCCGGTCCGCCGCTTCCGTTTTCGGTCATAACATAAGCTTCCTGGAAAATTTGAAACGCTCCAATTGTACTTGTGACAATATCAAAAAAGATAATCGGTGTAATCATCGGCACTGTAATATGCCAGAATTGCCTTAACGGGCTTGCCCCATCAAGTTCCGCAGCTTCATACATCTGCGGCGACACACCCTGCAGGCTGGCAAGATACAGCAGCATGCCTCCGCCCACACTCCATAATTTCATTAATATCAGTGCCGGTTTCGTCCACTGAGGATCAAAGAGCCATGTTGGCCCTTGTATGCCAACAAAGCCCAGCAATGTATTCACAAGACCTGTTGATGGTGCAAGAAGCTGCATCCACAGGAAATATACTGCTACCCCTGACAGAACTGCCGGCAGATAGTAAATGGTTCTAAAAAATGCAATTCCTTTTATCTTCTGATTCATTAAAACCGCTACAAAGATGGCGCCTGCCGTCGTCAGCGGCACCGAAAAAATCACATAAAACGTTGTATTCCACAGAGATGTCCAAAAAAGGTCATCAATGGTAAACATTTTCACATAGTTTTGAAAACCTATAAAATCAAGAGTTGACGTAATATTATAATTCGTAAAACTTGCATAAAGGGAAAACAGCAGAGGGCCAAGAGTTAAGCAAATGAACCCGATAAGCCAGGGACTGATAAACAGATAGCCCATTAGTGTTTCCCTTGATTTCATTTTTTTCAGGGATGCTGTCTTTTGAGGCTCCTTGATGTAAGCCTCTGCAGCCTCTTCAATTTTCTCTTTTTGTTTTTTGGTGCTGACACTTACTGTTGTAGACTCCATATATACACTTCCCTTCGTTACCGGGTCCTTCTCATAAATTTGTTTATTTCATTTTCTCTACCTGACTTTGTGCACGGTTCAATCCATCTTCAGGACTTACACGGCCAAGCATAATTTCATCAATTACAGGATTAATTCTGTCAAGATAATCAGGGTATTTAACCGGCGTAGGGAACATTAGTGTATGTTCAAGATTATCTACAGCAGCTTTATAAACCTCTTCATCCTTGCCTTGCAGGTCATTGATCGTCTGTTCAGCTGCTTCTATATTCGCAACATTGTCGAAGTTCTGCGCTGCCCAGTATTTCTGCGCTTCAGGTCCAGTTAAGTATTTGATAAAATCCGCTGCTTCTTCAGGATGAGATGCTCCCTTAGGAACTTCGGCAACAAAGCCTCCGCCTTCACTGAAATGCTGATCGTTTTCTGTTTTAGCAGGGATTGGGGCTACACCAAAGTCCATATCCTGACCATAGTCGCGAATTTGTGTATAGAAGGTTCCAACATCTGCCCACATGGCTACTTTTCCTGAAATAAACGGATTGGCCTGTTCACTTCCAAATTCTGCTCTGAAAGTCTGAATATTCTGCTGTCCGTATCTCTCCTGCCAGTCAAGCAGCCAGTTCATTGTTTGAATTTTATTCTCAGTCGCAATCTGAATATCTTCATTTTCGCTGATATAACCGTTTCCTTCATCCCCGAAGTTCATCCAGCTTCCGGCTCCAAGGCTTCCAAACAGAGGATAAAAGCCAATTCTTTCATAGCTGCTGCCTTGTTTAATATCAAGTTTTTGAGCATACTCTTCAAGCTCGTCCCACGTTTTAGGCGGTTTGTTCGGATCTAGTCCCGCTTCTCTGAAAGCATCTTTATTATAGAATAATAGTCTGGTATCCGTTACAAATGGAGCAGCGTACGGCTTATCTTCATACAGAACGGTTTCCCAAAGATGAGGATACAGCGAGTCTGCATAAGCGTCATCAAGATACGGGCTCAAATCAGTAGACTGATTGTTCTTCGCTCTGTGGGCTACTGTGTTAATATCATTGATTACGACATCTGCAGGACTCCCAGCGGCTATAGAAGCTAGATTTTTCGTCCAGATATCTCCCCATGGAAGAAACGTGTGCTTTACTTGTACTTTATCCTGTGATTCATTGTAATCAGAAATGATTTTCTCAATAATTGGTCTTCTTGTCTCTGATCCCCAAAATGACCAGAAATCAATAACCACTTTTCCATCTTTCGTCTCAGCGGTTGCTCCTGATTGGCTGCTGTTTCCAGAACAGCCTGCAAGCATGCCTAAGATAAGAATGAATGATAAAAATAAAGTACTAAATCGTTTCATAACTTAAAACTCCTCCTTTTTATAGAACACTTTAGAATGATAAAGTCTTTACCTATATACCCAAGTTCTTTTGACATAAACCCCTTTTTTTCGACAGTCTCAAAATATGATTATCGACATGTTTTTCCAATCAGCAATATTTCAAACGCCTACTTCATAGTTCTTTAGATTTATTATTTTACAATATTTTTACAAAATACTTCCTGTAATTTACTGCTTATCTGTTTTGCTCTGAGACTCCCGCTTCTCTTGCTGCTTCTGCTTCTCCCATAACTGCAGTCTTCCTTTTATCCTTCGAGATACTACTCGTTCTATATATCGTTCATTGGACCCTTGAAAATAAAGTATTTACAAATTATAGATATATAAAGAAGAAATCTGAAACAACAGTGATAAAAAAATATCTGTTTATTTGTGCATTTCCGCGTAGCAGGATAACCTTTTATGTCTTTAATAAAGTGATGCAAAATCACTTACAAAGTTGTAAGGAATCATTATTTTTTACCGGACAGTCACACAAAGAAAAAAGTACAACTCAGAACTCGAAGGTAAGCTATTTCAAAGAGGTTACTGAAAAGAAAGACGCAGCTCTGTAGAATTTATGAGAATAAGGGGGAAAAGGATGTCCCTGTCACCATTGGCTTAGAAAAGAAATGATGAAGAAATATCTTATAAGAATGAAGATTAAGATTGGGAGAGTGATTTTAGGAATTAATAAAAAAAGGAGCGATTGTCGCTCCTTTTTGCTTTTCTTTATGTTGTTTCTTATGCTGTTTTAATCGGTCGTGATTTGTAGTCTGCGAACCATACCCGTTAATACACTAAGGCACCCTTTTCGCAATTTTATTTTGGGATGTGATATTATGATTAACCCATTTTTAATTACAGTTATATCCAAACCCGTTTATGCTCTTTTTGTTTCCTTTACGATCGAATCAACAAATTGCTGCAAAGGCAGTGTTTCTGATTTTTGCTCTCCGTATTTTCTTACATTAACAGTTTCTTCCTGAATTTCCTGATCACCAAGCACCAGCATATAAGGAATTTTCTGTATTTGAGCTTCACGAATTTTATAGCCGATTTTCTCATCCCTGACATCAAGCTCTGCCCTGATTCCCTGTGCCTGAAGTTCTTCCCGGACTCTCTGGGCATAATCCAGGTGCGCTCCAGGAGATACCGGAATTACCTGAACCTGAACAGGTGCAAGCCATGTCGGGAATGCTCCTTTGTATTCTTCGATAAGAAACGCAACAAAACGCTCCATCGTTGAAACAACTCCGCGATGAATGACCACAGGACGGTGCTGCTTTCCGTCTTCTCCAATGTAATTTAAATCAAATCGTTCAGGAAGGAGGAAATCCAGCTGCACAGTAGAAAGAGTTTCATCCTTGCCCAGAGCAGTCCTCACTTGAACATCGAGCTTCGGTCCGTAAAATGCCGCTTCTCCCTCTGCTTCAAAGTAATCATGTCCAAGCTCATCCATTGCTTCCTTCAGCATTGACTGAGCACGATCCCACATTGCATCGTCATTAAAGTACTTTTCGTGGTCCTCAGGATCTCTGTAAGACAATCTGAACGAATATTGATCAATGCCAAAGTCTTTATACACTTCTTCAATCAAACGGACCACACGGATAAACTCATCTTTAATTTGATCAGGCCTTACAAAAATATGTGCATCATTCAGTGTCATGCCGCGCACGCGCTGCAAGCCTGTGAGAGCTCCGGACATTTCATATCGGTGCATAGTTCCAAGTTCTGCGATGCGGATTGGCAGTTCGCGATAGCTGTGAATGTCATTTTTATATACCATCATATGATGGGGACAATTCATCGGGCGGAGCACCAAATCTTCATTATCCATCGACATGGCAGGGAACATATCATCCTGATAATGATCCCAGTGTCCCGATGTTTTATAAAGTTCCACGCTTCCCATAACCGGTGTATAAACGTGATCATAGCCCAGGCGTACTTCTTTATCCACAATATATCGCTCAATAATTCTTCTGATTGTCGCTCCTTTAGGCAGCCATAATGGTAGCCCCTGGCCGACTTTCTGTGAAGTGGTAAACAAATTCAGCTCTTTCCCAAGCTTTCGGTGATCCCGCTCTTTCGCTTCCTCAAGCAGACGCAGGTGCTCCTGCAGATCGGCCTTTTTAAAGAATGCTGTTCCGTAGATTCTTTGGAGCATTTTGTTATCGCTGTTTCCGCGCCAGTAAGCGCCGGCAACACTCAGCAGCTTAAACTCTTTCAACTTTCCTGTAGAAGGAACATGGATGCCGCGGCATAGATCGAAAAATTCACCTTGTTCATAAATCGTAACCGTTTCTTCTAGAGGAATATCTCTGAGGAGCTCAAGCTTAAGCTCATCACCTATTTCCCTGAATTTCTGTTCTGCTTCTGTACGGCTGACTTCCACCCTGACAATATCAAGATTTTCATTCACAATTTTTTGCATTTCTTTTTCAATTTTAGGCAGATCGTCTGCTGTAATGGATTCAGGGAGATCCACATCATAATAAAATCCATTTTCTATTACTGGCCCGACGCCAAGCTTCACATCACCAAACAGTCTCTTAATGGCCTGAGCAAGCAGGTGGGCCGTGCTGTGGCGCAGTACTTCAAGTGCCTCAGCAGAATCCGCGGTTACAATTTCGATGCTTGCATCCTCATTAATCGGCGTCCGCAAATCTACAAGAGCTCCATTGGCTTTTCCGGCGATTGATTTTTTCTTTAGTCCCGGACTGATTGATGCTGCGATATCTTCAGTTGTCACTCCTCTTGAAAATTCTTTCACTGCTCCGTCTGGAAAAGTAATTTTTACTGCGTCTGACATTTTTAACGCTCCTTTTAAAATATAATTGGAAAATAAAAAAACTCCTCCCTCATAAAGGGACGAGTTATAGATAACTGTCGTGGTTCCACCCTTTTTTCCATTGCTGCTATGTAAAGGCAGGTATCCGGATAAAGAATCCTCCGGCTATGGATCTCAAGCATCTGTAACGGGATGGGGCCGTCAGTTCATACTAGGCAGTCAGGCTGTTCTAAACTGAAGTTTAAAGGTGGTAAGATATGCGCTACATGCCGGGAAGTTTTCAGCCAAGCCTTCCCTCTCTGAGTGCCATCGCAGCATCCTCATATCCTTATCATAACTTTTTACGTATTTAAGCGTATTATAAAAGGTTTGCTTCAATAAATCAAGGTCCTTCTTTGCTATGGTAAAAACAGCCTTCCCCGTACACACGCACTCTTTCCTGAAAGATGTTTTGTATGGTCTGCACCATTCCATGATCGGTGGAGTCAGTGTACACATGTAAAGTGCCTGGAGATATAGAAACCAGAGGAGCCAGAATGGATGTGTCAACATACATTGGAATGGAGGATATCAGTGCAGGATCAATCAGCTCTTCCAATTCGGCCTCCTGAATTTGCAGCATGTTTTCATCATATACAAAAAAACGTTCCTTCAGCAAAATATGAAGCTCTTTGCAGCCATTTACTCTGGAGGCAAGGAAATGTCTGAGAGTATCAATAAAATTCTGGTATTCTTGTTCAAGTTTGTATTCTTCAATGGCTGCTTCAACATGTCTAAACAGCCAGTTTCGATAATTTTTCAGCCTGAACATTAAAAAAGATTCTAAGGAAAATGAGAGCCCTTCTCTTATAAATTCTGACAGCGCAGCACCGAGCACCGTTTCCCTCGGTCCAAGATCACGAACTCCGGGGACGTCTTTTCTTTCTCCATCCATAAGAGAATGAACGATATTCAGTATTTGCTGCTGTTCATCGAAATCTCGAAAATAAAACTTATTTGCCACTATATGATGTAAAAGGCATGGCTCCTTATATAACAGAATAAAAGAAATCATTGCCGATATAATATGCTCTGAATTTTCTGAAGCTGACAGTGTCAGCCTTGCACCCTCTTCTGCACTTTCACATGTCTCAACTTCTCCTGTATGGGTAGCCAGAAGTTTTTGATAAGCTGCCGCTTCTCTTACTGTTTGAAAATAAATTGTCAGCATGGTTTGTCCCCTCCTTGCACCAACCTGATTCCATATATATGGAGGGAACTTCCATTTTAGAATAATTCATGAAAAGTAAAGCAAAAAGCTAAAGCCCTTTTCGAGAGGATTTGTTACATAACCTTGTTAATATTTGAATGAAACAGTTCATTGTTCTGCTTTTGCACATTAGCTGCCTGGGTGAGATAAGCATGACATGAGCTTTTTCCCCATCCTAACAAAAAATAAGCGTTAGAATTCCGGTTACATCCAGAATAAACCGTTTTTCAGAGAAAATAAGGGCATGAATTCCGCTTAAGCTGCTGAAAATACTCCATTTTAAGGTTTTTTAGGTGCATAGCCGGAAATCCTCCGTTAATTTTAGTCCATTTTCGTTGTTTTTTCTGTATAGGCGGATTTCCTCCGTATATATAAGTACAGTGACTTTCACATAGAGCATCCTCAGCTTGACTTTTTTCCAGTACGACCGGCATGTTTTTCTTTTTTTCCATATAAACAGCTGATTTTTTCATCTAATCGAAATAGCTACGCTTATTTTTTCTTCCGTTGTGTATGGCTCGGACACAACCAAAACGTTCATACAAATGATGATTATTTTTGGATAGAATACTTCCTTAATAGAAAAAATCCGAACTAAGTCACCATTACAATCGTAGAATGATGAATGTTAGTTCGGATTTTCTTTAGCTTAAACACTTTTGTCCCAGCCTCTTACTCTCTATAATTGCGGCCCTTTAATTCTGCAGGCTGGGCCAGGTATTTAATTCTCTCCATAATTCTGGCGGCCTTCACACCCTCTTCCTCTCCCCTTTGTGTATAGGTAAGGTGATGGGTAAGCTCCTTCAAATCAAAGTTGGATGAAAAGAAGGTCGGCAGCTGTTCCAGCATACGGTATTGCAGAAGCGGTCCCAGCACTTCATCTCTTGTCCAGCTGGAAAGCGCCTCTGCTCCTATGTCGTCAAGCATAAGCACCGGCGCCTTTTTCACCGCCTCCAGCTTGGCTTCAAAGGTTTGATTGCCAAGGGAGCTTTTCAGTTCGCGCATAAATTCAGGCACATAGACAATCATGCTTGAAATGTGTTTTTTCCTGGCAAGCTCGTTTGCGATGGCCCCGAGAATAAATGTTTTGCCGATGCCAAAGCTTCCATAAACATACAGACCTTTTTGAAAAACATCAGCTTGATAGTTTTGTACAAACTGTATCGCCTTAACAAGTACTTCCTTTTTAGCGGGTTCATCTCTGTCTATGTCATTCAAGCTGGCATGAAGAATATCCTTGGGAATATGGATGCTTTTGATCAATGATTCCTGTTTTAGCTTTTCATCAGCATGAAGCTTCGACGGACACTTGTCATACTGCAGGTCGATTGTTTTTCCGGATAGTACCAGCCTGGGATGATAACCCTGAATAAGATTTTTGCAATCATTCAAAGATGGACAATCTCTGCAGTTTTTGCTTTGTTCTGTGTATTCATAAAGCTTCATTAAACTTCTGTCCACTATTTCATCTGTAATCTGATCCTGATGGTCATAAAGAAACGACTGAACATCAGGGTGCTTCTCCACTTCTTGTCTCAGTGCCCTGTAGCGCTCTCTGAAATCCTGCCGGGCAGCAAGCTTTTGGATTGACTTATTAATGCTCTCCATTCTGTCACCTCCTTACTTTTCTGTTAAATAACTATTGATGATGTCGTCCAGGTCGTTTCCTTTGTCACCTGGTACAGCCTTCTGCTCAGCTGCAGGCTGCCCTTCCTCCCCTCCGGCTTTCAGCCAGCTTGGAAGTTTTTCTTTTCTGATGGGAGCTGCCTTCCGACTGTTTTTCTTTCCGGAAGCCCATTCCTGGTATTGCTTATGCTCTTGTTTGGCGAGCGACATCGCTTCCGGTACAGTTGTGATTTTCTTCCTGGCCCAGTGGCTTGCAATTTTCTGGACGTAAGTTTTAGTAAGTTTCATGTCTGTTTTCAGCATGACGTAATAAATCAGGACGTTGACGACTCCAGGTAGAAGCTTTTGCCTGAACATTGTCTCTTCAATTATCTGAAGATCTCCAGCAGAAGGTTCTATTCCTCCTGCGACATCCTTTAAAAACTGGCGCGGGGAAATGGTTTCCAGCTGATATGCCATTTCCTCTTCCTGCGTTGATGGATTACTCACCTTCCTCTTTGCCGCTGGCTGGGTCTTCTCAGCGAGGCTTGGAAGTTTTTCACCGTGCTCAAACTGATACCATGTACGAGCTGACTTTCTCAGCTCTTCAATCACAATTGAGTCATCTGCATCCATGCTGTTCATGATAACGTTCTTCATGGATATAGGATCAATTCCATAAAGATATGCCAATTTTTTAATTGTTTCTTTTACCTTCGGCGTAATAGATGATTTAGGAATAATAGCATCGCTCAGCCCTGCGTAAAACAGGTCAAAATCGAATACATCATCCTCTATATGAGGAGAAGAAGCATCCTCCCGCTTGATAAGGCCCTGGCCGGCGCTCTCGGAAGCCTCAACAGAAGTCAGCAGTTCTGAGGGCTTGATGCTCGTAAATACATCATCAAAGGAGCGGGTTACATTTTTAGCCTCTCCAATAAGCTCCCTGTCACAAAAGAATTTTTTTAATTTCACATATTTTGATTTGCCGAGCCTATTATACAGGTAGATATTCAGCATGCCGTCTTCAAAGAAATCATTGGGATCCAGCGGAGGCTGCAGTTCATAAATATACAGCTTATCTTCTCCCTCTTCTTTTAAAAAGGTTCTCAGGAGACCTATCCCCTCTAGCTTAATCCGCTCTTCATATATTTCTTTCAGGCTGTTCTGCATGATGGCCATCAGGCTGTGATGTGCAGTTTCTTCTCCCCATAACCGGTTTTGCTCCAGCTCGCTCCATAGCGTCATAAATAAACTGTAGCTTTTCGCTCCAATCAGCGGCTGATACAGCAATGTAATAATTTTTCGGTCGTATTCATGCAAAAGTCCATTGCATTTGACTATATAACGGTCAACGGGTATGATTTCCTTCCAATGTTGTACCATATGCTCAACCTTCCAGTGCTTCTCTGTAATTATTTTGGATTCCCTGATAACAAAGGGCTATTCTTCTCCGCTGCGCAGACTGTTACCCCTCTCCCCGGTGGAGAGGATGTTTTCCCACTGTATACCTTGTGTTGCAGCCGCCATTATATCAGTTAGAAAAAACCTTAAAAAAAGAGCGAAGAAGATGACCTCCGCCGGCTCTTTATTGTTCTTTTTTCAGCAGCTCTTTTAACTCATCAATGAACACATTGATATCTTTAAATTGGCGGTATACTGATGCAAATCTAACGTAGGCTACTTCGTCTACTTTAGCAAGCCTGTCCATTACCATTTCACCGATAAGCCCGCTGTTCACCTCAGAAGCTCCCTGGCTTCTCAGTTCTTTTTCGATTTCATGAACAATGTCTTCAAGTTCTTTGAGGGGTACCGGCCTTTTTTCACAAGCTTTAATAAGACCGCGAAGTACCTTCTCCCGGCTGAATTCTTCGCGGGTGCCTTCTTTTTTCACAACGATTAAAGGAATCTCTTCAACCTTTTCAAAAGTTGTGAAGCGAAAATGGCATTGTTCACACTCTCTTCGCCTGCGAATAGAGCGGCTTTCATCCACTGGGCGTGAATCAAGGACGCGCGTACCGTTATGCTGGCATGTAGGGCATTTCATTACAAACAACTCCTGTCTTATTCACCATTCAACCTTTACCTGGATGCATTCAGTCCAGAACCAACATATTGAAGAGATTGGTCTATTTTTTGATAGACAGATAATATGGCATTTTTGCTGTATCCAAAATCAAAAGGCAGAGGCGTTTCCGTTGTGACAGAAAAATCAACGGCTGTTTCAAATGGACGTACAGATATGATCGTGATAATCATAAAAGCCTTGCGCGGTTTACTTACCTGTACACTAATTTCTCCTCGTTCAGATGATACAGATGTCACTGTAACCCCGTTCATATCTTTAAGTACATTTTCAATTACTTCCACTGCTTTTTTGGCAGTTGTTTTATAATAACGGCTCCTCAATTCTTCTTGAGGATGGTTTTCAGATGTTTCACTGTGTGTGGAAAAGATGCTTTGCAGTTTTTGAATTATGCTCATGAATGATGGGTCTCCTTTTATGTACAGCTTCTTATTACTACTATACCGAAATATCCCCAAAATCAAAAGAGGTGTGAATCAGATTCACACCTCTTGCATCGTAAAATTTTCAATGAATATGCTTATAGGGCTTTTGCAGAAGCCGGCTTCACCTGAACAGGTCCCATGCCGCGCGGAATCTCAATATTTTCTCTTGTCTGGGCACCTAAAGCCTCAGCGATATAGTCTGCTGCAATGTTAGGGTTTAATTCTCCACATGTATAAACGTCAATGCTTGCATAACCGTGCTCAGGAAAGCTGTGAATCGTCAAATGTGATTCAGAAATAATCACAACGCCGCTCACTCCTTGAGGTGCAAACTTATGAAAAGCTACCTCTCTTACTTCAGCACCGGATTTTAAAGCTGCATTTACAAAAGTCTTTTCAATGTAATCCATGTCATTTAACTTATCAAAATCGCAACCCCATAACTCAGAGATTACGTGTCTGCCAATTGTTTCCATATTAATGGATCCCCCTTTTTCAATTTTTGATAAACATGAAATTCTTGCACATTGGCTTTGTCATGACTACCACGGGGGAAAGTTAGTCCAGAGAGGTCCTAACCCTTTAAGTAGCTGCACAGCCACAGCATATTAAGAAGTTCACGAAAAATAGTATACTTTGTTTAGTTTTTTTTTGCAACATACTTTTCAAAAAAAATCATTGATTGAAAGGATTAGAGATAGCTAGCATAATATATGAAAATTTATTTTTTTGGTTATCCGCATTTGAATGGAGCTGGCGGAAAAAAGAAAAAAAGCCCGCTGCTTGCGGGCTTAGGGCAAGTGAACAGTTCCTGGCGTTACATGTTATGAAACCATTTTCCCCGGAACTTATGTAAATGTCCTTAGTAAGGCCCTCTAATAAACTCTTTCACTTCCACGTCATAAAACGTCTCGATGTCCTGAAGCTCACTTTCAGTGAAAGACACTTCATTCAATGCTTTCAAATTTTTACGGATTTGTTCTTCATTTCTGAATCCAGGTATGATGCAGGTAATTTCCTTATTATCCAATAACCAGCGAAGGGAAGCACTGGCCATCGAATCGCGTTTGTCGGCAATCCATGACAGCTTGTCAGATAGCTCCACACCTTTTTCAAAGCCGAGACCTGCAAAGGTTTCGCCCACATTAAAGGCCGCCCCGTTTTCATTAAAATTTCGATGATCATCTTCTGCAAAAGTATGATCCTTTGAAAACTTGCCAGTCAGCAGACCGCTTGCAAGCGGGAGGCGTACGAGGATGCCTGCCCCTTTTTCCTTAGCTTGGGGAAACAGCTCCTGACCGGGTTTTTGGCGGAACATGTTATAGATAACCTGAAGAGCTTTAACGTTTGGATACTCCAGGCTTATCAAGCCTTCTTCAACAGTTTCTACGCTGACTCCGTAATGTCTTATTTTACCCTCTTGCTGAAGCTTGTCGAGAACCTCAAACACAGCTCCATCTTTTAATATATCAGTCGGAGGACAATGGATTTGAAACAAATCAATGCGTTCCCTGTTCAGCCGTTTTAAACTTTGTTCGCAATATGAACGGACTGCTTCTATAGAATAGTTTTCAGGAGAGTGTATATCACCCATCCTGCAAAACTTCGTAGCAATGTAAATGGTATCTTCTTTCCCCTTTGTCGCCTTGGAAAGCAGCTCTTCACTGTGCCCTTCTCCATAAACATCAGCTGTATCAAAAAAATTAACGCCGTGGCCAATCGCATAGTCTAAAGCTTTCAGCGAATCTTCATCATTGGTTTTCCCCCATGAGCCTCCGATGGCCCATGTTCCAAAACTCACCTCGCTTACTGAGATGTCTGTGTTTCCCAATTGACGATAATTCATGCCTTTCACCCCTTCTTTACTTTCTGAATCTTTGAAGCTCACTATTAAGAGACTTTGTCTGAGCGTATACTTGTTTATAGATGCTGAATAATTCCTGATACTTTACTGTGTTCTCGGAATTAGGCTTGTATGTTTTTACGGTAGAAGTAAAGGCATCTGCGCACTGAAGCAAGGTGGTAAACCAGCCGCTGCCGTATGCCGCAAGCATTGCAGCTCCCATGCCTGGACCTTGCTCACTGGAGAGCTTAATAATGTCAGCATTGAAAATATCAGCCTGCATTTGAAGCCATTCTTCGTTTTTGGCACCTCCGCCAATAGAAACAATGCTGTCAATTGTCTTACCATTCTCCCGGAAAATTTCAATAGATTCATGGAGCGAGAATGTGATTCCTTCCAATACTGCGCGGACAAAATCCCTTCTCTGGTGTGAAGCATCCATTCCTATGAAGCTTCCCCGAATCACAGCATCAGCATAGGGTGTTCTTTCCCCTGCTACATAAGGAGTAAACAGAAGACCGTTCGAGCCTGGGGGAACTTCAGCTATACCTGCAAGCAAGCTTTCAAAATTTTCATTCTCGGCAAAAATATTCTTGAACCAGCTGAGGCTGTATCCTGCTGCGAGCGTAACACCCATTGTATAGTAAGCATCCTCTTCTCCATGGTTGAAGTAATGAACCTTGCCGTCAAAATCTTTATCTCCATTTTCCTCATAAGAAAGAACAACACCTGATGTTCCAATGCTGCAAAGAGTTCTTCCATCTGCCAGGATACCTGAGCCAATCGCTCCACAAGCGTTATCAGCTCCCCCGGCAAATACTTTTACAGATTGAGGAAGGCCTGTTCTCAAAGCATATTCAGGGGTGATTGTTCCTATAAAAGCCGATGACTCCACTAAAGGAGGACAAAGATCAGGATTGATGCCTGTAAGTTCGCAAATTTCATTGCTCCATTCTTTTTTGCTTACATCCAAAAGCAGTGTTCCCGCTGCATCTGAAAACTCTGTATGTATGTTTCCTGTCATGGCATAACGCAAATAATCTTTTGGCAGCATGAATACACTTGCTCTCTCAAAAAGAGCAGCTTCATGCTTTTTCACCCAAAGAAGTTTAGGCAGCGTAAATCCTTCAAGAGCCGGATTTTTAGTGATTTGCAGCAGACGGTCCTTTCCAACTGCATCATAAATTTCTCCGCATTCTGCTGTTGTTCTGGTATCGTTCCAGAGAATTGCGTTTCTAAGGATATGATGATCTTCATCCAGCAGAACAAGGCCGTGCATCTGCCCTGAAAAACTGATGCCTTCAATGTCTTCTGCATCGCCATTGAAGCTTTGGACAAGCTCCGCTAAAGCCTCTGCTGTTTTTTCTGCCCAAAGATGCGGATCTTGTTCGCTGTAGCCGGACTTTTCCTGTATTAGCGGATATTCTTTTGCTACCTCCCCGCACACTTCTCCCTGCTGATTGACCAGCAGAACTTTTACTGCACTTGTACCTAGATCTATTCCAATCACATATTTCAACTTCATCACCCTTTTTCTATAAGCTATTTTCATGACGCTGTATACAACAATGTAAAAAATCAGCTTCCGCTTACTTGGAGGTACTTGCTTCCCTTCCAATTCAACTGACAGCAGAGCTGTGGAAATGACAAAATTTATAAATTTTTATGATAAAAAAGTGCTGGAGACAAGCATGTTCCAGCACTTTCGTTTATATCTATGAAAAGTTAGACCGATACACTTGAAAGTGTCTCAAGCAAATATGAATTTACAACTGCCTTTAAGCGTTCTTGACGTCCTGATTTATTTTGGATTTCTCCCATACTTAAAGCATATTCTTCAAGCTTTCTAAGATCTGTTTTACCTTCAACAATCTCAAGGCCTACGCCTTCTCTGAAGCTGCTGTATCTGTCTGCAATAACATCCTCGAGAGCACGATCTTCAATCAGCTTTGATGCTACTTTCAGTCCGATAGCAAAAGCATCCATTCCTGCAATATGAGCATGGAACAAATCGTCAGCATCAAAAGATCCTCTTCTTACCTTAGCGTCGAAGTTCAATCCGCCCCTGCCAAGTCCGCCGTTCAAAAGGATTTCATACATTGCAAGAGTAGTAGAGTACAAGTCTGTCGGGAATTCATCTGTATCCCAGCCAATCAAAGTATCTCCCTGGTTTGCATCAACAGACCCAAGCATGCCATTAATACGGGCAACTCTTAATTCATGTTCAAACGTATGGCCTGCGAGCGTCGCATGGTTAGCCTCAATATTAAATTTCAGGTGATCCTGAAGGTCATATTTTTGAAGGAATGCAAGACCTGTTGCAACATCAAAGTCATACTGATGTTTAGTAGGCTCTTTTGGCTTTGGCTCAATAAGGAATTGCGCATCAAATCCAATTTCCTTAGCATAATCAATTGCCATATGGAACATGCGGGCAAGATTGTCCTGCTCTAGCTTCATATCTGTATTTAAGAGCGTTTCATAGCCTTCACGGCCTCCCCAGAATACATAGTTTTCAGCACCCAGCTCTTTCCCTACTTCAAGACCTCTTTTTACTTTTGCAGCGGCATATGCAAAAACATCTGCATTATTGGAAGTTGCAGCTCCGTGTACATAACGCGGGTGAGTAAACATGTTGGCAGTATTCCACAATAATTTAGTTTTGCTGGTTTTCATGTAATCTTTAATCATCGCTACGATAGGATCTAAATTTTCATACGTTTCCTTAAGGGTATCTCCTTCTGGAGCAATGTCGGAATCATGGAAGCAGAAAAATGGTACATCAAGCTTCTCAAATAATTCAAATGCGGCTTCGACGCGTGCTTTTGCCAAATCCAGTCCCGTATGGCGATCCCAAGAACGCACCGCTGTTCCAGCACCAAATGGATCAGTACCATCAGCTGTGAATGTGTGCCAGTATGCTACTGAGAAACGAAGAGTTTCTTCCATAGACTTTCCGTTTACCAGTTCAGACGGGTTATAGTACTTATAAGCAAAAGGATTTTTTGAACGTGCTCCCTCATACTTGATATTGCTGATGTTTTGGAAATAAGTCATTGTGTTTCCCTCCTGAATAAAATATTGATATCGCTTACATTTAAAGTAAAATTTATTAAGTTTTTATGTAACCTGTCCTGCTGATTTAAATTATAACACCACTTCTAGACTTTGTCTATTGGATAAACTATGTTTATTGACTATAGTTAATTAATAATTATTGATATAATAATGAAATAGCAAATGACAATGAAGGGAAAAGAAAAATGGGAGTAACTTGGAATCAGCATGTGGTAAAAAAAGAAAATAAAGCAATCGTACTAAATCTCATTCTTAACTCGTCGCCTATTTCGAGAGCGGATACCGCACAAAAATCAGGTTTAAATAAGGGAACCGTTTCCTCTCTGGTTGCCGAACTTCTTGAGGAACAGTTGATTTATGAATCCGGTCCTGGAATTTCCAGCGGAGGCAGACGGCCAGTCATGCTCCTCTTTAACAAAGGCGCAGGTTTTGCAATCGGTATAGATCTGGGGGTAAATTACATACTTGGTGTGTTAACGGATATTTCGGGTGGTATCATCGAGAGAGTTACTGAAAAATATGAAAACTATTCTTTTGATGAAACGCTGAATCATATAAAAAATGTGATTAAAACTTTAATGAAAGCAGCGCCCCCTTCTCCTTATGGTGTCATTGGTATCGGATTAGGTGCTCCGGGCATCGTAAATCATGATGGAGATATTCTGCTTGCGCCCAACCTCGGCTGGAGCAATGTTTCTTTACAGAAACATCTGGAAGATGCTTTTCATATTCCCGTATTGATTGAAAATGAAGCCAATGCAGGCGCTTATGGTGAAAAAAAGTTTGGAGCGGGGCAGAGATACAATAATTTAATCTATGTAAGTGCAGGAATTGGAATCGGTGCAGGAATTATAATTAACGGAGAGCTTTTCAGAGGAAGCCGCGGTTATTCCGGAGAACTCGGACACATGACCATTGACCGTAATGGAGAAGTATGCCGGTGCGGGAATAAAGGCTGCTGGGAGCTTTATGCATCCGAGCAGGCTCTGCTGACTAAAGCACGTTCACTTTATCACGACATTCCCGTCAGTCTTGATATCCTTATGGAGTATGCCGGGAACGGGGACCGAAAAGCGATCGGCCTTTTCGAAGATATAGGCAGAAATATTGGAATTGGAATTGTGAACAGCATTCATGCTTTTAACCCGCAGCAAATTATTATCGGCAATCGTCTTGCTGGGGCCAGGAAATGGCTTGAGCCCGCTATTCATGACGAGGTCTCAAGTTTTGCCCAGTCATTTCACCAGTCAGAGATCAACGTAACTTTTTCTGATTTAAGCATTCCTTCCACAGCTTTGGGAGTTGCTGCTCATACGGCTGAAAACTTTTTAAAAAGCAGATTAAACTTAATGAATCAATAAAACCTCAAGATCCGGTACTTTTGCCGGATCTTTTTCTTTATTCACTCCCCATGCAGATGCAAATTCAAAAAAATGGTTAAAACGTACTAGTAAAAATATTCAAAAAACTTAGTTTATTCACTGGTTAAACTAAAAAGAAGCTGATATAATCTTTGGCATAGAGGGAATAAATGGTTTGTAATACATATAATTGTAAGCCCTTTCATCCCTGAATACATAGAAAAGGAGGCTAAGTTATAAACCTGAGGCTGACTTACTTTACATCCTCAGAAGATCATCTTACCCAAGGTTACCAGTATCCCATTGATAGATATTCAGTATAACTTCAGAGCTTCGTAAACATTTACTACTTTAAAAGGAGAGATTAAGATGTTAAAAGTTTTGAAAAAACCTTTAGTTTCTGGACTGGCTCTAGCTTTACTGATTCCTGCTGCCTCAGGAGCTGCCGCTGCTTCCGGAGGGCCGCAAATAAGTGCCTTAAAGGCTGCCCCTATTCATGAGAGATATGAAGAATCTTTTACTATCGGTGCTGCAGTGGAGCCTCATCAATTAGAAGGAACCAGCGGAAAAATGCTAAAACGCCATTACAACAGCATTGTTGCAGAAAATGTTATGAAGCCGATTAACATCCAACCCGAGGAAGGTAAATTCAATTTTAAAGAAGCAGACAAAATCGTCAATTTTGCACGAAAGAACAATATGGACGTCCGCTTTCATACATTAATCTGGCACAGCCAGGTACCTGAATGGTTCTTCCTGGACAAGCAAGGAAAAGAAATGGTGAAGGAGACTGATCCTAAAAAACGTGAACAAAATAAAAAACTTCTCTTAAAACGTGTAGAAACACATGTTAAAACGATTGTTAAACGCTACAAACATGATGTGAAATCATGGGATGTTGTGAACGAAGTAATCGATGATTACGCTCCGAACAGCAGGGGATTGCGCGAATCAGCTTGGTATCAAATCACTGGAACAGATTATATTAAGGTGGCCTTTGAAACTGCGAAAAAATTTGCTACTAAAGATGCAAAGCTTTATATCAACGATTACAATACCGAGGTAGAAAAGAAAAGAGATTTCCTTTATAACCTTGTAAAAGAACAGTTAAAGCAAGGTACTCCAATCGATGGAGTTGGACATCAGGCTCATATTCAACTCGGCTGGCCTACTCTTAAGCAGATGGAAGATTCCTTTAATCTGTTCACAAGTCTTGGGCTTGATAATCAGGTAACTGAGCTTGATGTAAGCCTTTATGGATGGCCGCCTAGACCTGCATATCCAACATATGCACAAATTCCTTATGAGGAATTTAAAAAACAGGCCGCCCGCTATAATGACATTTTTGAGCTGTATGAAAGACTTGGAGATCAAATCAGCAATGTAACCTTCTGGGGAATTGCCGATAATCACACATGGTTAGATGATCGTGCAAGAGAATATAATAACGGAGTCGGAAAAGACGCCCCATTTGTATTTAACCCGGATTATAAATTGAAACCTGCTTACTGGTCCATTATGGACTAATTCACATTCAATAAAAATGAAGCTCCTTCTGATGGGAGCTTCATTTTTTGCGTCTCCCTGCAAAAGGTTAGGTAGTCTGGTAGAGCATTCTGGCTGGTTAATAGGCGTAAGAATTCCGCTTAATCTCTAAATATCATCAAAATAGCCCTCAATAGACGAAAAATTTCCCCTATCGGCTCTAAAAAGCTCAAGATGAAGGATTTTCAATGAGTTAACCGGAAATCCTCCCCTTAAAACGCCCCAAATGAGGGAAATATTGCAGTTAACCGGAATATGTCCGCTTATTTTTTCCCGGTGGGTTTCCCCAAACAAGGAAAGTAATTAGGTAGTCTGGTAGAGCATTTTGGCTGGTTAATAGGCGTAAGAATTCCGCTTAATCTCTAAATATCATCAAAATAGCCCTCAATAGACGGAAAAATTTCCCCTATCGGCTCTAAAAAGCTCAAGATGAAGGATTTTCAATGAGTTAACCGGAAATCCTTCCCTTAAAAGGCCCCAAATGAGTGAAATATTACAGTTAACCGGAATATGTCCGCTTATTTTTTCTGACGCCCTTCCGTCCAAGCCATCTTATGCTAGTCAAGCCTGAGCAAGCCGATTCCGCTTTTCTTCATTGGCTAGCTACGGCGCCAGCGGCTCGAGGTCATAAGCTAATCCGGCCTGAAAGTTAAAGAACAACCTTCAGGCCGGATTTTTCTTCTGCTGATCACCGCTTAACGGGCGCCTTTCTGGTCTCACTGAACTTCTACAGAACTCCCTTTTTCAATAGATTCATAGCAGGCATCAATCACTTTCATATTTTGTATAGTTGATGCCTCCAAGTGTGAAACTCCTTTTCCAGACAGAATTGCTTCGGAAAAAATTTCTACCTCAGCCCGGTAAATATCACCTGCTATCTTTTCGGTTCGCACAGATCCGGGTTTTTCCACGATCACATGCCCAATATTTCCATTAATGTCCGGACGGAATGCATATGGAACTTTGATTGTGCCTTCTGTTCCAATTACCTCGTATTCATTGCGTCCTGCTGCATCAAAACTGCAATCAAACATTCCAGTTATTCCGCTTTCCATTTTAACAATACCGTAAGCTGATAGATCCACTTGTGATTCTGAATCTATATCTGCAATAACGTTTACCCTTACTGGCTCTTCATTCAGGATTGTCCTCATAGCATGAATACTATAGCAGCCTACATCATATAAACTTCCGCCGCCCATTTCTTTCACCATTCTGATATCTGAATCTCTATTAGCCAAATAGAATGAATGACTCGACTTAAATATTTTCACTTCTCCTATTTCCCCGGACAGTATAATCTCTCTGACTCTCTTGTGCTGAGGATGAAATTGATACATAAAAGCCTCCATCAGCTGAACATCAGCTTCTCTGCATACTTGAAACATGCTGAGAGCTTCCTCTGTATTAAGAGCCAGAGGCTTTTCACATAGCACATGCTTTCCAGATTTAGCTGCCTTTGCTACCCATTCACTATGCAGGGAGTTTGGCAAGGGAATATAAACAGCCTGAATATCTGAATCCTCCAGTAGTTCCTCATAACTTTCATAAGCTTTTGCTATTGATAATTCCGAGGCAGCTGCATGCACTTTACTGCCCCTGCTGGAAATTCCCGCTACTTCTGCATTCTCCGCCCTTCCGATTGCCGGAATGAACTGAGTCCGTGCAATATGTGCTGTACTTAAAATTCCCCATGTAACTTTATTCATATTATCGTTCCCCTTTTCCTGTCATCAGTTTTCAACTAAGAGGACATAATAAATACTGAACTATTCACTCTTGGCATGTCCTCCTATACTATTCTGTGCTCAAGCCGGCTTTTCCTTTGAGAGAATTCTCCTCCAGCTGGAGCTGCTACAAGCAATTAGCTTTCAGATTCCTTTCTCGCTTGAAATATCAGTATCTTAACAGCAGGATGAATAAAGAAAGCAATAAAAAAATCAGCTTCTGCTATGAAGCTGATAAGGTTATAGTTAGAAAAAATTTTGCCTAAAACAGCTGCTTTTACCTTCTGCTGAATGAAACCTCTGCTTCATCATGGGTTTTTTATGAGTACACTATGAAATCGCCTTTTACAAGGAGCCCCGATTTCAAACAGCTGAAAGGTTTTTCATTTTAGATGCAACTAGATTTGCAAGATCCACCACTCTGCAGGAATAACCCCACTCATTGTCGTACCACGCAAGAACCTTTATTTTGCGGCCTTCAATGACCATCGTTGTGAGTCCATCTATAATAGCAGAATTTGGATTAGTATTAAAATCTATTGATACAAGCGGTTCATTTGTCAATGACAAAATCCCTTCCATTGACCCGGATGAAGCTGTGATAAAAGCATCATTTACTTCTTGAGCTGTTACGTCCTGTTTTACATCTACTACAAGGTCAACAAGTGATACATTTGGAGTAGGCACTCTGAGTGCGAGACCATGCAGCTTTCCTTTGAGATGGGGAAGCACTAGTGAAAGTGCCTTTGCAGCCCCTGTAGTGGTAGGGATGATAGATTGTGCACATGCTCTGGCTCTTCTTAAGTCTTTATGGGGATTATCTATGTTTTTTTGGTCATTCGTATAGGCATGTACAGTGGTCATCAGCCCGTTTTCAATCCCAAATTGCTGATCCAGCACCTTTACGACTGGTGCAAGGCAGTTTGTTGTACAGGAAGCATTTGAAATAATGGTGTGTTGGCTGACATCCAGCTGATCTTCATTTACACCCATCACGATTGTTATATCCTCATTTTTGCCTGGAGCAGTTAAAATCACTTTTTTAGCACCGGCTTCAACATGAGCAATGGCTTTTTCCCTGCTGTTAAACTTTCCTGTTGCTTCTATAACAATATCAATCTCAAGCTCCTGCCAGGGAAGCAGATTCGGTTCACGGTTATTAAGCAGCAGTATCTTGTTTCCGTTAACAATTAAATGGTCATCCCCTGCAATTACCTCCCCAGGAAACTTGCCGTGGTTTGTATCGTATTTAATTAAATGCGCCAAAGTATCTGCCGGATAGCTGGCGTTGATTGCTACAACTTTGAGACCGCTTTCAGTTATAGCTTTTCTAAACACCATTCTTCCAATTCTCCCGAACCCATTAATTGCAACCTTTGTTGTCATGGAATTACCCCTTCCGACTTTGTGTTATACTTTATTCTCCTTATACCACTAATAGTATATCACATTTAAGGGAGATTGACATAACCATTTAACATGAGGATATGAAAAAAACCTGCAAGTTATTCTGCAGGTTTTTTTATCTTCCATTGTGTAAGTATGGTGAGCAGTTGTTTCTTCGTGTCCTCAATAGTTCCATTATTGTTGATAACAGCATCTGCCATAGAAATTTTATCTTTCAGCGGCAGCTGGGAGGCGATTCTGGAAGCCGCTTGTTCATCACTATATCCGTTTCTCCGTTTAAGTCTTTGGAACTGGACAGATTCATCAGCATAGACAAGAAGTGTTTTATCGACCATATGGGAAAGTTTGCTCTCAAATAATAAAGGAATATCAAGAATGCCAGCCTGTATGCCATCACTTATAAGAATATCTTTCTGCCTGTTCATTTCTTTCCTTACAGCGGGATGAACAATCCCGTTCAGCAGCTGCCTCTTTTCTGGAGAATTAAAAACAATTTCGCCAAGTTTTTCCCGGTCCAGATTTCCGTCTACTTTCAAAACTTTATTTCCAAAGGCTCTAACAATTTCCTTGTAAGCCTCTTCTTCCGGTTCAACCGCTTCTTTTGCGATTTTATCTGCATCAATAACAGGTATTCCCAGCTCCAAAATCATGTTGGAGACGGTGCTTTTACCGCTTGCAATCCCACCTGTCAGACCAATAAAAAGAGTCAAGAAAATACCTCCTGCTTCATGGCTCACATTTTCCAAATGCCAATGATAATTAGTAAAACGCCCGGCAGAAAGGTTAATTTTTCTGCCCAGGTATTGTTCGCAAACAAGTGTCCGGATTTAATGCCAATGTAGACAAACAAAGAGCTCATGAATGCGACCAGCAAGCTCATGGGAAGAGGCGGAAACTGAAGAATAGCAGCCCCGATTCCCGCTCCAAAAGCGTCAAGTGACAAAGCAAATCCAAGCAAAAAAGCTTCCACTCCATTAATTGACCCGGACTTATCGATATCGGCCGTAACAGGCCTTCTTAAAATATTCACAACAATGCCAAGCGTCTTGATTTCAAATTTCAATATCATTTTTTCAGTTTTCTCTTTAGCAGGTTCCTTCATCGGCCTGAAAAACTGGTACAGTATCCATGCTCCAAGGATAACAAGAATGCCTCCGCCAATATGATCTGCTAAATGATCCGGGAGAAATCCGGCTAAAAAGCTTCCTGCCAGCATTGCGGCCAGCAGCGTGGCTGCTGAGCAGCAAGCAATAATGAGAATTGCCCGGAAAGGAATATGAAGCTTTCTTAGACCATATGTTAACCCTACTGTAAAGCTGTCGAGGCTGGTTGCAAACGCCAATAAAAAAAGAGAAACAGAAAGAATCATTTCCTTGCCCCTTCCTTTGGTTGCTACCCTAGTATATGACGGGCGCCCAAAGAATGTTATCGGGGACAAGGAAGTAATATTTCGGACAATTTTTTACCGGCAGAAGTTATGTTTGGCAGTTTGTACAATAATGGGTGCCTCTTCCGCCAACTACGGATTTTTCTAATGGCGTACCGCAGGTTTTGCAGGGCTCCCCTTTTCGACCGTATACAAACAATTCCAGCTGAAACATACCCATTTCTCCCTGGGTATTCACATAAGAGCGGACTGTGCTTCCTCCCTTTTCCACCGCTTCGCTCAAGGTTGTAATGACTTGCTTATGCAGCTTTAGTATTTCACCGGGACTCAGGCTGTCAGCAAGCCTTTCTGGGTGAATGCCTGCCTTGTGCAGTGCCTCATCCACATAAATATTTCCAAGGCCCACAACAATACTTTGATCCAAAAGGGCTGATTTAATTTTTCTGGACGTTTTTTTAAGTCTGCCTGCAAAATATTCTTCTGTAAACTCCGGAGAGAAAGGCTCAGGCCCAAGGATAGAAAGAGGCAGTTCTCCTTCCTCTGTCCCTTTTTCAAAGAGATGCATCGTGCCAAACTTTCGAACATCCCGGTACCTCAGTTCTGTTCCATCTGAAAACACAAAGAAAATATGGGTATGCTTGTCTGCCGGTTCATCTGATTGGGACAGCTGATAACGGCCTTCCATCCTTAAGTGGGATACAAGCACATAATCAGTTAACACAATTTTTAGGAATTTTCCTCTTCTTCCGATTTCTTCAATTGTCTGGCCTCGGAGCGCATCCATAAATTGTTCATATTCACCAGGCCTTTTGATCATTTTTGGCCATAGTATCCTGACATCTACAATGGTTTTTCCTGCTGTCAGTTCAGAAAGAGTTCTCCTGACTGTTTCCACTTCAGGAAGTTCAGGCATTTGCTCCACTTCCCTCATTTTTTATTTTGCATCATACCAGGAAGATCCGTGAGAGTAATCAACCTTTAACGGAACTTCAAGCTCCACTGCATTTTCCATTACTTCAGGAACAATCTTCCTGAGAATTTCCACTTCTTCCTCAGGTGCTTCAAAAATCAGTTCATCATGCACCTGTAAGAGAAGCCTTGTTTCAAGGTTGTTGGCTTTTAGCTCTAAGGCCATATCAAGCATAGCTTTTTTAATAATGTCGGCAGCACTTCCTTGAATCGGCGTATTCATAGCAGTCCGTTCTGCAAAGCTTCGAAGGTTAAAATTCCTTGATGTTATTTCAGGTATGTACCTTCTTCTGTGCAGCAGGGTTTTCACATAACCTTTTTGTTTTGCTTCATGAATAATATCATCCATATACTGCTTTACGCCTGGAAAGCTCTCGAGATAACGATTGATAAATTCTCCGGCTTCCTTCCTAGTAATGCTAAGACTCTGAGAAAGTCCGTAGTCGCTGATTCCATATACAATACCAAAGTTAACAGCCTTCGCATGGCGTCTCATATTGGCAGTTACTTCCTCGGGTTTAACATTAAATACATCTACAGCAGTTTGCGTATGGATATCTAAATCATTGTTAAATGCTTCAATCAGCTTCTCATCCCCTGCAATATGAGCCAGCACCCTTAATTCAATTTGAGAATAATCAGCAGCGAACATCACCCAGCCTTTTTTTGATGGGACAAAAGCGCGCCGGATTTTTCTTCCTTCTTCAAGACGAATCGGAATATTTTGCAGATTAGGATCTGTAGAGCTCAGCCTGCCCGTTTGTGTCAGCGTCTGGTTATATCGTGTATGAACTCTGTCTGTATCGTGATGAACTACCTTTAACAAGCCTTCGATATATGTGGACTGAAGTTTTCCGAGCTGTCTGTAGTGGAGAATTTCCTGAACAATTTCATGTTTGTCCGCCAGCTTTTCAAGAACATCAGCAGAAGTAGAATAGCCTGTTTTTGTTTTTTTGGCAGCAGGCAATTGTAATTTTTCAAACAGTATGACGCCTAATTGTTTAGGGGAATTAATATTAAACTTTTCTCCTGCTAGTGAGTGAATGTTCTCTTCAAGAACGAGAAGCTGTTTTTTGAGTTCATCCCCCATATCCTTCAATGCTTTCCTGTCAACTTTTACTCCCGTGGCTTCCATTTCAGCCAGCACACCCGAGAGCGGCAATTCCAGATCTTTAAAAAGCTCGTATTGTTCATTTTCAATCAGTTCCTTGTTCAGCTTGTCTCTTAAGATCAATGCAGCCTCTGCTTTTCTGACTAAATGCTCCCCAAGCTTGTCCTCTCCGGGAATGGCCCGTTTAGCTCCCTTTCCGTAAATTGCTTCGTCGGAAGAAACGGTATGAATATCATATTCTTTCGCTACCCCTGAAATATCATCGAAGTTTGGAGAAGGATTTAAGATATACGCCGCCATTAGAACATCAAAGTCTATTCCGGCAAGCTCTATGCCTTTCCATTTAAGGGATACGATTGATTTTTTAGCATCATAAACTGTTTTTTTCTTTGTTTCATCAGCTGCCCATGCTTGAAAAAGCTCTGACTCAAGAGCTGCAGCTGCTGGAATAAAATATTTCCCTGACTGATTTACCAACCCGAAACCGGCTATTTGAGCAGAGTGGTAATTCTCCTCTGTTATTTCAACCAGCAAAGATGATTCATCTTCAAGCATGTCTTCAGTTACAGTATCAGCCGTTATAAATTCTATTTCTTCCAGCTCATGATGTTCTTCCGCCTGAGGTTCTTCCCCAAGCTTATCCAGCAGAGATTGAAAGCCAAGCTCCCTGTAAATTTTCACAACATCCTGCTTATCATATCCGGTGTAGTCGGTATCAGAGAGTGAAATCTCAAGTGGGACTTCGCGGTCAATCGTGGCCAGCTCTTTGCTGATCTTGGCAAGCTCCTGATGTTCTTCAAGCTTTTCCTTCAGTTTTTTCCCTGAAACCTGATCCAGTGATGATAACAACTTTTCAACACTATGGAATTCTTTCAGCAGCTTGATGGCCGTTTTTTCACCGACTCCCGGAACACCCGGAATATTGTCGGAAGAATCTCCCATAAGACCTTTCATATCTATGATTTGATCTGCAGTCAGACCGTATTTTTCCTTTATAAACTCTGGCGTGTAAGAATCTACATCAGTGATGCCTTTTCTTGTAATGTCGACAGTAATATGTTTTGAGGCAAGCTGAGTTAAATCCTTGTCTCCCGATATTACCTTTACTTCATAGCCTTCCTCTTCAGCCTGCTTTGACAATGTTCCGATAATGTCATCCGCTTCATAATTTTCCAGTTCATATCTGGAAACCTTATAGGCATCCAAAAGCTCTCTGATAAACGGAAATTGTTCAGAAAGCTCAGGCGGTGTCTTTTGGCGCCCGCCCTTATATTCACTATATGTTTTATGCCTGAAGGTTGTTTTTCCTGCATCAAAAGCAACCAGCATATGTGTAGGATTTTCATCTTCCAGAATTCTCATCAAAATCATTGTAAACCCATAAATCGCGTTTGTATGTACACCTTTGTCATTGTTCAAAAGCGGAAGGGCAAAAAAAGCACGGTATGCAATGCTGTTTCCGTCAATTAACACCAATTTTTTTCTGGTCATCTTTTTTCCTCCTTCAATCATTCAGGGGCTTCAAAAAAAAACCGCATTTTTCAATCTCTATTCTAGCAGAAGTTGCAAGAGAAAGAAAAATTGCGGTTTCTTATTAATTCATTTCACCCATTAGGATGTTTGCATAAGGAGAATCAAAAGGAAGAATAATGACCGTCTCCTCATCTATTGTTTTCTTATAGGACTCCAGTGTACGGTACAGTTGATAAAATTCAGGGTCTTTGGAATATGAATTATTGTAGATTTTTGCAGCTTCCTGTTCTCCCTGGCTTCGAATTTCATCTGCATCAGCCTGAGCTTTTGCAAGCATTTCTTTTACTTCACGATCCGTGTTTGCAACAATAATATTCTTTTCCGCATCTCCTCTTGATAAATAACCCTGTGCAGTGGACTCACGTTCTGAAATCATTCGTGTAAACACGGAGTTTTCATTTTCATTCGGAAGATCTGTACGTTTGATTCTTACGTCGGTAACCAAAATGCCATAGCCGTCTCTTTCAAGTGCAGCATTCACCATTTCTGTAATTTGATCGTTAAGGCTGCCTCGCGAAGACTTCTCATCGTTGATGATTTCATCATAATCAAGCCTGCCTAATTCAGAACGAACCGTTGCAAAAATAAATTCTGCCATTTTTGTTTCCGCATTAATGAGCGTTCTGGCATTGGAGATCATCTTTTTAGGATCCTGAATCTTCCAGACAGCATAATTGTCAATGATCATTCTTTTTTTATCTTTTGTATTTATTTCAGCTTCCTGCACATCATATGTCATTTGATATTTTGGCAGAGAGATTACAGATTGAATAAAAGGTATTTTGTAAGAAAGTCCCGGCTCTTCTATAATTCTGACAACTTCACCAAACTGCCTGATTACCTTGTATTCATTTTCTTTCACAATAAACAAATTACTGAAAAGCAATGCTGCAAAAACAATAATGGTCAGTAGTGCAATTCCTGTTTTAATATACTTTTTTATTAACAAAGGATCTCTTTCTTTCATTTCCACAACTTTATTATTGTCCATTGTTTGCCCCTCCTTCGCTGCCTGCAGCAGGAACAGGCCTTTGCCCTTCCTTCATTGGGAGATACTTCATTGTGTTGCCGTCATCTTTCATAATGTAAATGTCAGCACCAGGCAGCACAGTATCAATGGTTTCAAGGATCAGCCGCTTGGAGGTAATATCTTTCGCATCTTTATATTCTTCATATAATGCATTAAAGCTTGCAACTTCCCCTCTGGCACGTTCTATTCTGGCCACGCGGTCTCCTTGAGCCTTTGAGTTTAATGCTTCCTTTTCTCCCTGAGCTTCTTCAGTGCGCTGGTTTTTATATTTGTTCGCTTCATTGATTTTTGTGTTCATTGTTTCTCTGGCATCTGTAACATTTGTAAATGCTTTGCGTACTTCCTCATTCGGAAGATCAACATCCTGCAGTTTTACTGCAAGTATTGATATGCCTATATCGTATTTTTCCATCAATGCTGAAAGCAGCTCCTGTACATCGGCTTCAATTTCAGCCTTTCCTGAAGTCAGGGCATCATCTATTTTGGAACTGCCGATAATACTTCTTAGGGAAGCTGAAGTAGAGTCAAACAAAATTTCCTGCGGATCTTCAGCATTAAATAAGTATTTTCCGGGATCGGTAATTTTCCATTGAACAACCATATCCGCCAAAACGATATTTTCATCCCCGGTGATCATTTTGGTTTCTTCGGGAAACTCTTTTATTTCTCCATCCTTTTCTTCATAGCCAAATTGAAGACTGAACGTTTCCTTAGACAGCTTTTCGACTCTTTGAACCGGCCAAGGCCACTTAAAGTGCAGACCAGGCTCACTGATCCCTGCTTCTACTTCTCCTAATGTAATAATGACTGCCTGTTCTGATTCATCAACGGTATACCATGATGTTAATCCAACAAGCAAAGCAGCTGCGATAAATACCGTCAGCCCTGCCATTACATATATTCTTCTAATGCTTACCATTGCATTTCCCCGCCTTTCACTCTCTTTATCAACTAAATCTGTTTATATAGAGTATTACGAAAAGATGACAAAAAGGTTTCAAAAATATCATCTGTTTTTTTTATTGTTCATTAACTTCTAAACTTAGAGTTCCTTTCTCACAGAGAACTGCACCTGAAGTATGAATCCGCTGTTTTTATAAGTATGTTTAATCATAGTGACTATGACCCGGAACACCAATTTTCTCCAAAAAAAAGGAACGAGAGCAACATGCTCTCGTCCAAAAGATTGGCTCCTTGGATGAAGGGGTTTTCTAGTACATCTTAGCAGTATTTTGTAAAGTCAGCATAAAGTGCTTGTAAAATTAATGTAAACTAGTCAAATTTCTCATCTTTGTTCAGAGTAATCGTAAAGGTTGTTCCTTCGCCAACTATGCTGTTCACTTTAATGTGGCCTTTATGCGCTTCCACTAAGTGCTTTACAATAGCCAGCCCCAGCCCGGTACCTCCAGAATTCCTGCTCCTTGCCTTGTCTATTCTATAAAATCTTTCAAATATTCTAGGCAGTTCTTCTTCATCCATACCAATTCCTGTATCACTTACCGTCACGATCGCATGTTCTTCCTGATTGAGAGCTGTGATATGCACCCTGCCCCCTTTAGGCGTATAGGTCAGCGCATTGCTGATCAAGTTGATAAAAATCTGTTTAAGGCGGTGAACGTCACCCCTGACTGGTACAATACCATCCCTGATGTCGATTGAGAGGTTTACCTCTTTTTCTTCCGCCTTGCTGTTCAGAATTGTATATACGTCATAAAGGATCTCTTTCAAGTCACAGTCTGCAATGTTGATTTTAAAACCTTGCTGCTCAACTTTAGACAAATCAAGAAGATCCTGAATCAATGACTGCAGTCTGTCGCTTTCCTTCAAAATGATAGACAAAAAGTATTCCAGCGTTTGTTTATCATCCATTGCTCCATCAAGCAGTGTTTCCGAAAATCCTTTAATTGAAGTAATGGGCGTTTTCAGCTCATGTGATACATTGGCTACAAAGTCCTTACGCATCTGCTCCAGCCTAATCAGTTCCGTTATATCATGAAAAACAAGAACAATGCCTTTCCACTCGTCATTGTGACCGATAATTGGAGCACCATACACCTCAAAGTGGCGCCGCTCAATCTTTAAGGGAAGCAGAAGCTGCTTTCTAACATTCACTTCTGTCATAAAAATATCTTCTATCAGCCCGATAATTTCTTCATGAGAGAATGCGTCATAATACAGCTTGTATAAAAAGTCATCTGAATTGATATCAAACAGCTCTTTATATGCTCTGTTAACAAGGTTTACATAGCCTCTGCCATCAATCAGAATGAGACCGCTGCCCATATTTTCAATCAGGGTTTGCAGCCTGTCCTGCTGCATTTCCTGAGCTCTTGTCATGTCCTGAAGATTTCTTGCAAGTATATTGATAGACTGACTGAGCATGCCAGTCTCATCTAAGTGGTCTTCATAGGTCCTTGCTTTGTAATTCCCTTTTGCAAGCTCCATTGCAACTGTTGTGGCTGATTCAATCGGCCTTGTGTATTGTGAAGTAATTCTTACTCCTAGCAGAAGGATGATGACAAGCGAGAGCCCAAGGCTTGCCACAAGCAGGCTCCATATTTGCTGATTTACTTTTTTCAAGGAATCCACAGGTGAATTTAATAGTACAAAGCCCTGTTTTTCACCATTCTCGTAAAACGGAAGTCCATAGTAAAACAAACGATCTTCATCAAGAATAATCTGAAATCCGTCCGTTTCTTCCATATGCTCATTCAATACACGGCTGATCAGCTCTTCATGATGAAAGCGGCCTTCCCCGCCTTCAAATAATAAATTACCGCTGTTATCAATAATGGTTAACCGGGAATTCAGCGTATTGCTCGCTTCCAGCATCAAACTGTCTATATTTTCGTCACCAAGCTTTTTTTCCGACAGCAGCAAAGCAATTAAGCTTGCTTCTTTTTCCATACGATCTTTATATGTATTAATGTAGAAGCTGTTAAATATCTGCCCAAGCAGCAACCCCAACCCTACAAGTACAGTAATAATGAGAGAGATTAAAGCAAAAAGCAGACGGAAGCGGAACTTACTCATCCACTTTTGGCTCCTCCAGCTTGTAGCCCAACCCTCTAATAGTTTTGATATATAAAGGTTTTTTAGTATTTCGTTCTATTTTTTCCCGCAAATGGCTGATGTGTACATCCACAATTCTGGTGTCGCCGGCAAAATCATAATTCCACACTGCACTGAGCAGCTGATCGCGCGTTAAGACACGCCCTTTGTGCTTTGCCAGATAGACGAGAAGTTCAAATTCTTTTGGAGTCAGTTCAAGACGATCTGAGCTGTAATAAGCTTCATAATGTTCTGGGAGTATTTTCAGCTCTCCAATTGCAATTTTTTCTGTGCTGTCTTCTTCTTCTTCAATATCAGGCTCTACTAAGAACTGAGTTCTTCTTAGAATAGCCTTAATTCTGGCAACAACTTCACGCGGGCTGAAAGGTTTTGTCATATAATCATCGGCACCAAGCTCCAAACCGAGCACCTTATCAAATTCATCATCCTTAGCAGTAAGCATAAGGATTGGCACCATCATTTTTCTCTGCCTAAATTGTTTGCACACTTCAATACCATCCATTTTAGGAAGCATTAAATCTAAAACGATTAAATCCGGCGTCTCTTTCAGCCCTTTCTGGAAGCCTTCTTCTCCATCCAAAGCTGTCAGCACTTCATACCCTGCTTGTTCGAGATTATATTGAAGCAATGTAAGAATTGATTGTTCATCATCTACAACTAGAATTTTCTTACTCATAAAAGCCTCCAACTATATTTTTTCCCCATCCATTGCCTGCTATCTTTTCTTCTATTATAGTCGATAATGGCCGAAGAAAAAACTCATCATGGAAAAAAGGTCTCCAATCGCCATATGTATGGAGTATTGGAGACCTTTTTTTATTGATATAGCCAAAAAAGATACTTTATTAAAAATTGTCTAGTGCGTGACCATCGAGTTTTGCAAGAGTCGGCGGAGGACACACTTCAAGCCTGCCTTCCAGCACTAGCTTTTCATCTTCATTTTTACCGTGTACTTCTATTTCTATTCTATTTTTATCAAGATACACTTCAGTCACTTTCAAAAAATATTGAATAACACTGTAATGGTAAACCGGTGTTAAAAATGTAAGCTCCTGCTTGACGATATGGCTTCCGGGACCGGGAAGATACTTTGAAACTGCAGAAGATATAACGCCGGTCAGCATCACACTTGGTACAATAGGCTTTTTGCACGGTGTTAAAGAAGCATAATCATGCTGAATATAAAGAGGATTTGCATCATTTGTCAGGCCCAGGTACAGCAGCAAATCTTTATCCTCAATCTTTTCTGTTAAGCTTAATGTTTCCCCGATTTTTATTTCTCTGATCTGCCTTCCAAGTTTACGTTTCTTTCCAAGCAGCATGACATCCACCCCTTTTGCTATTGTAACCGTTTTCAATAATCAGCAGCTTTAGGAACACGTTTCTTTATATCAGATAAACTTAAAGAGTATAACTAATCTTAAGCAGTATTATTTGGATAATATTAAAAGAAAAGAAGGGGGAAACCCTTCTTTTTTAGTTAGCAGAAAGCACCTTCATCACATTTCTTACTGATTCTGCAGACTGATTGAGTGCAGATTTCTCATCCTCAGTTAAATTGAGCTCAATGATTTGCTCAAGTCCGTTTCCGCCCAATATTGTTGGAACACCAAGGTAAATTCCTTCATAGCCATACTCACCTTCGAGGTAGGCAATTGCAGGAAGCACACGCCTTTGATCTTTTAAGATTGCTTCTGCCATTTCCACAATTGAAGCTGCAGGTGCATAGTACGCACTGCCGTTTCCTAACAGATTCACAATTTCCCCTCCGCCTTTGCGCGTACGTTCAACAATGGCCTCAAGGCGGTCTTTTGGAATTAATGTTTCCAGTGGAATTCCTCCAGCATATGAGTACCTGACAAGCGGAACCATATCATCCCCATGGCCCCCAAGAACAAACCCTGTGATGTCTTTTACTGACAGCTTTAGCTCTTGAGCTACAAACGTACGGAAGCGGGCTGAGTCCAATACGCCGGATTGGCCGATAACACGTTCTTTTGGAAAGCCTGACTCTTTGTAAACTGCATAAGTCATAGCGTCTACCGGATTTGTCAGGACGATGATAACCGTTTCCGGAGAATGTGCAACAACCTCTTTAGTGACAGATCTCATAATCTTTTCATTCGTCGCAACCAGATCATCACGGCTCATTCCAGGCTTTCTTGCAATTCCAGCAGTAATGATAACAATGTCAGAACCTGCAGTATCTTCGTAGTTGGAAGTTCCTGTCACATTTGCGTCAAAGCCCTGAACAGGACCCGCTTCAAGCATATCAAGCGCCTTGCCTTTTGTAGGGTTTTCCATTTGAGGAATATCAACGATTACTACGTCTGCCAGCTCCTTTTGAGCAAGAAGAAAAGCAGTTGTTGCTCCAGTAAAGCCTGCACCGATCACAGATACTTTTTTTCGTCTTAATGTCATGCTAAAACATCCCCTTATCCTATGTAATAAATGCAGGCCGCCCGGCGGACAGCCTGCAGGTAATTAACCCATATTTTTGATTAGTTCATCTCCGAATTCAGAACATTTCACTTCAGAAGCGCCGTCCATCAAACGAGCAAAATCATATGTGACTACCTTTGATTCTATTGTTTTTTCCATAGAAGAAAGAATGAGATTAGCTGCTTCGCTCCAGCCTAAATGCTCAAGCATAAGAACTCCGGAAAGAATAACGGATGAAGGATTTACCTTATCCAGCCCTGCATATTTAGGTGCAGTTCCGTGAGTTGCTTCAAAAATAGCATGTCCTGTTTCATAGTTGATGTTAGCTCCAGGTGCAATACCAATTCCGCCTACCTGAGCAGCAAGAGCATCAGAAATATAATCCCCGTTAAGGTTCATTGTTGCAACCACATCAAACTCTTTAGGACGAGTCAGGATCTGCTGCAGGAAGATATCTGCAATTGAATCTTTCACGATGATTTTCCCTGCTGCTTCAGCGTCTGACTGAGCTTTATTGGCCGCATCTTTGCCTTCGTCTTCTACGATTCTATCATATTCAGCCCATGTGAAAACAGAATCGCCGAATTCTTTCTCTGCAAGCTCGTAGCCCCAATTTTTGAAAGCTCCTTCAGTGTACTTCATAATATTTCCTTTATGAACAAGCGTAACTGATTTGCGGCCCTCTTTGATTGCATAATTAATCGCTGCACGGACAAGACGTCCTGTACCTTCTTCTGAAACAGGCTTGATGCCGATTCCTGAAGTTTCCGGGAAACGGATTTTGTTTACGCCCAATTCATTTTTCAGGAAGCCGATTAATTTTTCTACTTCTTCAGATCCTTTTGCATATTCAATCCCTGCATAAATATCCTCGGTATTTTCGCGGAAAATAACCATATCCGTATCCTCAGGACGCTTCACTGGAGAGGGAACACCTTGGAAATAGCGGACAGGACGCAGACAAACAAATAAATCAAGTTCCTGGCGCAGTGCTACGTTTAAAGAACGGATTCCTCCTCCAACAGGAGTTGTAAGAGGCCCTTTAATCGCAATAAAATATTCGCGGATCAAGTCAAGTGTTTCCTCCGGAAGCCACTCTCCTGTCTGCTTGTATGCTTTTTCGCCTGCAAGCACTTCTTTCCAAACAATCTTTTTCTCTCCGTTATAAGCTTTATCTACAGCTGCTTCCAGTACTTTTGATGCTGAAGCCCAAATATCAGGTCCAGTTCCATCTCCCTCAATATAAGGAATTACAGGGTTATTTGGTACATTTAATACGCCGTTTTCAACAGTAATTTTTTCGCCGGTTGACATGATTAAAAACCTCCTGATTATGTATTGAGAGAACAGCAGACATTCTCTGCGTCCGCTTATCTCTCATAAAGAACTTTTCTTTTGCTTTTCCACTACATTTTGTCCTTCATTACTCTCTGATTATCTTTTTTCCAACGCTACAAATGTCTGCATGTCGGGTCCGATGTAATCTGCACGAGGGCGGATCAGACGGTTATTATCATACTGCTCAAGAATATGTGCAAGCCAGCCTGACACCCTGCTGACAGCAAAGATCGGCGTGAACAGGTCATGATCAATTCCAAGGCTGTGGTAAACTGATGCGGAATAAAAATCCACATTCGGAGGGAGCGGCTTGGAAGAAGTCACAACTTCCTCAATTTTCACAGACATTTCATACCATTTCGGCTCTCCAGTCAGATTGGTCAGCTTTTCTGACATTTCTCGCAGATGCTTGGCACGAGGATCTCCATTTCGATACACCCTGTGTCCAAATCCCATGATTTTTTCTTTATTGGCAAGCTTTTCTCTAATGTACTCTTCAGCTCTGCCAACCTCTCCTACTTCTGTCAGCATTTTCATTACCGCCTCATTAGCACCGCCGTGAAGAGGCCCTTTGAGCGCTCCAATTGCAGCAGTGACTCCCGAGTAAACGTCAGAAAGCGTAGCTACGCATACTCTGGCAGTAAATGTAGAAGCATTCAGTTCATGGTCAGCATGCAGCACAAGGGCTTTGTTAAATGCTTCCTCAGCTACAGGGCTTGGCTCCTCGCCGGTCAGCATATATAAAAAGTTAGCAGCAAGGCTGAGGTCTTTTCTTGGCTCTACCGGATCCAGCCCTTTTCTGATTCTGGCAAACGCTGTAACAAGGGTAGGCATTTTCGCCTGAAGGCGGATTGCTTTTCTGTAGTTAGCCTGAGGCTCCATTACATCCGCTTCAGAATCGTAAAGGCCCAGCAAGGAAACGGCTGAGCGAAGAGCTGCCATTGGATGAACTTCCTGAATTGGATAGGTCTTAAAGTGTTCTAAGATTTCCTTTGGAACAGAAGCATTTTCAGAAAGCTGCTGTTTAATTTCAGCCAGCTGAGTTTCATTTGGAAGTTTAAGATGCCACAGCAAATAAACAACTTCCTCAAAACTTGCATGCTCAGCCAGATCATCAATATTGAATCCGGCATATGTAAGAGTATCATCAATAATGGAGCTTACTGACGAAGTAGTTGCAACTACCCCTTCAAGACCGCGTGTTGTTGTCATAACTATCTCTCCTTTGCTTTAATATTTCCCCATTCCTCTTAATATGAAAAGCTATAAGTATAAAATACTTAAACTTTCAACCAAATTGAGCGTATGCTCACTCTGTAAGCATATAAAAAGGCTGATGTCGAAAAAAAGAAAATGCTTACATTTCCACTCATTTCAAACGGCCGCTTAACAATTGTCATGGTGAAGCGGATCATTTAAAAAAGCAGTAAATAAAAAACTTATTTTTATTATAAACAATTATCAGACTTTTGTGAACGGAAACCGCTTAACAAACAAAAAAATTTGTCAGAAAAATGTTTTTTTAGCGAATTTACTGGCAAAGCATCCCTTTGTCGGCATGCCTTGCCATAAAAAAGCTATACTACCCAAAAAATTTTACTACCTGCATACAAAGATATGCAATGCCGGCTCCAATCAGCGGGCCAACTGCCACTCCGTTAAATAAGGAAACAGCAATAATTGTGCCAAGAACTAAAGCTGTCGTAATATGCGGATCTTCGGTCAAAAGCGTGAGGCCGCTTTTGGCAATGAGAGCTACCGCAATTCCCGCTCCCAGCGCTATCCATGCATAAGCAGATTTTACGGCTTCACCCAGCTGCTTTAACCCAATTTCACCGGTCGCGATTGGTACCAGAACCGCTATTGTAATAATGGTAACCCCCCAATTGATGCCCTTAGACTGCAGGATGGGAAAAATCTTCTGATCCAGCCCCGCAAGCTTGGCAGCCAGCAAAAAAGCCACTGCAATAATCAGTGATTGATTCTTTGCAAGCAGGGCGACCGCCAGAAGGATGCCCAGAAAAAGAAACGCTGAATTCATGTACTTTGCACCACTTTTCAATTTCTTTACATTCATGTTGTTCTGTTCATAAGGTTGCCATTATTATTATAATAGATGTATGAACCTAGAGGAGAGGATCTTGCTTGAACGTGCTGTATTTGCAGAGGGCCATGAGAGGTTTTATAGTTGCCGTATTCATTATCGCAGGATTGTATGCCTGCTATCACCTTTTTGCCCTGACATATCCATTCGTATTCGGCATTATTATTGCATTTATGATTAATCCGCTGATTGCTTTCATTGAGGACAGAACAAAGATGCCCCGCGGAGCTGCCGTTTTCATCGTCCTGATTCTGCTTGTAGCAATAATTGGTGCTCTCCTTACCCTGCTGGTTGCAGAAATTGTATCAGGAACTACATACCTGGCAGGAGTTGTTCCACAGCATTTTGAAACTTTGGTTATTTACTTTGAAACGATTTTTGCCAGACAGATCATCCCTTTTTATGAACGCATTAACAGCATGTTTGATGATTTGGGTACAGATCAGCAAGAAACCATACTGGCAAATATCCAGAATGTCGGGGAGCAGGTTGCTTCAAATGTAGGCGCATTTATCAGGTCTTTTCTTGAAAATATCCCGCTCATTATCGCCTGGCTTCCCAACGCTGCCACCGTTATAATCTTCAGTCTCCTTGCCACATTTTTCATCAGCAAGGACTGGTACAAATTACAAAGACTTTTTGGCAGATTTTTGCCGGGCAAAGCAAAGAAAAGCGGGAAAACGGTGTTTGAAGAACTTAAAAAGGCCCTGTTTGGTTTTGTAAAAGCACAGGCCACTCTTATTTCCATTACAACAGTTATTGTTTTGGCCGGACTGCTGATCCTGAGGGTTGAATATGCGATTACCATCGCCCTTTTAATTGGCCTGGTAGATCTTCTTCCTTATCTCGGTACTGGACTTGTTTTTGTACCCTGGATCGTTTACCTGGCACTCAGCGGCAGTCTTCCCCTTGCAATCGGGCTCGGCATTCTTTATATGATTGTTCTGATACAGAGGCAGCTGATGGAACCAAAAATTCTGTCCTCCAATATAGGTCTGGATCCTCTCGCTACGCTTATTGCTCTATTTGTGGGATTCAAATTGATAGGCTTTCTTGGGCTTTTGATTGGTCCCGTAGTCGTTGTCATCATCAACACGTTGTATAAAGCGGGCGTGTTCTATGATATATGGGGGTTTATAATGGGGAAAAAAGAGGTTTGATTTTACTAATAGTTGAAAGAAGTAAGGCCTCCCACATACAATGGAGAGGCCTTACTTCTGCTGTTTACCTGATAATAGTTATTCTTCTGCTGTCTGTTAATCTGCGGATGATTTTCTGGATAAACGGCTTGATCAGATTCCGAGTTGCTGGTATCAGAAGAGAAAAACCGATACCATCCGTGATAAATCCCGGTGTTAAGAGCAGGACTCCCCCTACCAGGATGCAAAGCCCGTCAATAATTGCTCCTCCGGGAACCTGGCCGTATCTCATTTGCTCCTGTGCCCTTCTGAGTGTTTCCAGCCCTTGCTGTTTTGCAAGCCATGCTCCAAGAAGCCCTGTTGTTATGATAAGCAGAACAGTTGGAATAAGCCCGATCGTGTTGCCTGAAAATATGAGAACTGCAATTTCAAGTGCAGGTATGATAATCAGCAATAATACGAGGAACTTCATTAGCTTCCCTCCCTCATCATCTTGTCCTTAGTATATGTTAAAGATAAAAAAAAGAGAAGGAAAACCCCTTCTCTTTCATTGTTTCTCAATTAAAGTACGCTTGCATGTCCTTTGTATACAGCGCCTCTTGTTGCATCAACCGTGATATCCTGACCATCTTTAAAGATAGATGTAGCATTTTCAATACCTACAATTACAGGTATGCCAAGGCTGAGTCCTACTACTGCTGCATGGCTTGTCAGGCCGCCTTCCTCAGTGATGAGAGCAGAAGCTTTTTCAAGTGCGCCCATCATGTCACGGTCTGTTCCGCGTGTAACAAGAACAGCTCCCTCAGTCATTTTCTGATCAGCTTCTTGAGCAGAGTTGGCGATAACAGCTTTGCCAAAAGCAGATCTGCGTCCAATTCCTTGTCCTCTGGCAATTACATCTCCCACAACATATACTTTCATCAAGTTAGTTGTACCTGATTCACCGATCGGAACACCAGCAGTAATGACGATCAGGTCACCATGCTTTACAAGGCCGCTTGTAATTGCTGTCTGAACTGCATTTTCAAGCATTTCGTCCGTTGAATTAGCTTTTTCACCGTTATTCGGATACACACCCCAGACAAGAGCAAGCTTTCTAGATACTGACTCATCCGAAGTAACAGCTACAATTGGAGCTTTAGGGCGGTACTTGCTGATCATTCTTGCAGTATGTCCGCTCTCCGTTGGAGTTACAATTGCAGGAACATTCAGGTTTAAAGCAGTATGAGCAACAGATTGTCCAATCGCGTCAGTAATCGTCATTGAGGATTGTGCGCTCTGTTTAGCAAGGATTTGCTTGAAATCAAGAGCAGTTTCAGCGCGGGAAGCAATATTGTGCATTGTTTGGACTGCTTCCACCGGGTAAGTACCTGCAGCTGTTTCACCTGAAAGCATGATTGCATCCGTGCCATCAAAGATTGCATTTGCAACGTCACTGGCTTCTGCTCTCGTTGGACGCGGGTTACGCTGCATGCTGTCGAGCATTTGTGTAGCAGTGATAACCGGTTTGCCCAGCGCATTACATTTTTTAATCAGCATCTTTTGAACGAGCGGAACTTCTTCAGCAGGAATTTCAACACCCAAATCACCACGGGCAACCATCAATCCATCGGACACCTCAAGAATTTCGTCGATGTTGTCAACACCCTCTTGATTCTCGATTTTCGGGATGATATGAATATGTCCTGCATTGTGTTCTTCCAGAAGCTCACGAATCTCAAGCACATCTGTGGCACGGCGGACAAAGGAAGCAGCGATAAAGTCAACTCCCTGTTCAATACCGAAAACAATATCGTTGGCGTCTTTTTCTGTAATACCAGGAAGCTTTACGCTCACACCAGGCACATTTACGCCTTTCTTGTTTTTCAAAGTGCCGGAGTTAAGGATTTTGGTTTTAATCTCACCTGCAGCCTTGTTCAGCTCCAATACTTCAAGCCCAATCAGCCCATCGTCAAGAAGGATAAGAGAACCTTTTTGAACGTCATCAATTAATCCTTCATAAGTAATTGAGAACTTTTCAGTTGTTCCAAGTACTTCTTTCATAGAAACAAGAATTTCTTTGCCGCTCTCCAGTTCAATAGCACCATTTTCCATTGTGTTGGTTCTGATTTCAGGACCTTTTGTATCCAGAAGAATCGCAACAGTTTTATCCTGCTGCTGTGCTGCTTCCCGGATATTTTTAATACGTGCGCCGTGCTCTTCAAAATCACCGTGAGAGAAATTCAAACGGGCTACATTCATGCCTGCTCCCATTAATGAATTCAGCATTTCTACACTTTCACTTGCAGGTCCAATCGTACAAACTATTTTTGTTTTTCGCATCGTTATATTTCCTCCTAATATGTTCATGGAAACGATTCCAAACTTTATATTATATTGAAAGCTCTTTAGAAAGGCGGTACATGCTTTGATCTACCGTATGCTCTGTATCAAGAATTTCCAGGATATCGTGATCTACAAGCTTGTTATTTTGGATTCCGACACAGCGCCCTCCTCTGCCTTCGAGCAGAAGTTCAACCGCATATGCTCCAAGACGGCTTGCGAGCACCCGGTCAGCAGCAGTTGGAGATCCTCCGCGCTGAATGTGTCCAAGAACTGAAACCCTTGTTTCAAACTGAGTTTCTTTTTCAATTTTTTCACCGAACTCTACGCCGCTGCCAACTCCTTCGGCAATAATAATGATGCTGTGTTTCTTCCCGCGCTCATGTCCTCTTTTCAGCCTGTCAATGATATCTTCCATATCGTAGTCCGCTTCAGGAATGAGAATGGTTTCTGCCCCGCCTGCAAGTCCAGCCCACAGTGCGATATCGCCCGCATGGCGGCCCATTACTTCTATCACATATGTACGTTCATGAGATGTTGCAGTATCGCGGATTTTATCAATAGCATCAATTACTGTGTTCAAAGCTGTATCAAAGCCGATTGTAAAATCAGTCCCCGGGATATCATTATCAATTGTACCTGGCACCCCTACACATGGAAAACCATGTTCTGTCAGTTTTTTCGCTCCCATATAGGAACCGTCGCCGCCGATAACAACAAGACCTTCGATTCCGAATTTTTTCAGCTGTTCAATGCCTTTTTCCCGGCCTTCAACAGTTTTGAATTCCGGACATCTTGCTGTAAACAGCTTTGTTCCTCCACGGTGAATAATATCCCCCACAGATCCGAGCTCCAGCTTTTCAATATTGCCTGCAATTAAGCCTGCGTATCCATTGTAAACACCGTAAATTTCAACATCGTGGTAGATGGCTTTACGAACTACTGCTCTGACCGCAGCATTCATGCCCGGAGAATCTCCTCCACTTGTTAATACTCCAATTCTTTTCATTTTTTTCACCCCAATAGGTAATATGTATGTGCTATTAAGATAACATGAAGACATTAGCTGTACAATAGAAGAACAACAGCTAATGTCGAAATTACTCGATTTCTAAGACCGTTATTCATTATACAGTATTTTTAAGACTCAGAAGAGATTTTATCAAAATTTCTTAGCTAATTACGAAGATATGAAAATTCAGAAAAATCCTTCATTTTGGTCATCTGCGTTGCTGTAGCAGCATTGGCCTAAACTTTTAAAAACAGGACTTTTTGTGCAGCAGCAGACCATTTACCGACTTACAAAGAAAAAACGTGCCTGCCAAAAGGCTACACGTTATTTTATTTTACCCCAAGAAACTCTTCTGCAAACGAGACCTGGCCAATTCTTTTATATTTCTCATAACGGTGGGAAATGAGTTCAGCTTCATTCATCCTGCTCAGCTGAGATAATGACTTAAGGAGAAGCGCCCGAATCTGCTCTGCCTGTTCTTCTACATTCTTATGCGCTCCGCCTCTGGTTTCAGGAATGATTTCATCTATAATACCTAGGCTTTTTAAATCAGGCGCAGTAATTTTCATTGTTTCTGCGGCTCTTTTAGCCTGTGTGGAATCTTTCCATAACAGGGCTGCTGCACCCTCAGGAGAAATGACGGAATATGTCGAGTTTTCAAGCATGTGAAGATGGTTGCCGATTCCAAGTGCAAGTGCACCTCCGCTTCCTCCTTCTCCTATTACGATACAAACAACAGGCACTTTCAGCCCGGCCATTTCAAAAAGGTTTCTGGCGATTGCCTCACTCTGGCCTCTCTCTTCTGCTGCTTTGCCGGGATAGGCTCCCTTTGTATCTATAAAACAGATAACAGGCCTGTTAAACTTTTCAGCCTGCTTCATCAGGCGCAGTGCTTTCCTGTATCCTTCAGGATGGGGCATGCCGAAATTCCTTTTGATGTTTTCTTTCGTGTCTTTTCCTCTTTGGTGGCCGATAACTGTGACAGGCTTTCCATGAAACTTTGCGATTCCGCCAACAATTGCAGCGTCATCTCCATAAAGCCTGTCACCATGGCATTCAAAAAAATCTGTAAACAGTGCATCTATGTAATCCAAAGTGGTTGGCCTGCTAGGGTGTCTTGCAATTTGTACTCTGTCCCAAGGTTTGAGATTTGAATAGATATCATTTTCCAGCTTTTCAAGCCTGGACTCAAGCCTGATAATTTCTGCTGAAAGATCCACATCGGTATGAGCAGTAAAGTCCTTCAGCTCTTTTATTTTTTTTCTCAGTTCTGTTACAGGTTTTTCAAATTCAAGTTCTACCATTGCGATCCGCCTCCGTTTTGATGGATGCCCAGGATGTTTGCCAGGCTTTCTTTCAGCTGATGACGGTGAATAACAGCATCCAATTGCCCATGTTTCAGCAAAAATTCAGCAGTCTGGAAATCTTCCGGCAGATCCTCCCTAATGGTTTGTTCAATAATTCTTCTTCCTGCAAAGCCGATTAGCGCTCCTGGTTCCGCAAAATTATAGTCTCCCAAGGAAGCAAAGCTCGCCGATACTCCGCCTGTAGTGGGATGGGTCATGATAGAGATAATCAGCCCTTTGTTATCACTGAACATTTTTAATGCCGAACTTGTTTTAGCCATTTGCATCAGGCTGAGAACTCCCTCCTGCATTCTGGCACCGCCAGACGCAGTGAAAATAATAAAAGGAATTCCCTCTTCAATTGCTCGTTCAATTGCCCTGGTGATTTTTTCTCCTACCACAGAACCCATGCTGCCCATTCGAAATCCGGAGTCCATGACTGCAAATACGGCAGGATGCCCGTCTATTTTGCCTTTACCTGTCACAATGGCTTCATTTAATCCGGATTTCTGACGGTCCTTTTCCAGCTTTTCGCTGTAGCCTGGAAAATTCAGCGGGTTTTCGGAGACCATTCCTTCATCGTATTCCTCAAAGGAGGATTCATCCAGCAGGCAAAGCAGTCGGTCCCTCGCTGTCATTTGCAAATGGTAGCTGCAGCTGATGCAAACCTGCATGTTTTTCTTCAACTCTTTTGTTAACATGATCTTCTTGCAATTGGAGCATTTGGTCATGATTCCTTCAGGCACATCCTGTTTAGCTTGTTCAGAAGGTACTGAAGCGTACTTTTTCTTTTTTGTAAACAGATCCTTTAACAACGAATTCCCTCCTGTTCCCTGAAGCCCTGTTTCTTTTCTGTCCATCTTATCGGCAATTCTAATGTAACGAACATGTCTCATTTCTTCTGTAAAAAGATGTCACATTTTATTCGACATTTTCCTTCAAGGCTAATTTTTCATATGCCTGATAGACAAGTACTCTGTCGTTTTCTGCGAGTGCACCAATTAATTCTGTATAATCAGTTCCCCTTGAAAAAACGGATGGAAGAGCTGCTCTGACATATTCATTCAGGACAACCCATATTCGGAACAGCAGCCTGTTATCAGCAAGTGCAACGAGTTCCATCATGCATTCCCTGTGATCCAGCTTCTGTTCTTTAAGAGCGGCAAGCTTTTCCATATATTCGTCAGTGCTTTCCGTTTCCAACAGCAGGTTTAAAGCATTTTTCTCCAGCATATTGTTCATGTCAAGCAAATCGAGGACTGCTTTTGAATCCTGAAGGATAAAGGTTCCGAGGAGATCAACCAGGTGATGATCCCTGAAGTCCTTTATAAATGTGCCCTCTCCCCGCCTTGTTTCAATCATGCCCAGCAGTTCCAAAGCCCGAAGCGCTTCCCGGACGGAAGATCTGCCAACATTCAACCGTTCAGCAAGCTCCCGCTCTGAAGGAATTTTGTCTCCTGCTGACAGTCCATCCTGCTCAATTATTGTCCGAATTTGACGAAGTATTTCTACATAAACTTTTGACGTTGAAGCTTTCATGAGGGTCTCACCCGCTTATTCAATAATTGCAAGCTTCCTTGTTTTCTCCGCTATTTCCTCCGGATCCACTTTAATCCTTGCCACTCCGGTTTCCATAGCTGCTTTTGCAACGGCTGCAGCTACAGCAGGAGCCACGCGCACATCAAAAGGAGCAGGAATCACATATTCTGAAGAAAGTTGATCGTCAGGCACTAGCGCGGCTATCGCTTCAACAGCAGCAATTTTCATCTGCTCATTGATATGCGTTGCCCTGACATCAAGCGCTCCTCTGAAAATACCAGGAAAAGCAAGCACATTGTTCACCTGATTAGGGAAATCAGACCTTCCTGTACCAATAACTTTTGCTCCTGCTTCCCTTGCATCATCCGGCATAATCTCCGGTACAGGGTTAGCCATAGCAAAGATTATAGGATCCTGTTTCATGGAAGACACCATTTCTTTGGACAGAGCTCCCTCTACAGAAACACCGATAAACACATCTGCATCCTTCAGGACATCCTGCAGGGATCCTTCGATTCTGTCTCTGTTCGTGTACTTTGCAACTTCCGATTTGACGGTATTCATGCCATAGCTCCGCCCCTCAAAAATCGCGCCTTTAGAGTCACACATAATAATGTCACGCACGCCGTAGCGATAAAGAAGCTTGATGATGGCAATGCCTGCAGCACCCGCTCCGTTTGCTACTACTTTGATGCTGGACATTTGTTTTCCAACAAGCTTAAGGGCATTCACCAGACCTGCCACAGTCACAATTGCGGTGCCATGCTGATCATCATGAAAAATAGGGATATTTGTCTCTTTTTTTAACCGTTCCTCAATGACAAAGCAGTTCGGTGCAGCGATGTCTTCTAAATTCACTCCGCCGAATGTTGGTTCAAGGAGCTTAACAGTTTCAACAATTTTGTCTACGTCTGTTGTATTCAAGCAGATTGGGAATGCATCCACGCCCGCAAAGCTCTTAAACAGGACAGCCTTTCCTTCCATAACAGGAAGTGCAGCTTCCGGCCCTATATTTCCAAGACCCAAAACAGCAGTTCCGTCGGATACCACTGCTACCATATTGCCTTTCATTGTGTAGTCATATACCTTGCTGGTATCGTCATATATGTCTTTGCACGGCTCTGCAACTCCAGGAGAATAAGCCAGGCTTAAATCTTTCGCGTTTCTAACTTCAACCTTTGATTTGGATTCAAGTTTCCCTTTATGAATGCGATGCATATGCAATGCTTCTTCACGTAATGACAAGGTTCTCACTCCTTATGTATCTGAAATACCAGTGGTCTGACCACTGGATTTCTTATTAAAATATAACATACTTCTTTTTTTTGTAAAGTTGTTTATTGCTCCATATTTTCTTTCAGTACCACATGATCACTGCCCAAAAGGCCCTTCAGCTCTTCAAGGCAGGCTTGCGAAGGCTGAATATGGAACTCTGAAGGCAGCTGAATTGTTTTTTTAGAATTTTCATAATATAAATATACTGCAACGCGTCCGCTGTATTTCTTAAGAATTCTTTTTACTTCGCTTAACTTTCCTGACTGCTGCACTTCTTCACTTGCCTTTAGAAACAATGTTCCTTCATCTCCGGCCAGTTTCTCAGGAAGCTGTGCTTTTTCAATGATAAACTGTTCCCTTTCATCTCTGATATCCAGTTTTCCTTCCAGCAGAACAACTTCTCCCTGCTGCAGAAGGGTGGCAAGCCTTCCAAAAGCAGAAGGAAAAGCTACTGCTTCCATGTCTCCGCTCTCATCACTGATCGCCAGAAAGGCCATGGAGTCCCCCTTTTTTGTTCGAATGGTTCTCACCTTTGTAATAAAAGCACCCAGTTTAAGATGTTTTCCCGAATGCATTTTGTGCACTTCCGCTATTTCAACAGCTCCGGCGCGCAGAAAGCGGGATCGGTGCCGTTCTGCCGGATGGCTTGAGAAATAAAGCCCCAGCGCTTCCTTTTCAAATCGCAGCTTTTCTTCAAGCCCGAAATTCTCGACCTCTACATACTTGGGTTTCAGCATAAATTCTTCATCTTTGAAAAAATCAATCTGATCTCCATCAGCAGGCTTTAACAGTTCGGCATGCTCCAGTGCAATATCCAGACTGGCAAGCAGCGAAGCCCTTCCCATGCCGAATTCATCAAAGGCTCCTGACAAGATCAGACATTCAAGTGTTCTCCGATTAACCGACCTTGAAGAAACCCTTATGCAAAAATCAAACAAATCTTCGAAGAGTTTTTGTCTTCTTGCCTCGAATATGTCTTTTACCGCGGAAATCCCCACATTCTTAATTGCAGCCAGGCTGTATCGGATTCCCTCCTGCTCTACGAGGAAAGGATATTCACTGCTGTTGATGGACGGCGGCAGCACCTCAATTCCGCTTTGCCTCGCCTCTCTAATATATTGAGACACCTTATCTTCATTTCCAGAAACGCTTGTGAGCAATGCTGCCATAAAAAACAAAGGATAATGTGCTTTTAAGTATGCAAGCTGACAGGCAATCATACTGTATGCAACTGCATGGCTACGGTTAAAACCGTAGTTGGCGAATTTTACAATTAAATCATACACCCTATTGCCTGTTTCTTCAGTGTAGCCTTTTTGGATACACCCGCTGACAAACCTCTTTCTCTCCATGTCCAGTACTGTTTTTTCCTTCTTGCTGACTGCTCTTCGGAGAATGTCTGCTTCTGCCAGAGTAAAACCGGCAAGCTTGGAGGCTATTTCCATAATTTGTTCCTGATAGACAATAACACCATACGTATTCATTAAGATCGGAGCCAGATCAGCATGAGGATAATGAACTTCCTTTCTTCCATGCTTTCTGTCTATGAACAAAGGAATGTTTTCCATAGGACCGGGACGGTATAAGGCATTTACAGCAGTAATATCTTCAAGGCTTGTTGGCCCCAGCCTGCGCAGGACGCTTCGCATTCCTTCTGATTCAAGCTGAAAAATCCCGGTAGTATTGCCCTCTGAAAGCAGGCTGAATGTTTTTTCATCATCCTCATAAGGCAGCTGATCAGCTGACAGCGTCCTGCCGGTCTCTCTCCTGATCATTTTGATAATAGAATCTATGAGTGTAAGATTTCTCAGACCGAGAAAATCCATTTTTAATAAACCCAGATCTTCCAGGTAATCCATTGAAAACTGAGTCAAATAAACACCGTTATGTCCTTCTTGTATGGGAATGATATCTGTAAGAGGCTGGTCGCTCAGAACAACCCCTGCTGCATGTGTTGAAGCATGCCTTGGAAGTCCTTCAATCTTCATTGCTGTTTGATAAATTCTTTTGGCAGATTCAGATTGTTTCAGGAAGTCCTGCAGCTGTGCTGATTCGCTGTAAACTTTCTCCAATGTTGTTCCGGGACGGGATGGGATGAATTTTGCCAGCTGCTCTGCTTCTTTTGCCGATACGCCCATGACCCTGCCGATATCCCTGAGGGCCGCCCTTGCGGCAAGCGTTCCAAAGGTGATGATTTGGGCAACATGAAGTTTACCGTATTTTTCAGCAACATAGGCAATTACTTCGTCCCGCCGGTTGTCCGGAAAGTCGATATCAATATCCGGCATTGAAATTCGTTCAGGATTCAGAAACCTTTCAAATAGAAGACGGTGCTGAATAGGGTCCACCTGAGTAATTCCCAATGAAAAGGCGACAAGCGAACCGGCTGCCGAGCCTCGTCCAGGACCTGTGAGAATGCCGTTCCGCCTAGCGTAATCCATAAAATCCCAGACGATTAAGAAGTAATCACTGTAGTTCATTTCCTTAATAACGTCCAGCTCAAATGTAAGTCTTTCGAAATAATGGTCATCAAGCTCTTTTACTTTTTGCTTCATTCCTTCCAGACATAGTCTTTCAAGATATTCGTCTGCCCCCATTGCTTCAGGAGCAGGGTACCTCGGAAGGCGGGTCTTGCCAAGCTGAAGGTCCACATTGCACATGTCAGCTATTTTTAACGTATTTTCAAGACAATCTGGAGAATCTTCAAATGCTTCCGCCATCTCTTGCGGAGACTTCAAATAATATTCGTGAACAGGAAAAGCGTCCTCTTCCATTTCTGACAGCTTTTCATTATTTTTAATAGCAAGGAGGCACTTATGGGAAAAAGCATCTTCTTTCTTCAGGTAGTGCACAGAATTGGTAGCTGCCATTGAAACACCTGCCGCACCGGCAAGCTTCTTTATGCCCTCATTGACCCGGCTCTCCGTCTCATCATCTCTGATTTTCTGTACGGAAAGATAAAAATGTTCCTCCCCGAAAATATCTTTATATTCACGCGCCGCTTCTAATGCCTCCTCTTCTTCACCGTTCAGCAGCTTCTCTTCAATATAACCGCCTATTCCGGGAGTAAGGGCAATCAATCCTTCTGAATAGCTTCTCATCCATTTATGGGGCAGTCCTTCTGGCGATTTTGTCTGCAGGATACTGCTGATTTTAACCAGATTTCTGTATCCGGCATTACTGCTTGCGAGAAGAACCAGAGGACGGGAAACGTCTTTATAAATAACAGAGGCAGTCAGCCCGATAATTGGTTTAATCTGATGCTTTAAGCACTGTTTATAAAAAGCAATACATCCATACATAGTGTGCTCATCAGTTAAAGCAAGCGCTTTAACATTCAGCTCCTTCGCTCTTTCCACGAGCTGCTGAAGCTTCACAGAGCTAGACAGCAAACTGTATGCACTTTTTATCTGCAAATGTACAAACGGCAATCTAACCCCACCTTTTTACAGCATTTCTCTTTTCATTATATGCCTTGAAATAACGCAGCACAAATAAGAGAACTATCAAAACATACTTTGAAGAGTTCGTCCATATATATTTCATGAAAGGATGATGAACATGGATATGAAAGAAGCATTTATGCCTGCTTTTATTAATAGTTATTTTATTGCGCTCGGTGTGCTGCTTGGAGGGACAATCATCGGCGGCATCGGAGCATATCTAGCCGGGGAACCTCCATTTCAGGAAATGCACAGGCTTTCAAATGTTCTGAAGATCTGGGCGCTTGTAGCCGCAATTGGAGGCACCTTTGATACATTCAACAGTTTTGAACGGGGAATTTTCGAAGGAGCCACGAGGGATGCAGTTAAACAAGTCTTTCTGATTGTGTCGGCAATGGGAGGATCTCAAACAGGCTGGCTGATTATCTCCTGGCTCACCCAGGAACAGGTGAATTCATGAGAATTCCTACCCAGCATAAAGATCCCTTCTGGCAGCGGATTTTTGCAGGAATGGTGTTAGGTGCGATCGTCAGCTGGCTTGTTTTTTTATTTACGTACGGTGTTCTGCAGGAAAAACAGGTGGTTACAATAGAAAAACAGCAAAGCCAGATAGAAGAGCTGAACAGAAGCATGAGGATTTGGCAGGAAGAAGTACGGCTTTTGAACAAAAAGAACCAAGAAACTCTCACAGTGCAAAATGTAAGGGTACATGTAGAAAACAGCAGCCGCTTTGAAAAAAGCTCGTATTTTGCCTTTGAAATTGAGAAAAGCGTTAAAGAGGATGTAGCTGATGTAATAGCGAAGGACGTGGAAAGCGCGTTTGCCAGCAGAAAAATTTTAAAAAGAGCTATTGAAAATAAGACGTACAGTATTGATGAAAAGCAGTATAAGCTCAGGGTAACAGAAATGGTCATCTATACCGAGCTATATATTGAAGTCACAGCCCTTCCTGTTACTTGATGAATAAATTTCAGAAAATTTTCATAAAAATGTAATCGCAATCAGACCCTCTTCAGATAAAATAGATATATAAGCAAAAATATGTATAGATTAGGGGAGGGGATTTTTTTGTATATTATCAACCGGGGACAGATTGTCAGAGAGAAGATCATCCGGCTGCAAAACGGCTACTCTGCTTATGTTGAAACGTTTGAATTGGCACAAAAGCTAAAGCAGGAAATATCCATATTGAACCTCAATGTATATGAAGATAAAACAGAATTCGGTTTTTGGTTTATTCCTTTATCAGGAAGTGAATAAGAAAAGGGGGGAAGATGCCCCCTTTCTGCTGTATCATATATACAGGGTTCCTGCATTTTTCATTGATTCTTCATGCAAAGTTCCTCAAGACCTGTAAGAACCTGTTCCGCCTCTTCCCAGCTGTATACAGATGCTCCTGCAGCCAGTGGATGCCCGCCGCCTCTGTACTTTTTAGCCAATCCGTTAATCACAATTTCTTTCGAACGAAGCCGGACTCTGATCTGATCATCTTCTTCCACAAAAAATACCCAGGCTTTGATACCCTCTAAATTTCCAAGCAGACTGACAAGCTGGGAAGCTTCCGAAGCTGTAACCCCATATTCATCCAGCATGTCTTTCGTAATTTTCATGCAGGCAGATCCAGAGGACGAAGTTTGAAAATGCTGCAAAACATGTCCGCTAAGCTTGGCAATATTTATTTTGGTCCTGTAAAGCTGATCATAAATATCAGTAAATGAAACTCCGTAATCCACAAGCTCGCTTACATAACGAAATGTTTTAGGTGTTGTGCTTGGAAATAGAAATCTTCCTGTGTCACCAACAATGCCGGCATATATTAATTCTGCTGCTTTTTTTGAAAACGCAAGCCCTTTTTCCCTGCCGGACAAATAAAATTCGTAAATCATCTCACTGACTGAGCTTGCTGCTGTATCAACCCAGATAATGTCCCCATATTGATCTTCGTTAGGGTGGTGGTCAATTTTAATCAGCATGTCGCCCTTGGAGTACCGCTGGTCGCAAATTCTTTCCTGATTTGCTGTGTCGCACACAATAACAAGAGCTCCCTCGTACTGCGCGTCATCCACCAGGTCCATTTTATATAGAAATTGCAGGGATTTCTCTCCCTCTCCCGCAGTATGTATTTTTTTGTCCGGAAAAGATGCTTTTAATATTTCTGCCAGTCCGCATTGAGATCCGTAAGCATCCGGATCAGGCCGTACATGGCGGTGAATGATGATGGTTTCGTATTGCCTGATCGCTTCTAAAATTTTCGTTTTCATTTTAATCTCCCTTATTTTATATGGATTTTCCAATCATTGTTGTTTAAAATGATAGAGGGAACTCATAATTGGAGGGCTTACAATGCCAATTTTTGCTATATTGATCGTTTTTGCTATTTCTTTTTATATATTTTACAAGGTGAAATACCACCGTACAAAGAAGCCAATGGAAAAGCAGTGGCTGTCTGCGAAATCCAGCATGGCGCTGGGCATGTTTGTATTTTTCTTTGGATTGAATCAGCTGTTTATGTTCAGATCCACTCTTGCAGCAGTTATTGCCGTTATTTTTGCACTTGTTGGTCTAGGAAGCACTTGGGCGGGTTACAAAGCTTATCAGCATTATCTTCCCTTTGCCGCAAGAGAAGCTAAGGAACACTCAAAAACCTCATAGGTACAGTGTATAAAACAGGGGCAGCTAACTGCCCCTGTTTTTAATTGCGCTCAATCAGCTGAACCATCATCATGGCCTTGCCGACCAGCACCCCTTCACTGAAGGCTTCAACATCTATTTTTCCAAATTTTCTTCCAGCCTCGAGTATTTTCGGGTGTATCTCAACCACGGTTTCCATCTGGACCGGCTTGATGAAATAAATGGTTATATTCTCAACAACGATATCGCCCTTTTTTTGAGAACGGAGGAACCTGTTAACAGCCTCTGTAACGAGCGTTGTAAAAACTCCGTAAGAAATTGTTCCAAGCTGGTTTGTCATCTGGGGTGTTACTTCGCAGCGAAATACATTCATTTTTTTTACGTCTTCATCAGCGGAGACAAACTGGTTTGTAATTATGTCATCAATTTTCTCTCCGATTTGCGGCTGCCTCTGATTCAGCTGAAGTGCCTTTAACACATCCTGTCTGCTGATCATTCCCTCAAGCCGATTATTCTGGTCTACCACGGGCAGGACTTCAATGCCTTCCCAGACCATCATCTGAGCTGCAGATGCAACTGAGGTCTTACCTACAACGGTGATTGGATTCTTGGTCATAGCCCTGTCGATATACGTGCTTTTATCGATGCCCATTACATCCTTGGATGTAACCATTCCGAGCACTTTTAAGTTTTGGTCAACAACAGGAAATCTTCCATGCCCTGTTTGATAATTTCGCGTGTACCATTCCTCAATAGTGTCTGTTGAAGAAAGGCATACCGTTTTTTCAAGAGGCGTCAGGATATCCTCTACAAGCACAATTTCTTTTTTTATCAGCTGATCGTATATTGCCCTGTTGATCATAGTCGCGACTGTAAACGTATCATAACTCGTTGAAATAACAGGCAGTTCCAGTTCATCAGCAAGTTTTTTAACACTATCTTCTGTATCAAAACCGCCTGTTACTAACACAGCAGCTCCTGCTTCAAGGGCAAACTGATGTGCATTGGTCCTGTTGCCCACAATCAGCAGATTCCCTGCACCTGTATAGCGCATCATGGCATCGAGCTTCATAGCTCCGATGACAAATTTATTAAGTGTTTTATACAGTCCCGCTCTTCCGCCGAGAACTTGTCCATCAACAATATTCACTACCTCGGCATATGTCAGTTTTTCAAAGTTCTCTTTTTTCTTCCGCTCGATCCTGATGGTTCCAACTCTTTCAATCGTACTAACGTAGCCTTTATTTTCCGCTTCCTTTATGGCCCGGTAGGCAGTTCCTTCACTGACTGCCATTGCTTTTGCAATCTGCCTGACTGAAATTTTTTCACCCACAGGCAATGAATCTATGTATTGAAGTATTTGCTCATGCTTAGTAGCCAAACATTTTTCACCCTCTAAATTTATTAGCGAATTCTGTTATTCTACACATTATTATACGGGTGAACATTCCTTATATCAACGCAGCATTGATTTTTGCCGCCTTTTTAATACTTTTTCTGTTTCCAGACGGCGGGTTTTCCGCTTGAGAACGGGCTCAAACAAAAGGGAACTGAAACAGCCGCCAAACACCAGCAGGGCAAGTCCCAGCCAGACGAGTGAATAGATCCCCTGAAGTCCCTCACCGCTGAATTCCAGCTTTGGCACCGCAAAAAAAATCATGGTACATACAAACATTACTTTCAGCTTGTTCATCTTTTTCTCCCCCATCTCTGACTGCTTGTTTCATTCTATGCAGAAAACGGCAAAAAAAGAAGCCGGTCCATATCAGCCGGCTTTGCAACATTCAATCTATTGTATCTCCAGCTTTTAAAACCGTGCCAACTCCTTCAGGAAGGCTGCTGACAAAGTCCTCTGGATTCTGTTCAATATCCGGAAACGTATTATAATGAATCGGCACTACCTTCTTGGCTTGCAGCCACTCTGCTGCTGTGACAGCATCTTTTGGTCCCATTGTAAAATTATCTCCAATTGGCAGAAATGCAATATCGATCTTGTTTCTCTCACCAATCATTTTCATATCAGTAAAAAGGCCTGTATCACCTGCATGATAAATTGTTTTTTGATTATCAGTAAACAGTATTCCTGCCGGCATGCCGGTATAAATGATTTTCTGATCTTCCTCTTCTGTATAGCTTGAACTGTGAAATGCCTGTGTCAGCGCTACTGTTCCGAATTCAAACTGATAAGAGCCGCCTATGGACATGGGATGAGTCCTGGCACCTTTCCAGCCAAGGTATGTGGCAAGCTCAAAAGGAGCCACAATGAGAGCATCATTATTTTGAGCAATGGAGAGCGTATCCCCCACGTGGTCCGAATGGCCATGCGTCAGCAGGATCACATCCGCCTGAACTTCATCAGCTTTCAGGTCAGTCTGGGGATTTCCCGAGATGAATGGATCAATCAAAATTCTTTTTCCGTTAGCCTCGATTTTCACTACAGAATGTCCATGATACGATACTTTCAACACGCTTCACTCCTTTGAACTTGTTATCATCCCTATCGTACTAAACATGCTCACAGAAGTCATACAAAAACCATCCTCATTTACTGAAATCTGTAAATGACGTTTGCTCCGCCGGTTGCTTCTATAACAGAGCCCGTAATCATGTCAGAATCCTCTTCGCACAAAAATGCAACAAGCCTGGCAATATCCTCACCAGTTCCAGATCTGCCTATCGGTGTATTGCTGATGCCGGTCATTTGCCTGGCATCAATGATTCCTGCCTCTTTCATTTCTCCAACAATATTGCCGGGACAAATCATGTTCGCGGTAATCCCGTTTTCCGCCTCTTCCAGTGCGATTGTTTTTGTTAAAGATGCAACTCCGGTCTTAGAAGCGCTGAAAGCGGAACGGTTCACCCAGCCCGGTGCATGGCCGGCCCCCTGAAAACCATATGTAATGACTCTTCCGAATGCCTGTTTTCTCATATGGGGAACAGCTCTTTTAAACAAATGGAAAACGGCGCTTAAATTTCCTTCCACCATGTTATACCATTCATCATCTGTATAATCGGCAAGTTTTTTTCTTTCAAAGATGTAGGGACCGGCATTATTAATCAGAAAGTCGAGCCTTCCAAAGGCTGCAATACTTTCATCTACCATATTATATAGATCTTCTTTTTTTGTAACGTCTCCCTGGATAAAAAGGAGCCGGTCAGACAGCTTGGAATACTTCTCCTGCAGCTCCCTTACTCCCTCTGTATCCCGGCGGTAAGTAACTGTCACTGAATGTCCAATTTCAAGCAGCTGCTCGGCTGCCTTCCTTCCTAGTCCTTTTGAGCCTGCAGTTACCAGTGCATGTCTCATTTATGCAGCCCCTCTCTCAGTTTATGGAATACATATTTGTATGATTGTGATTCTTTACCTTGAGCCTTACAATAATCATAATGAATCCTTTAAGGAGGAACCCTTGTGGCTCACATGTTGGAAAAACGGTCGGGAATAGAGCAGTTTGGCCTTGAGCCTGTACCTGCCCATTTGAGACAAACACCGTGGCATGATTATTTTATTATACAGTTTGCTTTTTCGGTAAATGCAGGCAATTTCCTGCTTCCCGCTCTCGCAGTCCTTCAGGGCGGACTCAGTATCACTCAAGCGTTCTTCACCACTGTATGTGGTGCTGCCCTTGCGTTTATCTTTGTGTCTCTGCTATCACTTCCCGGCTCCCTAAAGGGAATACCAGGCCAGTATGCCCTTCGTTCGATACTGGGATATCAGCTATCAAGAAATCTGGCCTCACCGGTACGGACAGCTACCTCCCTTTACTGGTTTGCCGTGCAAACCATCGGGGGTTCCATGATTGTGATGGAAACAATCAGAACATACACAGGCTTTACGCCCAATTCCATTATTGTTTCTGTTTTGCTGAGCCTGCTGATAGTCGTGACTGCAGCAGTGGGCTTTCAAGCAGTCAAAAAGGCTGCCAAATTTTTTCTTCCTTTCTTGCTGGCAGGACAGGTAGTCACTCTTTATTTATACTCTACTACAATTTCATTCAAAACACTTGCAAACAATGCTGCAGAATCTGCTGCACCTTTCTCCACCATCATGTTGTATGGTAGCCTTGTGTTCGTTCAATATGTATCTGGAGTAAGTGCTTCGGCTGATATGACCAGATATGCCAAGACTCCCGTTCAAGGAATGGCAGGAATTTTCGCAGGAAACCTGGCCGGATTCATGATGACTGCATTTCTTGCAGTCACGAGTGCCGCTGCTTTTGCGGAATATAATGCATTTGTTGCGGCATCATTGCTGACGGACCACCCTCTGCTTTCAGGCGGGATTTTTTTATGTGCTATCCTCTCGATGTTTTCAATTAACTTAAGCAATGCCTATACGGGAGGATTCAGCCTGCTTAACTTCATTCCTTCACTGGGGAGGATCCGCAGTGCCGCAGTTTTTGGAGCCGCAGCAGTGCTGTTAAGCACAATGCCTTCCCTTGTAACAAGCGCCTCCGCCTATATTTCGTTTCTCGGTGCTTTTGTGATCCCTCTTTCCGGTGTCATTGCAGCAGATTTTTTAGCTGTAAAAAAATGCAGAATCTCAGAAGAAGATATTCTTAACGCAAAGAGAATCAATTGGCCGGCAGGAGCTTCCATCGCTCTTGGGGTAATTCTTTATTTCAGTCTTCCTGAAGCCGCATCACCTGGGTTTCTTTGTTTTTTTATAACTTCTGCCTTTTATATACTATTACATGCAGCTATAGAACATAGAAAAAAGCCATCTTGATTGATGGCTTGAGCTTGTGGAAGAAACATATAGTACCTTTCTCCACAAGCTGAGCGACAGCGTCGGGCTTTCGCTTTTTTTGTAGAAAAGGCTATATACAATTACTATGTTAATTTTGGCTTTGGAATTGACTTCAGTTGTGTAACGAATATGATGTTTTGTTATAGTAACTCTGAAATCGTATAACAAAGCAAAAAACCAGTTACAGCAAGAGCATTTTCTTAATGAACCCCTAACTGCCTTCAGCGCCGCAAAGCTTAGTCTCTTGTGTCCAGGTATCCAAATATTTAAAACACTTCAGATAAAAATAAAAGACTGTCGAGAGTTTCTCGACAGTCTGAAGCCATCTAGATTGATGGCTTTTTTCTATGTTCTGTTTTGACCGTCACTACAGTATTCTTTATAGATCCTTCCGGTAATGCCTGAGCTGCTCCTGAAGAAAATTCAAATCATACTGCTGTTCAACGACCCCGCTGCTGTAGGCATCAGCAATTTGATAGTTGGTTTCAAGTTCTCCAAGGTGATCATAATAATAAGTCTGCCGGGTAATTCTTTTTTCGCCGCTCATATCCTACTCCTCCTCATTCAAGCTGTCTTTCTATTATTGTGAAGGAGCGAAAAGTATATACCTCTAAAGATCTTTTTTTGCCTCAAAGACAAGATGCCCTATCTCAGGAAGGATAAGTTTTTCCATTGCAAGCTTTACAGCTCCTGTTGAACCGGGAAGAGCGATCACCACTGTATCCATCGAAATCCCGGCCGCAGCCCTGCTCATCATTGCTCCTGACTTTAAGCCTTCCTGATAGCTGAGCATTCGAAAAAGTTCTCCAAAACCAGGTATTTCTTTTTCAACAATCATTTTTAAAGCTTCGATGGAAACGTCCCTTTTTGCCAGGCCTGTACCGCCGTTCGTAATCACCGCATCTATATTTTTATTTTCACAGCCATCCAAAAGAGCACTTCTAATTAAGGATTTTTCATCTTTCACAATGATATGCCCGATCAGTTGATGTCCGGCTTCTTTCAATAGGGATACAATCAGCTCGCCGCTCCTGTCATCTTCCTTCTTCCTCGTATCACTGACAGTAATCACCTTGATTGCTACACTTGCAGGCGCTTGATCTCTATGCTGAACAATGCTCATATTTCATTCACCCTTTCTTCTCTGATAAAGTTCGAAGCTGGTAATATTTCTGAGCAAATTGGGCAACCTCACGGGTCTGCTTGTAATTAATGCCTGCCCCTGCAATCAACCCGAAAACCGGTATTCCCTGGAGTACTTTTTTTCTTAAAGCAGATAGGACAAAAAGCTTCGCTATCTGCCCTATATAAACTCTTAAACTTGCTTCGTCCGCAATTTCTTCAGGTCCATCATAGAAAAACGGCTCTTCTTTCCTTTCATACAGTTCTTCTGTGAGCTCTTTCCATCGTGCGCTCTTCAGATTTCCCGGCAGGAGAGCCGCATGGTAGACCCTTAGTATCGTCATAGTTTCATAGGGAGTATTCAATTCATAGCCGTAGCACAGGGCCGCTGTTTGAACTGTTCTCAGCTGCAGGATCATAGCCGCAGGCAGGTCTGCCCCTAAAAACAACAAACCTCCCGCACCTGTAAGCCCTCCTTGCACCAATGAATAGAGCCTTTGTTTTGACAGCTGAATATCAGCTATATAATTCAGCTGGTCTATGCTTAAATTTCTCAAATCTGTTATTTCACGTGCTTGGCTGTCTATTGCTGCAGCAGATTTTAAAATCTGCTCCCTGGCAGACAGCTGCAGGCTGGAGCTTTGCAGGAAGGCGTTTAAATGGAAAACAGCAGTATCCAGCTTGAGAGTTAAACTGTTCTTAAGTTCCGGCGGAATGGAAGCCATCTGCTTTTCAGCCCAGTTATGCCAGGCGGCGGGCAGTTCATAACCTTCATTCTTTGTCAGTTTGTTCTCCCATTGTTGAAGTTCATCCAGGAGTACTTGTTCACTTTTTGAAAAATTCATTACCTTCCCCCCGTCCTTTATTTTCCTCCATTATAGCATAAAGAATCTGGGAGCGTTTCCTTGGCTGCAGCTCAAGAAACAGTCAGATATGCAAAAGAAAAGGCGGCCCTGTTGGGACCGCCTTTTCTGTGATGGTTATTGCGTCAAACGTACAACGTCTCTGGCAATCATCACTTCTTCATTTGTAGGAATAATAAGAACCTTTACGGGAGAGTGAGGGTAGCTGATAAATGCCTCTTCGCCTCTAACCTCGTTTAATGCAGGATCCCAGTAAACACCCATAAATTCAAGCCCTTTTAAAACACGGGAACGAATTTCAATGCTGTTTTCACCAATCCCGGCTGTAAAGATGATGGCATCAATTCCTGACATCCTTGCAGCATAAGAACCGATATATTTATGGATACGGTTAGCGAAAACCTCCAAAGCTGTTCTGGCTCTGTCATTTCCTGCTTCCGCAGCCTGCTGAATGTCGCGAAGATCGCTTGATAAACCGGAAACACCCAGCAATCCGCTCTTTTTATTAAGAATATCAAGAACTTCATCAGCTGTCTTCCCTGTTTTGCCCATAATAAAAGGAATTAAAGCAGGGTCGATATTACCTGAGCGTGTCCCCATTGCTACACCAGCCAGCGGCGTAAAGCCCATGGAGGTATCAATAGATTTTCCGCCTTCAATTGCAGCAATACTGGCTCCATTTCCTAAATGGCAGGAAAGAAGTCTCAGCTGTTCGACAGGACGTCCAAGCAGTTCTGCTGCTCTTTGAGAAACATATTTATGTGATGTGCCGTGAAAACCGTACTTGCGGATGCCGTACTTTTCATAATATTCATAAGGAAGGCTGTACAGGAAAGACTGCTCTGGCATGGATTGATGGAATGCTGTGTCAAACACTGCAACTGCCTGGATATTAGGAAGCACCTCTTGGAAGGCTTGTATTCCTACTAAGTTTGCAGGATTATGAAGCGGAGCAAGGTCGGACAGCTCTTCAATCTGTTCCAGAGTTTCTTCAGTGATCAGTACAGAGTCATTGAACAGCTCTCCTCCATGTACTACACGGTGTCCAATCCCTTCAATTTCATCAAGAGATTCAATAATGTTAAGGTCTGTCAACTTATTAAGAAGCATTTTCACCGCCACTGCGTGATCTGCAATGTCTGTTATTTCTTCTTGCTTTTCATCATTTACGCTAATGGTAAAGACAGAATTATCAAGTCCGATTCTTTCAACAAGCCCTTTCGTTACAACCTCTTCTGACGGCATGTCAAACAGCTGAAACTTTAAGGAAGAACTTCCTGCATTAATTGCAATAACTTTTGCCATATTTTTACCGCTCCTTTATATTATGTACCGCTTGGATATCAACACATATTTATTCTTTACAAACTCCCGAAAAATATCTGACTTTTTCATTTAAACACTGCAAGTTATACATTTCAAGTAGGTTGAAAGGATGCAATCGTTTACAGTCAAATGTTATTATTTTCTGAAAAAGATCAGCAGTCTGTTTTTCTTGAACTCTGTTTTCAACTTCTGCGTTGTTTTTCACTCGGTTACAAGGATGCAGCGGGTATCTCCCTTTGTATTCATGAGGGTACAAAAAAGAGACCTTGTATTCGGTCTCCTCATTTTTTATCCCTTTACTTTTTACCTTTACTTGTTGTTAGTAAACCATGTATTCATTTGATTGGTAATAGATTTCATGGCAGCAGCATCGCTGAATTTCGGCAGTTTTGACAGCATGGCTTCTTTTGGCGGCTGAATTCCTTCACCTTTTTTCTGAAGAATAAAAATGCTTTTGCCATGGTTCTCAGATCCGAACATGGAAAGCGGAAGCTGCAGGAGTCCCTGCACATATGCTGTTTCTTTCAAATAGGCCCGCAGACTATCAGCTTGTTGAGATTGAAACAGCTGATTTGGAATAACCAAAAACAAATAGGCTCCAGGCTTTGCATAGTTCAGGCTTTGTTCAATAAATAAGTGATGTGAATAGGAATGCCCTTTTTCTGCTGCAAGCTTAAAAGCCTTTGCTCCGGCATCATTTGGGTAATACCCGACAGGCAGATCGCTGACAATAATATCTGCCGGATCGACCAATAGCGGCTGCAGGCTGTCCTGATTAAAAAATTGAACAGGGTGTTTTTGAAGATTAGCGTTTATATATGCGAGTTTAATGAGCAGTTCGTCCACGTCAACACCGACGCTTTCAGCCTCTCGTTCACCCAGATTGTTTAGAACAGTAGTTAAAAGATTCCCCGCTCCTACAGCAGGATCCAATATAGTCAGATGGTTTTGCCCCTCCGTAAACCTTGAAACCAAATAGCCCATAAAAATTCCTACAGTGTCAGGGGTCATTTGGTGGTTAGGGGAGGAACCTTCTTTTAATCCCTTTAAAATGGCAAGCTGAAAAGATTTTCGGATTTCTTCTTTGCTATACTGGGCAAGCAGGAGCTGCCTGTAAACCCCATTCAGCTTCCTTTCACTTACTTCGCTTAGTCCTTCCTGCAGTATTGCTTCATGAAACATATTTTCTCCTGTTTCCGCCACTGCTTCGATATAGGAAAGATCCAGCTCCCTTGCCAGCAAGTCTGCAGTTTCGTTAATGCCTGCAAATAGTTTTTCTACTTTTGTACCGCCTTGCATGTATTTTCCTCCTGAACTCTTTTAATGGAAAAGCCTCAGTATCTAACTGACACTGAGGCTTGTTTGAACATTTACTGTAACGCTCTGACTGCCTCCATGACAGCCTCATAATCCGGGTGGTTGGTAGCTTCACTCACATATTCTGCATAGGTAACCTGATCATTGCTGTCAATTACAAATACGGCTCTGGCAAGCAGGCGCATTTCTTTTATGTATACACCATATGCTTCTCCGAATGACATGTCACGGTGATCGGACAACGTTTGGACATTTTCAATCCCGTTGGCACCGCACCATCTGCGCTGAGCGAACGGCAGGTCTGTACTAATGGTCAGGACAGACATATTGTTCAGCTGCGAAGCTTCCTCATTAAACCTTCTTGTCTGTGCATCGCATACGCCTGTATCAATAGAAGGCACCACTGAAATTAAACGGGCACGGCCTTTGGAATCAGCTAGAGTAACTTCAGATAAATCATTTGCAAGCACTGTAAAATCCGGTGCTTTATCCCCGGCTTTTAACTCACTGCCCAGCAAAGTAACCTCTTTCCCTTTAAACGTGATTTTCGCCATATTACCAGCCTCCCTGATAGATTATATACAGTGTAACTATAATGCTTTTCAGAAAAGTTTGCAATGAACACGATTCGGCTGGAACAACTCACGACAGATACCTGGCGGGCAGTTTTTTCTGGTTCAGCAGTTACAGCAAAAAGCCATAGCAACATAAAAAAACCAACTGACAAGCAGCTGGCTTTAAAATTCCAAATCCTTCTTTTCCTGTTTTTCTTCTGCATAAATGCTGTTTTGAGCTTGAAGCGGCTTTCCGCCTTGTTCTCCGGATTCATTATCTTTGCTTGAAAACATCTGCTGAATTTTCTCGATAGCCTTAGGCGCTGAATCGAGAATTTTTTCGTAAAGATGTGTACTCTCATCAAGATGAAGCATTTTGATTCCATTTGCTCCTACAATTAAGAATGCAATAGGAGTAATGGATACACCGCCACCGCTACCGCCGCCAAAAGGAATCTTGCGTTCACTGTTATGGTCGCCCCCGCGCTCTTCCAAGCCGGCAACATTATAGTCGCTTCCACCGGCAGCAAAGCCGAAACCAACTTTGGAAACTGTTAGAATGACGCTCCCATCCGGTGTTTCCACAGGATCGCCTATAATGGTGTTAACATCAATCATTTCTTTTAAATTTTCCATGGCATGTTTCATTAACCCTTGTATTGGATGTTCACTCATAGTAATTCTGCCTCCTTAGACCGATTTATTATTCTGCTGGCGAGTTAGGAAAGGAAAAGGACGATTTCTGATAAAAGGAAGTCCTCCCTTCCAATGTTTCAAAACACGCAACCCTGCCAAAATAGCATTCCCGATTCTGAAATGAATCATACAGTGCAGAACTGTTTTTGAATCTTTATGTACAAAAACAGGAGTAATGCTTAGGGCTGGCAGGACCGATAGCCTGGTATAACTGCTTAGGATCCCAATCAGCGCCCCTTTAATGGACCATGCTGCACCGGTCAGTACTCCAGTTGCAGCAGCATCTCCAATACCAAACTGAGAATGCCATTCAAACTTTGTGACAGTTACCTTTCGGAAAAACCTTTTCACTATCTCGTGAAAAGTAACAATATGCTCTAACAGTTCCTTTATATCCTTAATATCAGTCAGGACATCTTTCTTGGTTATTTTATCGTAGTGCTTCTGTGAGTCTGGCACCTGCCGATCCTCCCCAAAATTCTTTTCCTTCCTTAGCTCAATACCAGGGGAGCTATTGTCCACCTTCACCATAGGGATTCTCAATGTATAACGCAGCAGCCCAAATAAAGTTCTGAATTTGATGCTGATGCTGTCATCATCCCCAATATGTTTCAAGCTGATTGTTATGGTCATGCGTAAAAAAGGAATCATCAGGATAAAAACCGCAGCAAGTATAAGAAAAAGCCATAATATCCACCACACCGTACACACTTCCTTTCAATCCCTCATTATCGCCCTTGTGCAAAAAAAATAAACCTGCCTCATGGCAGGTTTATTGGGGAGTGTTTGATGCAGGTATCATCGTCTCTTTTTTCAGGTAAAGGTCTTGATGGATAACTGCAGTATCAGCAAACAGGTCGTGCAGGCCCTGTTTCTTCTTTGTAAAAGCCGTAATGATATAGCCAATAAAAATCGTTTTTGAGATGTATCGTCCCACTAGTTCTCTAAACAAAATGGTCTTCCAAGACAGCCCCTCAGGATGCAAAGAGACAACTCTTATGCCAAACGTCATCTTCCCAAGGGTCTGGCCGAGATATTTTGTCAACAGCACAAAGTATCCAAAAAACACAATGGCTTTGATGATGCTGACCGGTGCAAACATATTTCCTGATGTTTCCCATCCAGCAAGGCGAAACACAGGGTTTACTAAAATGCCGTTAATGCTCATGATGATGAGCAAATCTAATAAATATGCCCAGAATCTTATCCAGAATCCACTGAAATATTCTTGGTATTCAATCTTTCTGCTTTCAACAGGAGGATGTTCCTGCTTTATTTCATTTACCGTTGCATCCATTTGGAACCCTCCTTATTCAGCATATAAATACATCAGGCGAGACGAATTCGGCCGGGTAAAGAGTTCATGCATAGATAATAATTTGAAGTCATCGCTGAATATCTTTTGAGAACTCATGGAAAGAAGTGAACCAAGCCCTGTTCCTGATTTATATTCAATCACTTGTGGATTACTCAGCTCAAGATCTTCCCCTAGTATTTCGATTACATCGTCAAAATAGGCCAATTCATCAATCAGATTGTTCTCTTTTGCCTGACGTCCGTCATAAATTCTGCCATCAGCAATGCTGCGCACCTGTTGTTCAGACATGTCCCGCCCTTCGGCAATCACGTCTACAAATCCTTGGTAAGCATTGTCTACCATAGACTGCAGGATGTCTCTTTCTTCCTCTGACATCTCTTTGGCAGGAGACATAATATCCTTATACGGCCCGCTTTTTATTGTATTGAATTCCACGCCGTACATTTCAGCAAGCCCGCTGTAGTTGATTCCCTGCATAATAACACCGAGAGATCCCGTTAAAGTGTCAGGAGCAGCAAAAATCTTATCTGCTGCAGTTGAAATATAGTAGCCGCCTGAAGCTGCTGTCGTTGTCATAGAAGCATATACCGGTTTGTCGGTTTCTTCTTTCAATTTCATTAAATGCTTATGTAATTCTGCACTTTCAACGACTCCTCCGCCGGGAGAGTTTACTTTCAGAATAACGCCCTGAATACTCTCATCCTGGGCAGCCTTGTCGATCATTTTCAGGAAATTTTGATGATGATAACCTCCTGTTGCAAAAAGTGAACCAGCATCTCCAGTATCCTGTATGACGCCATCAACAGTCAGCACTGCAATTTTCTGGTTTGGCGATCCTTCTCTTAAGACATTTTCACTAAAAGCTTCCGAAGAACTGAAAGCTTCTGAAAAAGCGCTTTGCTGTTCTCCTGCAATACTAAGTATGCTTGTGATAGAAGCAAATACAAACAATACAGCCGCAATAATGAGCGCACTCCATCTTTTCCCGTTCATCACTCTTCCTCCTTTTTCAGCCTCTTTTCCAAGTGCTGTATCCTTTTCCAAAACGTTGCTCTCTCATAAAAAAATGGTACACTGAACACAAAGAGTATTTTACCATACTTTTTTTCTATGTGTGGAGATACTTTCCAATCCAAAGGGAGGAATTTGAATGGCTGATCGCAGTAATGTTTACTTTTTTTACAAGCAGGAAAAAGAACTGGCAGATAAGGTGCGCTCCCTGATCGAGCTTGCTGAAAAATATCGGTTTACAGTTGTTGAAGATCACCATCAGGCAAATATTATCGTCAGCATCGGCGGTGACGGCACTTTCTTGCAGGCAGTGCGACAATCGAATTTCAGGGATGACTGCTTGTACGTGGGGGTAACAACAAAAGGGAATGTCAGCCTGTACTGTGATTTCAGCATTGATGACACAGGCAAAATGATAGAAGCAATGATGGAGGAGCAAATAGAAGTCAGAAGATATCCTGTACTCACTGTGACAGCAGACCATGGGACATCTTTTCAATGTTTGAACGAATGCTCTATCCGCTCAAGCATCATCAAAACTTTTGCGATGGACGTCTACATAGATGACCTTCATTTTGAAACCTTCAGGGGAGACGGCATGATTGTGGCTACACCGACCGGCAGCACCGCATATTCCAAGTCAGTTAACGGCGCTGTGGTTGATCCGATGCTCGACTGCCTACAAGTAAGCGAACTCGCTTCTCTCAATAATAATGAATATAGGACACTTGGTTCCTCCTTCATTCTCAGCGGTGAAAGAAAGCTTACCCTTAAAATTATACAGGATGGAAATGATTATCCTGTCATTGGGATGGATAATGAAGCTCTCAGTATCCGCCATGTGGAAAAGCTGGAGATTTCGTTAAGCGGCAAAAAAATTAAAACAGTTAAACTGAAAGACAATTCTTTTTGGGAAAAAGTAAAAAGAACATTTCTATAGAAAGCCGCAGGCTGTTCCTGTAATTGAAAAACAACCTGTTACAAAAGAGCCGCCCTGCCTTTAATTAGGCAGCAGCGGCTCTTTTTCAGGCTGGAAGTCACTCTTGTACACAATTTCTCCTGCCACTACAGTCATGGATGCTGTTATATCCTTTATAGATTCCTGCGGAACCTGAAAGATGTCACGGCTTAGAATTGTAAAATCCGCATCGAAAGTTTCTTTTATCAGTCCCCGCTGATGCTCCTTATGTATTGCATAGGCACTTCCAGCTGTATACAGGGCTACCGCTTCAAATACAGTCAGCTTTTCTTTTTCCATACTCTCCTTCAAATCCGGAGAATGGCTGGAGGTTCTGTTAACAGCCGTATGAATGCCATAAATAGGAGAAAGGGGTTCAATCGGGGCATCGGATCCTCCTGCACAATGAAAGCCCTCTTCTAAAAGCGTTTTCCAGGCAAAGCTTTCCTTTAACCGCTCAATTCCAAGACGTTCCTCCACCCAGGGAAAATCGCTTACGACGAATCCAGGCTGAATATCAAGAATAACAGGAAGTTTACTGGCCCTCATCCTTAACTCAGGAGTCAATATCTGCGCATGAATGAGCCTGTCATGCTTCCCTTTTGCCGGAGGATGCTCCTCAATTGCATTCAATACCATTTGAAATGCTTTGTCACCAATGGCATGAACTGCAACTTCCATTTGCATATCTCTCGCTTTTTTCACAAGGCGGTTCAGCTCCTGCTGTGAATGAATGGATACTCCGCTTGTTGTTTCGTCATCTGAGTAATGCTCGCTCAAAAGCGCTGTTCTTCCTCCGAGTGATCCATCGGCGAAAACTTTCATGGCCCCCAGCTCAACAAACTCGGTTTGTTCGTTACTGCAGCGAAGCAGAACCTCTTCCGCAACTGTATGATGGACCAGCAGATGTGCTCTGAACTTTGTTTTTTCGGCACCCAGCACTTGCTGAAAAGCATGAAAGGTTTTGCGGCTGTTTCCATAATAGGACAGATCTTCAGAATGCCCGCCTGTCAGTCCTTTAGAGAGACAATCCTCAATAGACATTCTCAATGCATGCTCCAGATAGTGCGATGATACGTCAGGAAGGCATTCATAAACAGCCTCTTGAGCCCTGTCCAAAAGATAGCCTGTGAGTTCATTGTGATCATCCCGGTCAATTACGCCGCCATCTGGATTAGGGGTATCATGACGGATACCCGCAGCCTCCAGCCCGCTGGTATTTACAATCATGGCATGCCGGCAAATTCTTTTCAGTAAAACTGGATGATTCGGCAATGCTTCATCAAGTTCGAATCTATGAAGAATTCTTCTTTCCTCCAAAGTGTTCTCATTATATCCTTCCCCTATCAGCCATTCACCGGGAGGAAGGGACTTCGCTCTTTCCTGAAGCAGCTGCAGCACCTCTTTTATCGTGCTGCACTCCGTCAAGTCGAGCCTCAGCAGTCTTTCTCCGTGACCAATCAAGTGCAGATGGCTGTCCACCAGTCCGGGAATCATTGTTTGCCCATGAAGATTTCTCTCTCTGTTAATCTCTCCAGGCATATGCCTCAGATCATCCAAAGTCCCTGCTGCAACAATCTTTCCTCCTTCTGTCAAAACAGCTTCAACCTGCTCAAATTCAGCAGCCATCGTGTAAATGGCTCCTCCATACCAAAGAGTCCGCATGAAAATTCCTCCGATTATTTTAAAAGTTGAAGGCGCCCGCTCAGCCCCGACAAGCATAAGACGGCTTGGGCATGAGGTCGCTCTTTGACCTCTTGACCAAGGTGGCTTATGACCTCGAGGGGCTGGCGCCTGGAACTGGATAATGTAGAAAAGTGGAAGGCGCCCGCTCAGCCCTGACAAGCATAAGATGTCTTGGACGTAAGGGCGCTTTTTGCCCTTATGGCCAAGACAGCTTATGACCTCGAAGGGCTGGCGCCTGGAACTGGATAAACCGAAAAGTAGAAGGCGCCGCTCAGCCCTGACAAGCATAAGACGAGCCGGTATGAAGGTTGTTCTTTAACCTTCAGGCCGGATTGGCTTATGACCTCGAGGGGCTGGCCGGTGGAGCTGGACAATGTGAAAAGTGCAACCGCCGTAAAGGAAGTCATGCTAAGAGCGCCACGTCCTGTTGCAACGCATGACTGTCCGACGTCGTGTCGGGCTCCGACAAGCATAAGACTAGCATCTCTAAAAGGCGCTCTTTGCCTTTTTTAGATGATTGGCTTATGACCTCGAGGGCCTAGCCGGTGGAGCTGGACAAATAGAAAAGCGGAAGGCGCCTGCTCAGCGGCGACAAGCATAAGGCAGCTTGGGCATGAGGTCGCTCTTTGACCTCTTGACCAAGATGACTTATGACCTCGAGCCGCTGGCGCCTGGAGCTGGACAAACCGAAAAGCGGAGCCGGCCTGTTCAGCTGCGACAAGCATAAGATGGATTGGACGGAAGGGCGTTCTTTGCCCTTATGGCCAAGACAGCTTATGACCTCGAGCAGCTGGCCGGCGGAGCTGGACAAACCGAAAAGCGGAGCCGGCCTGTTCAGCTGCGACAAGCATAAGATGGCTTGGACGGAAGGGCGTTCTTTGCCCTTGTGGCCAAGACAGCTTATGACCTCGAGCAGCTGGCCGGCGGAGCTGGACAATGTAGAAAAGCGGAAGGCGTAGTAAAGGAAGTCATGCTAAGAGCGCCACGTCCTGTGGCAACGCATGACTGTCCGACGTCCTGTCGCTTGTAGAGCCTTAATAAGAGAAGACAGGCAGCGGTTGCCTGTCTCTCAATTTTAAGACTGCTGTGCTGTTTTAGAATTGCCCAGTTCCTTGTTTCTAAGCTCTATTCTTCTTATTTTACCAGAAGTTGTTTTAGGCAGCTCCTGAACAAACTCAATTCTTCTCGGATATTTATAGGGGGCAGTCAGTTTCTTAACATATTCCTGAAGCTGTAAGACAATATTTTCGGTCTCCATATCAGCTGCCCCATCTTTTAATACGACAAAAGCTTTAACGACTGATCCTCTAACCTCATCGGGGCTTGCCACAACTGCACATTCTCTGACAAGCGGGTGTTTCACCAGGGCATCTTCCACTTCAAATGGCCCGATTGTGTACCCTGAGCTGATGATAATGTCATCCCTCCTGCCCTCAAACCAAAAGTATCCATCCTCATCTTTTTTTGCACGATCACCTGTAATATAATAGTTACCCCTGAACTGCATGGCGGTTCGTTCCGGGTCTTTGTAATATTGCTGAAACAGCGCCGGCGTCTGGACATGAACTGCGATATCCCCCACTACTCCTGGACTGCAAGGAAAACCTTCTTCATCAATGATATCCACCTGATTCCCCGGGGTAGGTTTGCCCATTGAGCCAGGCTTAAGCTGCATTCCTTTCAGCACACCTACAAGCAAGGTGTTTTCTGTCTGACCATAACCATCCCGTACATCAATATGAAAATATTTATTAAAAGTATCAATGACCTCTCTGTTTAAAGGTTCCCCAGCAGAGACGGCACTGTGAAGTTCAGGAAGAGAGTAGCTTTCCAGGTTATCAACCTTTGCCATCAGCCTGTACTCTGTCGGGGTGCAGCAAAGGACATTTATTTGATATTTCTCAAGCAGCGAAAGATACTTTTGAGGATCAAATTTCCCATTATAGATAAAACCTGCAGCCCCGCTTCCCAGCACAGATAAAAAAGGACTCCAAATCCATTTTTGCCATCCTGGACCTGCTGTTGCCCACACAACATCTCTTTCACTGATAGAAAGCCAGTGAGAGGCTGCAGTCCGAAGATGGGCATAAGCCCAGCCATGTGTATGTACAACTCCTTTAGGATTTCCTGTGGTGCCTGACGTGTAAGATAAGAAGGCAAAAGAATGTCTGCTTGTATCCGCAGCCTGCAGAGATTCGTCCTCAGATTTCTTTAAATCCTCAAGCTTCAACCAGCCTTTCCTCACTCCGCCTATAGTTAGGCAAAACAGCTTTTCATTCAGCTCTTCTAACTCCTCAAACTGATCAGCAAATGAATGATAGGTTACAACTGCTTTTACGTCCCCATGAGATATTCTGTACTCCAGATCCTTCTTTCGCAAAAGTTCCGAACAGGGAATAACGACTAAGCCTGCTTTAAGGGCACCAAGATAAACTGAATATGCTTCAGCCATTCTTGGTATCATCACGAGGACTTTGTCCCCTTGAACCAGTCCAAGCTTTAACAATGCACTGCCTGTTTTATTGGCTTCATTCACCAGTTCCTTGTAGGTAAGTTCCTCTTTGTTTCCGCTTTCATTTTCCCATATCAGGGCAACCTTTTCTTTATCAGCTGCATACTTTTCTATCTCAGATACAAAGTTATACTGTTCTGGCGCAATTAATTCTTCCCGTTTCACAGAAACCCTCCTCTCATTCTTGTCTTAATTGTACAAAATTTTCTAAAACTTTTGAATTAAAAACATCAAGTTAGGAAAATATGCCAGCATATGGAGAGAATACAGTGACCAAGGAAAGAGATATTGCCGCCATCCTGGTTGGCCTGATACCTGGGTTCTGCCGGCATATCTTTATCTTTATCCGACAGAAGACTCCCTCTTCAAGCGCGTGATGAGATTTAGCTTAGCGATAAGGGGGAGATGAATGGAGGTTGGCGATAGCCAAAACACTCACTGTCATGGTAAAATTAGAACGTGCGTTCCTGTAAAGCGAGGTGAAATCATGTTAGTTAAAAAGGCGTTTAAGTTTCGTATCTTCCCTAATCAAAAACAAATGGAGTTAATCAATAAGACG